>JBBJMS010000136.1:0-9578 GCA_037720315.1 Variovorax sp. | reverse complement strand
GTCAGGTTGCCGGCCATGAAGTTCACGTTGTCGGTCAGGTCCTTCCAGGTGCCGGAGACGTCGCGCACCTGCGCCTGTCCGCCGAGCCGGCCCTCGGTGCCGACCTCGCGCGCGACGCGGGTCACCTCGGCCGCGAAAGACGAGAGCTGGTCGACCATCGTGTTGATGGTGGCCTTGAGTTCGAGAATCTCGCCCTTCACGTCCACCGTGATCTTCTTCGACAGGTCGCCTGCAGCCACCGCCTTGGTCACGTCGGCGATGTTGCGCACCTGACTGGTCAGGTTGGACGCCATCGAGTTCACCGAATCGGTCAGGTCCTTCCAGGTGCCGGCCACGCCCTGCACGTCGGCCTGTCCGCCGAGCTTGCCTTCGGTGCCCACCTCGCGCGCCACGCGGGTCACTTCGGCCGCGAACGACCGCAGCTGGTCCACCATCGTGTTGATGGTGTTCTTCAGTTCGGAGATCTCGCCCTTCACATCGACCGTGATCTTCTTGGACAGGTCGCCCGCCGCCACCGCCGTCGTCACCTCGGCGATGTTGCGCACCTGGCTGGTCAGGTTGCCGGCCATGAAGTTGACCGACTCCGTCAGGTCCTTCCATGTACCGGCCACGCCCTGCACGTCGGCCTGGCCGCCCAGCTTGCCTTCGGTGCCGACCTCGCGCGCCACGCGCGTCACTTCGGCGGCAAAGGAGCGAAGCTGGTCGACCAGCGTGTTCACCGTGTTCTTTAGTTCCAGGATTTCGCCCTTGCCGTCGACGGTGATCTTCTTGGACAGGTCGCCCGCCGCCACGGCCTTCGTCACGTCGGCGATGTTGCGCACCTGGCTGGTCAGGTTGCCGGCCATCGAGTTCACCGAATCGGTCAGGTCCTTCCAGGTGCCGGAGACGCCCTCTACCCGCGCCTGTCCGCCTAGCGAGCCCTCGGTGCCCACCTCGCGCGCGACGCGCGTCACTTCGGAGGCAAAGGAGCGCAACTGGTCGACCATGGTGTTGATCGTGTTCTTCAAGGTCAGGAACTCGCCCTTCACGTCCACGGTGATCTTCTTCGACAGGTCGCCGTTGGCGACGGCGGTCGTCACGTCGGCGATGTTGCGCACCTGATCGGTCAGGTTGCCGGCCATCGAGTTGACCGAGTCGGTCAGGTCCTTCCAGGTGCCGGCGACGCCCTTCACCTTGGCCTGGCCGCCGAGCTTGCCTTCGGTGCCCACCTCGCGTGCGACCCGCGTCACTTCGGCGGAGAAGTTGCCGAGCTGCTCGACCATCTTGTTGATCGTCTTCGCGGTGCGCAGGAACTCGCCTTCGAGCTCGCGCCCGTCGACTTCCAGCGCCATGCTCTTGGACAGGTCGCCCTGCGCCACCGCGCCGATCACGCGGGCGACTTCGCTGGTCGGGTGCACCAGGTCGTCGATGAGCGAGTTCACGCAGGCGATCGACTCGCCCCAGAAGCCGCGCGCCTCGGGCATCACCGCGCGCTGCTTCAGCTTGCCTTCCTTGCCCACGACCTGCCGCAACCGGACCAGTTCCGACGCCAGCATGGCGTTCTGCTCGACCAGGTCGTTGAAGACGTCCGCGACCTTGCCCGCCACGCCCGACCAGTCATCGGGCAGTCGCGCGTTCGCGTCGCCCTTGCGCAGCCGGGTCAGCCCCTCGAGCAGTACCTTCATTTGCTGGGTGGCGTCGATGGCGGGGGCGGTGGTGGTGGCGTGATCGATGACGGTCATGGGATGGGTCTCGGGCAAGTGAGGCGCGGAGTTCGGGCGGTGCGGTTGAACGTGCGCTGCGTGTGGCAAGGGCAATGCGGTCGAATCCTAATCGGGCGGCGTCAGCGCCGCTCCCCTAGTTAATGCAGGACGTACCGCCATTCGGTCGTAGGCGCGCGCTTACCCTCCATTGGGCCACGGATCGGCCGCCAGGTTAAGGGCTCGGTTCAAGGCCGCATGATTGCGCCGCGCGCCACCGGCGGAGCGTCGTTGCCCCACGAAGCGCGGACATAGGTGAGCACCGCGGCGATGTCGTTGTCGTCCAGCACATGGCCGAAGGGCGGCATGCCGTAGGGCCGCGGATTGCCCGCGGTTGCCGGCAGGAATCCGCCGCGGCGCAGCACCTGGACCAGGTTCACCGTGCTCAGCATGTTCACGGCTCGGTTGCCCGCCAGAGCGGGGTAGGCACCCGGCGCGCCTTGTCCGGCATCGCCGTGGCAGTAGGCGCAGCGCTGGTCGTAGATGCGGGCACCGCGCGCCATAGTGCCGGCATCGCGGGGCACGAGGGCCGCCGGTTCAGCGGCAGGCGCCTGCCCGGGCAGCGACTTCAGGTACACCGCCATCGCGCGCACGTCCTCGTCGTTCAGGTACTGGGTGCTGCTGTAGACGACGTCGGCCATCGGCCCCATGACCGATCCCCACGGCGAGGTGCCGGTCTTGAGCAGCGCGGCGACATCCGCCGTGCTCCAGTCCGAAACGCCGGCTTCGCGCTTCGACGTGAGCGATGGCGCATACCAGTTCTCGACCGGCCCGCCCGACAGGCCCAACCGGTCCTGCGTCGCGCCGAGCACGTTGCGTGTGCCGTGGCAGGCGATGCAGTGGCCAAGCCCGTCGACCAGGTAGGCGCCCCGTATCCATTCGGCGGGTCTGGTGGGGTCGGCTTCGAAGCTGCCCGGTGTGAACGACAGCGCGCGCCAAACCGCCAGCGCGGCCTGCGTGTTGTACGGAAAGCGCAGCCTGTGCGCCGCATTGGGCGTGGCGGCGGGCGGCACGGTGCGCAGGTAGGCGTAGATCGCGTCCGAATCCTCCCGCGTCACCCGCGTGAAGTTCGGATACGGAAACGCCGGGTACAGCAGCCGCCCGTCCCTGGAGCGGCCGTTGTGCATGGCGCGCCAGAAATGCGCCGCGCTCCATCCGCCGATGCCCGCATCTTTGTGCGGCGAGAGGTTGCTCGCGTACACGGTGCCGAAAGGCGTGTCGATGCCCGGCCCGCCCGCATAGGCCGCGCCGCCGCGTGCCGTGTGGCAGCCGGCGCAGTTGCCCGCGAGCGCGAGATAGCGGCCACGTTCGACCAACGCCGGCGTGGCTTCGAACGCCACCGGCGCGGCGGGCAGTTCATCTTCGCCGCGCAGGTTCAGCGCCACCAGCGCCAGCAGGGCCGCAGCCAGCAGCACGGCGACTCCGATGCCGGCGAAAAGGATGCGCCGCATGGTCATTTCGCCATGGCGCTGCACGGTGTCGGCAGCGGCTTTGGCAGCGCGGCGACGGCTTTGGCGTCGGCCGGCATCGGCTGCACCGCCAGCCAACTGGCGACGGCATTGATGTCGGCGCTGTCGAGCTTGCGGCCGACTTCCGCCATGCAGTCCGGTGGCAGCGCGTGGCGGCTGTCGGTCAGCCAGTCGCCCAGCTGCGATGCGACGTACAGGCGCGGCAGCCCGATCAGCGCGGGTATGCCCGGCTGCACACCGGTGAGCGCCTGGCCATGGCATTGCGCGCAGGCCGGAATGCCGCGCGCCGCATCGCCGTCGAACACCAGCGCGCGGCCTCGGTCGAGCGTTTGCCGGGATGCGTCGCTGCGGGTCGCGACCGGCGGGTACGGCAAGTCGAGCGTGGCGAAGTAGCGCGCCATCTCGCCCAGGTAGGCATCGGACAGGTGACGCACCATATGCGCCATGTCGGCGTTGAAGCGCCGGCCGTCCCGAAAGCTCAGAAGCTGGTTGTAGAGGTAGCGCTCGGGCTTGCCGGCCAGCCGCGGAAAGTAGCCCGCGTTGGTGCTGGCGCCTTCGCGCCCATGGCAGGCGATGCAGGCGGCCACGCGTTGCTCGATGGTGTCGGGCACTTGCGCAGGCGCCGCCGCAAGCACGGGAGTCAGCGGCACCAGGCCGCAGACGGCGAGCAGCAGGCCCCGCCGGAGATTTCGAAGTTTCATGGTGCGCGGCGATTTTCGCCGCGCCGCCCGAGCCGTACCAGTCCCGTGGACAAGCCGACGCCGCAGACGATCACCACGGCGCAGACCAGCATCCACTGCGTGATCTCTTCGCCGAGGAACACGGCGCCGTAGAACAGCGCGAACACCGGCACCAGGAAGGTCACTGTCAATGCGCGCGCCGGCCCGGCGGTTTCAATCAGCCGGAAGAACAGGATGTACGCGAGCCCGGTGCATGCGGTGCCTACCACGATCAGCGCGAGCCAGGCGCGCATGCTCGGCATCTGCGCCGGCCAGAACCACAGCGCCGGCAGCGCCAGCGCGAGCGTGGCGCCGACCTGGCTGCCGGTCGCGGTGGCGAGCGCCGGCACGCCGACAAGGTACTTGCGCGTGAGGCTGGCCGAAAACGCATAGCAGATGCATGCCGCCAGACAGGCCGCGATGGCCCAGCGCGCGGCAGATTCGTCCGCACCCGAATGAAAGCCGGCGCTGCGCCCGGCCAGCATCGCGACGCCGGCGAAACCGATCACCAGGCCCAGGATGCGCGAGCGGTCCGGCCGGTCGCCGAACCACGCCCACGCCACCAGCGCGCCGAACATCGGCACCGTGGCGTTGACCACTGCAGCCAGGCCGCTGTTGATGGTCAGGAGCGCGAAGGCGAAGAACGCGAAGGGCAGGCCGGAATTCAGCACGCCGATGCCGAGCGCCGGCCTCCAGTACTGCTTGAAGGCCGCCCATTGCCCGCGCAGCAGCAGGAGCGGCAGCAGGAACACCATTGCGATGGCGACCCGCACGGCGGCGGTCGGCAGCGCGCCGAACTCTGCGGCGCCGATGCGCATGAAAAGGAACGATGCGCCCCAGAGCATGCCGAGCAGCAGCAGATCGACCAGCCAGCGGCGACGAGGGGCGCGCGGTCTGCCGGCGGCACCGTGGCCGCGGCGCAGTCGCGCTCGCTCACGACGCGCCTTCCAGCGCGAGGAGGGCGCTCTTGCGCTCGAGCCCGCCGGCGTAGCCGGTGAGCGCGCCGCCGGCGCCCAGCACGCGGTGGCAGGGCACGATCACACTGATCGGATTGCGGCCGACGGCAGCGCCCACCGCGCGCACCGCCGCCGGGTTGCCGACGACAGCGCTCAGCGCGCCGTAGCTGGTCGTGCGGCCCGACGGAATGCCGAGCAGCGCCTGCCACACCGCCTGCTGGAAAGCGGTGCCGTGCGACAGGTCGAGCGGCAGTTCAGAGTGCGACCGGCGCCCGGCGAAGTAGTCGCGCAGTTGCGCGGCCGCTTCGCGCAGGACCGGATGGGCGTCATCGATTTGCCAGCCGCTGGTGTCCGGCCAATGGCGCTGCCGATCGAACCACGCGCCGGCGAGGCCCGCGTCGGTTGCCGCGAGCGTGATGTCGCCGAGGGGGCTGTCGATGCAGGTGCTTCGCAGCGTCGAGGTGTTGTTGAATCTCATGAATTTCAATCGGGCAGCGGGGCTGCCGTGAAGGATGGGGGCAGGGGCTGCGGGCCGTGCCAGGCGCGCAGCACCGCGTAACTGCGCCACGGGCGCCAGGCCAGCGAGGCCTCGGCGGCAGCCCGTGCCGACGACACGCCGAGCGCCTTCTGCAGCGCGATATCACCGGACGGAAACGCATCCGGCCAGCGCAGCGCACGCATGGCAATGTACTGCGCAGTCCAGTCGCCGATGCCGGGCAGCGCCTGCAAGGCAGCGAGCGTGGCGGGCACGTCGGCGCCGGCATGCAGCGACAGCCGGCCGGTCTGCACCTCGCATGCAAGTGCGGCTAGCGCGCCCTGGCGCTGCCGCACGATGCCGAGGCGGCCCAGCGCATCGCCGCTGGCGCCAGCGATGGCGGCGGGCGTGGGGAACAGCCGGTCGACACCGGCGATCGGCGTGGCCACGGGCTCGCCGAACGCCTGCACCAGCCGCGTGCCGATCGTGCGCGCAGCAGCCACGGTGACCTGCTGGCCGAGCACGGCGCGCACCGCGAGTTCGAAACCGTCCACCGTGCCCGGCACGCGCAGCCCGTTGCCATCGGGAAAGCTGGCATGCAGTGCGCCGTTGATCGCCATCGGCTCGGCATCGAGGTCGAGCATGGCGCGCACGCGGCTGATGACGGTCGGCAGCACGGGAGCGAGTGCATCGCCGACGCGCAGCAGCAACTGTTCGCGCTCGGCATCGAAGCGAAGCTGCAGCCAGCCCGCGTGCATGCGCTCGCCCTGCACCACGCGCAGGCTGCGGGCCAACCAGGTGGCGCCCTGCGATTCGACGACGGTCTCGACGCCGCCCAGGGCGCGGCGCGCGAAGAAGGCCAGCATCGCGGCTCCGTCGTAGGGCGGCCGGAATCCGAGCCGCACGTCGACGGCTTCCCGTTCGCGGTCGGCCGTGCCGGCACGCCGCAGCGCGCTCGGATTCAACGCGTAGTGCGAGACGAAAGCGGCATTGAAGCGTCGCACGCTGGCGAAGCCGCTGGCAAGCGCGACCTGCGTCATCGGCAGGCGCGTGTCGGCAATCATCTGCTTGGCCGCGAGCAGACGCCGCGTCTGCAGGTACTGCAGCGGCGAAACGCCGAATTGCGTTTTGAAGATGCGGCGCAGATGGCGGTCGCTCACGCCGAGCCGGGCCGCCACCCGCGCCGCGCCGGGGCCGGCTTCGTCCCAGGCATCGGGTTCGTCGATCAGCCGCGCCGCCTGCAGCGCGAGGATGCGCGAGGCGTCCTCGGTCGACCAACTCGCGGCGCGCGGAGCGAGTTCGGGCCGGCAGCGCAGGCAAGGCCGAAAGCCCGCTGCCTCGGCCTGCGCGGCATGGCGGAAGAAGCGGCAGTTTTCGCGCCGCGGCAGCTTCACGCGGCACACCGGCCGGCAGTAGACACCGGTGGAAGTCACGCCCGTGAAGAAGGAGCCGTCGAAGCGTGCGTCATGGGCCTGCATCGCGAGGTAGCAGGCGTCGCTTTCGAGTCCGGCTGCGGATGCTGCGGTATGGGGCATGAGGGGAATCATACGAGCCGTCTCGGACGAAAGTAGCCATTTCCGGACATCTGGCTCCGATGGCCCATGCATACAATGGACCTCGTTTTTTGTGAACTCCCAGAGGGAAGCCCATGCAGCTCAACGCATCTATCTTCAAGGCCTATGACATTCGCGGCGTCGTGCCCGCCACCCTCGACGAAGAGGTGGCAGAGGCGCTCGGCCGGGCCTTCGGCAGCGCGGCGCGGACGGCCGGCGAGCGTGCCGTTGCGGTCGGCCGCGACGGGCGGCTGTCGGGTCCGGCACTGGTCGAGGCGCTGACGCGCGGCCTTGTCGCCACCGGCATCGAGGTGATCGACGTCGGCGCGGTCACCACGCCGATGCTCTATTTCGCGGCCAACACGCTGTGCACCAGCGGCATCCAGGTCACCGGCAGCCACAACCCGAAGGACTACAACGGCTTCAAGATGGTGCTCGCGGGGCGCGCCATCTACGGCGACGAGATCCAGGGCCTGCGCAACGTCATGGAAGCCGGCAGCGCCATGCTCGCTAATGGCGGCAGCGTGCGCAAGGTCGACGTGACCGAGGCCTACACGCAACGCATCGTCGGCGACATCAAGCTGGCGCGCCCGCTCAGGATCGTGGTCGATTCGGGCAACGGCATCGCCGGCGCCACGGCGCCCGGCATCCTGCGGGCCATCGGCTGCCATGTGACCGAGCTTTTCAGCGAGGTCGACGGCAACTTTCCCAATCACCATCCCGATCCGAGCAAGCCCGAGAACCTGAAGGACCTGATCGCGGCGCTGCAGAAAGGCGATGCCGAACTGGGCCTGGCATTCGACGGCGACGGCGACCGCCTGGGCATCGTCACCAAGGACGGCCAGAACATCTATCCCGACCGCCAGATGATGCTGTTCGCGCAGGACGTGCTTTCGCGCGTGCCGGGCGGCACCATCGTCTATGACGTGAAGTGCTCGCAGCGCCTGGGCCCGGCAATCGAAGCCGCCGGCGGCAAGCCGATGATCTACAAGACCGGCCACTCGCTCATCAAGGCGAAGATGAAGGAGATCGACTCGCCGCTGGGTGGCGAGATGAGCGGCCACATCTTTTTCAAGGAGCGCTGGTTCGGCTTCGACGACGGCACCTATGCCGGCTGCCGGCTGCTCGAAATTTTGAGCAAGAGCCCCGACGCGAGCGACGTGCTCAACGCCTTGCCGACCAGCTTCTCGACGCCCGAGCTCAACGTCAAATGCGCCGAAGGCGAGCCGCACACGCTGGTCGACCAGTTGGTGAGGACCGCCACCTTCGCACCGCCGGCGCAGGTGTCGACCATCGACGGCGTGCGGGTCGACTGGCCCGATGGCTTCGGCCTGATTCGCGCGTCCAACACCACGCCGGTGCTGGTGATGCGCTTCGAAGGCCAGACCCAGGCGGCGCTGGACCGCATCCAGACCGAGATGCTCGCGCTGCTCAGGAGCGTGAAGCCCGATGCCACGCTGGCGGAAGCCGCGCACTGAAGTCGATTTCGAATCCAAGCGTGCGTTCGTTGCTGCTGCGCCTCTACGGCGTTTTCACATCTCTCGCTCAGCCGTTGGTGCGGCGCAAGCTGCGCCGGCGTGCCGTGGCCGAACCCGGCTATGCGCATGCGGTCGAAGAGCGCTTCGGCCACTACGGCGAGGCCGCGAACGGCACCGGCTGGTGCTGGGTCCATGCGGTCTCGCTCGGCGAGCACGCGCCGCCGGCATCCTCATCGCCGAGCTGCGGCGCCAGTATCCCGGCGTACCGATCCTGCTGACCCACGGTACCGCCACCGGCCGCGAAGAGGGCGCCAAGCTGCTGGAGGCGGGCGACCTGCAGGTCTGGCAACCCTGGGATGCGCCCGATGCGGTGGCGCGATTTCTCGACCGCTTCAAGCCCGGCATCGGCGTGCTGATGGAAACCGAGGTCTGGCCCGAGATGGCGGCAGCGTGCGCCGAACGCGGCATCCCGTTGGTGCTGGCGAATGCACGGCTCAACGAGAACTCGCTGGCCGCGGCCGAGCGCCTCGGATGGCTGGCACGGCCGGCCTACTCGGCACTGGCCGCCGTGTGGGCGCAGACCGAAGCCGATTCGCACCGGCTGGTGTCGCTCGGCGCCAAGGTGGCCGGCGTGTTCGGCAATCTCAAGTTCGATGCCACGCCCGATGCGCGGCAGCTCGCCGCCGCCACCCGGCTGCGCCCGCAGCTACCGCGGCCGGTGGTGGTGCTGGCCAGCTCGCGCGACGGCGAAGAGGCGCAGCTGCTCGAGGTGCTCAAGCGCTTCGGGGCGCTGTCGCCGGTGCCGCCCGCGCAGGACGCGGTGCAGTCGATCGCGCGGCGAGTGCACGACGTGGAGTGGGTGATCGTGCCGCGCCATCCGCAGCGCTTCGACGAAGTGGCTGCGCTGGTCGAGGCGCAGGGCTTTGCGGTGGCCCGGCGCAGCGCCGCCGGCGCGCCGTCCGCCGCCGAGATCTGGCTGGGCGATTCGCTCGGCGAGATGGCGCTGTATTACGGTCTGGCCGATGCGGCGCTGCTCGGCGGCAGCTTCGAACCGCTCGGCGGGCAGAACCTGATCGAGGCCGCCGCCTGCGGCTGCCCGGTCGTCATGGGCCCGTCGACTTTCAATTTTTCCGAGGCGGCCGAACTCTCGCTCGCCGCAGGCGCGTCGCTGCGGGTCGAGGGCGTGGAG
>JBBJMS010000135.1:0-9630 GCA_037720315.1 Variovorax sp. | reverse complement strand
AGCAACTTTCGCAACTGCAGGCGCGCCGCGCGCGTGCCGTGCGGCGTGCGCCGGTGCTCGCGCCTGCAGGCAATGGGCGCGCCCTGCATCCGGAATTGCTGCAGGCGCTGCCCTTCGCCTTGACCGGCGCCCAGCAGCGGGTGGGTGAAGAAATCACGCGCGACCTGGCGCGGGAGACGCCGATGCACCGCCTGCTGCAGGGCGACGTCGGTTCCGGAAAGACCGTGGTGGCGGCGCTCGCCGCGGCGCGCTGCATCGACGCCGGCTACCAGTGCGCGCTGATGGCGCCGACCGAGATTTTGGCGGCGCAGCATTTCGGCAAGCTGGTCGGCTGGCTCGACTCGCTCTTGGCAGAGCGCGGTCTGCGCGTGGCCTGGCTCACCGGCAGCCAGAAGAAGAAGGAGCGCGATGCGATGTCAGCGGCCGTGCGCAGCGGCGAGGCTGCGCTGGTGATCGGCACGCATGCGGTGATTTCGGAGAAAGTGGTTTTCAGCCGGCTGGCGCTGGCCATCATCGACGAGCAGCATCGCTTCGGCGTCTCCCAACGGCTGGCCCTGCGCGGCAAGGCCGTGAGCGAGCTCGAACCGCACCTGCTGATGATGAGCGCCACGCCGATTCCGCGCACGCTGGCGATGAGCTATTACGCCGACCTCGATGTTTCCACGCTTGATGAACTGCCGCCGGGCCGCACGCCGATCGTCACCCGGCTGGTGGCCGAGCACCGGCGCGACGAGGTGGTCGAGCGCATCCGTGCACAGCTTGCACAAGGGCGGCAGGTGTACTGGGTCTGCCCGCTGATCGAGGAGAGCGAGGCGGTCGACCTGCGCAACGCGACCGAAACACGCGACGAACTGGCCGCAGCGCTCGGCGCCCAGGTGAGCGTCGGCCTCCTGCACTCGCGCATGCCGACGGCCGAGAAGCAGGCGGTGATGGAGAGCTTCACCGTCAGTCGGCTGCAGGTGCTGGTCAGCACGACCGTGATCGAAGTCGGCGTCGACGTGCCGAATGCGTCGCTGATGGTGATCGAGCATGCCGAGCGCTTCGGCTTGTCGCAGCTGCACCAGCTGCGCGGGCGCGTCGGACGCGGCGCGGCGGCCTCCGCCTGCGTGCTGCTGTATGCGGCCAACGAAGGCGGCCGGGTTGGCGAGGCGGCACGGGCGCGGCTGAAGGCGATGGTCGAAACCGGCGATGGCTTCGAGATTGCGAGGCGCGATCTCGAGATTCGCGGACCCGGCGAGTTCCTCGGCGCGCGGCAATCCGGCGCGCCGCTGCTGCGCTTCTCCGACCTGGCCACCGATGGCCTGCTGCTCGACTGGGCGCGCGACCTCGCACCCCGCATGCTGGACCGGCATCCGGCACTTGCACAGGAACATGTCGACCGCTGGCTCGGCAGCAGGTCGGAATACCTCAAGGCCTGATCCTGGCCTTGTGCATCGGCTGCCTGCGCATAATTGACGCTGGCTATGACCCTTACCGAACTCAAATACATCGTCGCGGTCGCGCGAGAGCGGCACTTCGGCAGGGCGGCCGATGCCTGCTACGTGTCGCAGCCGACGCTGTCGGTGGCCATCAAGAAGCTCGAGGACGAGCTGGAGGTCAAGCTCTTCGAACGCAGCGCGGGCGAGGTGACCGTGACGCCGTTGGGCGAGCAGATCGTGCAGCAGGCCCAGAGCGTGCTGGACCAGGCCGCCAGCATCAAGGAAATCGCCAAGCGCGGCAAAGACCCGCTGTCGGGCCCGCTCAACCTGGGCGTGATCTACACCATCGGGCCGTACCTGCTGCCCGACCTGGTGCGCCAGAACATCGCGCGCACGCCGCAGATGCCGCTGATGCTGCAGGAGAACTTCACCGTCAAGCTGCTGGAGATGCTGCGCGCCGGCGAGATCGATTGCGCGATCATGGCCGAGCCCTTTCCCGACACCGGGCTGGCGGTGGCCGCCCTCTACGACGAGCCGTTCATGGCGGCCGTGCCGATGGGCCATCCGTTGGCGGCGCGTGAATCCGTGACGTCGGACGAACTTAAGCAGGAGACCATGCTGCTGCTCGGCACCGGCCACTGTTTTCGCGACCATGTGCTCGAGGTCTGCCCGGAGTTCGCCCGCTTCTCGAGCGATGCCGAAGGCATTCGCAAGAGCTTCGAGGGATCGTCGCTCGAAACCATCAAGCACATGGTCGCCGCCGGCATGGGCGTGACGCTAGTGCCGCGCCTGTCGGTGCCCGCCGGCGCACTCAAGCCCAAGGGCAAGGGGCGCAAGGAGTCCGAGCAGATCGTGCGGTACCTGGAGGTGCGCGATCCGCAGGGCGGCGCACCGCCGACGCGCCGCGTGGTGCTGGCGTGGCGCCGCAGCTTCACCCGCTACGAGGCCATCGCCGCGCTGCGCAACGCCATCTATGCGTGCGAGCTGCCCGGCGTCGCGCGCCTGTCGTAGCAAGTTGCGCCATCGGCCTACGCCTGCCGTGCCATGCACGGGCGGTCGCTGCGATAGAGTCCATTTTTTGCCGCCTGTCCCCTCCAATATTCTGAAGAAAGAACTTGCACCATGGCCAAAGCCCTGAAGAAGCCCAAGTCCCCGCTCTCCTCTGCCGCGCCCTCGGCTTCGGCAGGCACGGTGCCCAAGAAAGGCGATGCCGTGGTGGCGCAGGAGTCCGGCAGCCGCAACGCACCGATCATCAACATCGGCATCGACCGGCAGGACCGCGCCGCCATTGCAGAAGGCTTGAGCCGCGTGCTGGCCGACACCTACACGCTCTATCTCACCACCCACAACTTCCACTGGAACGTGACCGGCCCGCACTTCAACTCGCTGCACGCGATGTTCATGAACCAGTACACCGAACTCTGGACCTCGACCGACATCCTTGCCGAGCGCATTCGAGCGCTCGGGCACTACGCGCCGGGCTCGTACGCCGAGTTCAGCAAGATCTCGACCGTGCCCGACGTGCCGCAAAACCCGCCCAAGGCGATGGAAATGGTGCGCATCCTGGTGAAGGGCCACGAAACCGTGTCGCGCATCGCGCGCGAGTTCATCCCGGTGGCCGAGGAAGCCGGCGACGACCCGACGGCCGACATGCTGACCGCGCGCTGCACGGTGCACGACCAGACGGCCTGGATGCTGCGTTCGCTGCTGGAGGAGTAACGGCAGAATAGGCCGGATGTCCGCATCCTCCGCCGGTTCGCAGCCCGGGCGCGTCGCCCTTTACTTGGACCTGATCCGATGGAACCGGCCGGCGGGCTGGCTCCTGCTTCTGTGGCCCTCACTGGCCGCTCTTTGGTTTGCGGCCGGCGGATTTCCCGGCTGGCATCTGGTCGCCGTCTTCGTGCTCGGCACCATCCTGATGCGCAGCGCCGGCTGCTGCGTGAACGATGTCGCCGACCGCGACTTCGACCGGCACGTCAAGCGCACCGCACAGCGGCCGGTCACGCGGGGCGCGGTGTCGGTGAAGGAGGCGCTCGCTCTGGGTGCAGTGCTTGCGCTTGTAGCGTTCGGCTTGGTGCTCACCACCAACCGCGTGACGGTGTTGTGGTCCTTCGCGGCGCTGGCCGTCACGCTTGCCTACCCCTGGGCCAAGCGTTGCGTCTCAGTTCCGCAAGCGGTGCTGGGCATCGCGTTCAGCTTCGGCATACCGATGGCGTTCGCCGCCGAGCAGGCCACGGTTCCTGCATTTGCCGGTTGGTTGCTGCTCGGCAACCTGTTCTGGGTGCTGGCCTACGACACCGAATACGCGATGGTCGACCGCGACGACGATCTGCGCATTGGCATGAAGACGTCGGCGATCACCTTCGGCCGCTTCGACGTGGCCGCCGTCGTTGCCAGTTATGCGCTGTATCTGGCGATGTGGGCCGTGGCGGGCGCCAGTCAGGCCTTGGGCGGCGTATTCTTCATCGCGATCGGCGTCGCGGCGGTGCAGGCGCTGTGGCACTGGCGGCTGATTCGCGATCGCACGCGCGAGGGCTGCTTCAAGGCGTTCCGGCTCAACCATTGGCTCGGCTTCACCGTGTTCGCCGGTGTCGCTGCGGGGTACGCACTGCGGCCGTGAGGGTCAGCCGCGGCCGAATTCCTGCCCCAGTTCCCCGGCGCGCCGATGGGCGGCGCGGACCGCAGCCTTGATCTTCGCCTTCACCTCGGCGCGCTCCAGTTCGGTGATTGCAGCATGCGTCGTGCCGCCCTTTGAGGTCACACGCTCGCGCAGCACGGCCGGCGGCTCGATGGCGGTGCTCGCAAGCGCCGAAGCGCCGGAGAAGGTTGCCACTGCAAGCCGATGTGCCTGCTCCGGCGCGAGGCCCAGTTCGACGCCGGCCTCGGTCATGGCTTCGATGAAATAGAAGACATAGGCCGGGCCAGAGCCGGAGACTGCGGTGACTGCGTCGATCGCTTCTTCGCTGTCGACCCAGAGCAGCTCCCCGGTCGGCGCCAGGACCTGTTCGACCAACTTGCGCGCCGCGCTGCCCACTGTCGCGCGGGCGAACAGTCCGGTCATGCCTTGCCCCACCAGCGCCGGCGTATTGGGCATGGCTCTCACTACCCGTTCGCTGCCGAGCCAGCGGGCGATGCTGTCGGACGGAATGCCCGCGGCCACGCTGAGGTGCAGGACGTCCGCCCCCAGATGCGCCCGCACCGGCTTTGTTGCCTCTGCAAAGCTTTGCGGCTTGATGGCCCACACCACCACCAGCGCCCTGGCGAGCGCTGCGCCCGCTTCTGCCTGGGCAGCGATGCCGAACTCGGCTGCGAGCTTGGCGCGTGCCTCGGCGAACGGCTCGACGACTTCGAAATTCGCGGTGGGAACGCCTTGTTTCAGCAAGCCGCCGATGATCGCGCTTGCCATGTTGCCGCCGCCGACGAAAACCATCGGCGGCAGCGGCGCCTGCTCCCGCCGGGGAAGAAAAGTGACTGCGATGTTCATGGCTTGTCCGTTGAATTCAATGCAAGCGCAGTCTATCGAGCGCGCGACCAATGCGACGTTCCAACGGAACATGGTTGACAGCCGGATTCGAGCGGGTCATAATCGCGGGCTTCGCTTCCAAAAGCGAAAGCTTCTGCCCAACGGAGGCGCGCCAAAGTGGTTTTGGCACGCGGACGACGGGCCCAAGACTGACCGGGTTCTGTTGCAAGACGGCGCTCGGTACAAGTTGGGAATATCACAAAATGATCCAAACTGAATCCCGGCTCGACGTGGCCGACAACACCGGCGCGAAATCCGTCCTGTGTATCAAGGTGCTCGGCGGCTCCAAGCGGCGTTATGCCAGCGTGGGCGACGTCATCAAGGTCAGCATCAAGGAAGCCGCTCCGCGTGGTCGCGTCAAAAAAGGCGAGATCTACAGCGCTGTGGTGGTCCGTACCGCCAAGGGCATCCGTCGCAGCGACGGTTCGCTCGTCAAATTCGACGGCAACGCGGCCGTGTTGCTCAATGCCAAGCTGGAGCCCATCGGCACCCGCATCTTCGGACCGGTCACGCGCGAGCTGCGCACCGAGAAGTTCATGAAGATCGTGTCGCTGGCCCCCGAAGTTCTGTAAGGACAACAACGCCATGAACAAGATTCGCAAAGGCGACCAGGTCATCGTGTTGGCCGGCCGCGACAAAGGCAAGCGCGGCACCGTGTCGCTGCGCAAGGACGACTCGCATCTGATCGTCGACGGTATCAACATCGTCAAGAAGCACACCAAGCCGAACCCGCTCAAGGGCACGACCGGCGGCATCGTCGAAAAGACCATGCCCATTCACCAATCCAACGTGGCGATCTTCAATGCCGCGACCGGCAAGGCCGATCGCGTGGGCGTCAAGGTCACGGACGGCAAGCGCGTGCGCGTTTTCAAGTCCAGCGGCGACGAAATCAAGCTGGGCTAAGGAGCACTCACATGGCACGTCTCCAAAAACACTACCGCGAGAAGATCGCGAAAGATTTGACCGAAAAGTTCGGTTACAAGTCGCCGATGCAGGTCCCGCGCCTGACCAAGATCACGCTCAACATGGGCGTGGGCGAAGCGGTCGCCGACAAAAAGGTTCTCGACAACGCCGTCGCCGACCTGACCAAGATCGCCGGCCAGAAGCCGGTCGTTACCAAGTCGAAGAAGGCGATCGCCGGCTTCAAGATCCGCGAGATGCAGCCGATCGGCTGCATGGTCACGCTGCGCGGCGTGCAGATGTACGAGTTCCTGGACCGCTTCGTGACCGTCGCGTTGCCGCGCGTTCGCGACTTCCGCGGTATCTCTGGCCGCGCATTCGATGGCCGCGGCAACTACAACATCGGCGTGAAAGAGCAGATCATTTTTCCCGAGATCGAATACGACAAGGTCGATGCCCTGCGCGGTCTCAATATCAGCATCACGACGACGGCCAAGACCGATGAAGAAGCCAAAGCGCTTCTTGCCGGCTTCCGTTTTCCGTTCAAGAACTGAGGCGAATCGTGGCTAAACAATCTCTGATCCAGCGCGAACTCAAGCGCGACAACCTGGTCGCCAAGTACGCTGCAAAGCACGCGGAACTCAAGGCCATTGCCAACGACGCCAAGAAGAGCGACGAAGAGCGCGCCGCTGCCCGCCTCGGCCTGCAGAAGCTGCCGCGCAATGCGAACCCGACGCGCCAGCGCAACCGCTGCGCCATCACTGGGCGTCCGCGTGGCACGTTCCGTCAATTCGGTCTGGCTCGCGCCAAGATCCGCGAACTGGCTTTCAACGGCGACATCCCCGGTGTCACCAAGGCCAGCTGGTAAGCCAGGCAGGAGCAAACAATATGAGCATGAGTGATCCCATTGCCGACCTGCTGACGCGCATCCGCAATGCGCAGATGGTGGCGAAGCCGACCGTGTCGGTCCCGTCTTCCAAGGTGAAGATCGCGATCGCGCAGGTGTTGAAGGACGAGGGCTACGTCGACGGCTTCGAAGTCAAGACCGAAGCCGGCAAGAGCGAACTCGTCATCGCGCTGAAGTACTACGCTGGCCGTCCGGTCATCGAGCGCATCGAGCGCGTGAGCCGTCCCGGCCTGCGTGTCTACAAGGGCAGCACGGCCATCCCCCAAGTCCAGAACGGCCTTGGCGTCGCGATCGTCACCACGCCCCAAGGCGTGATGACGGACCGCAAGGCGCGCGCTACCGGTGTCGGTGGCGAAGTGCTGTGCTACGTCGCCTGACCGAGACATCGAGGAGAAACTGAAATGTCCCGAGTAGCAAAAATGCCCGTCACCATCCCCGCTGGCGTGGATGTGTCGATCAAGGATGACCAAATCAGCGTCAAAGGCACGGGCGGCACGCTCAACCTGCATCGCAATCCTCTGGTCAAAGTCGTCAGCAAGGACGGCAAGCTGAGCTTCGAGCCTGCCGGCGAGTCGCGTGAAGCGAACGCGATGAGCGGAACCTTGCGCCAGCTTGTGAACAACATGGTCGTCGGCGTCACCAAGGGCTTCGAGAAGAAGCTGAACTTGGTCGGCGTCGGCTACAAGGCCCAGGCGCAGGGCGCCAAGCTGAACCTGCAAGTCGGCTATTCGCATCCGGTCAACATGGACATGCCGCAAGGCATCACGGTGGCAACGCCGACCCCGACCGAAGTCATCATCAAGGGTGCCGACCGCCAACGCGTCGGCCAAGTGGCCGCCGAGATCCGAGCTGTTCGTCCGCCCGAGCCTTACAAGGGCAAGGGAATCCGTTATTCGGACGAGAAGATCGTGATCAAAGAGACCAAGAAGAAGTAAGGGGCAGCAAAATGATGTTGACCAAAAAAGCACAGCGCCTTCGCCGTTCGCGCCAGACCCGCATCCGCATCGCAACGCAAGGGGTTGCGCGCCTCACGGTGAACCGCACCAACCTGCACATCTACGCCACCGTCATCTCCGACGATGGCGCCAAGGTGATTGCCACCGCTTCGACGGTCGAGGCCGAAATGCGCACCACGCTTGGCGGCGCAGGCAAGGGCGCGACTGCCGCCGCGGCCACCGCAGTGGGCAAGCGCATCGCCGAAAAGGCGAAGGCAGCCGGCATCGATAAGGTCGCGTTCGATCGCGCAGGTTTTGCCTACCACGGCCGCGTCAAGGCGCTAGCCGAAGCAGCCCGCGAAGCGGGCCTGCAGTTCTAACCGGACACGAGACACCAAAAATGGCAAAGATTCAGGCAAGAACGCAGAGCGAAGGCCCCGAAGACGGTCTGCGCGAGAAAATGATCGCGATCAACCGCGTCACCAAGGTGGTGAAGGGCGGCCGCATTCTCGGCTTCGCGGCACTCACCGTGGTCGGCGACGGCGACGGCCGCGTCGGGATGGGCAAGGGCAAGTCGAAGGAAGTGCCTGCCGCGGTGCAGAAGGCGATGGAAGAAGCGCGCCGCAACCTCGCGAAGATCTCGATCAAAAACGGTACGCTGCACCACCGCGTGACGGGCCATCACGGCGCCGCCTCGGTGGTCATGATCCCGGCACCCAAAGGGACCGGCATCATCGCCGGCGGTCCGATGCGCGCTGTGTTCGAAGTCATGGGCATCACCGATATCGTGGCCAAGAGCCATGGTTCGTCGAACCCATACAACATGGTTCGCGCCACGTTGGACGGCCTCAAGAACTCGACGACTGCGTCCGAAGTGGCTGCCAAGCGCGGCCTGACGGTCGAAGAACTCTTCGCCTAATACCGGGAGCATCGACAACATGACGACCCAACAACAGACCCTCAAGGTGCAATTGGTCAAGAGCCCGATCGGCACCAAGGAATCGCATCGCGCGACCGTGCGCGGCCTCGGCCTGCGCAAGCTCAACAGCGTGAGCGAGCTTCAAGACACGCCCGCTGTGCGCGGCATGATCAACAAGATCAGTTATCTGGTCAAAGTGCTCTAACAGAGCCGCTCGGAGAAACGCATATGGAACTCAATGGCATCAAGCCGGCCGACGGCGCCAAGCACGCGAAGCGCCGTGTCGGCCGCGGTATCGGCTCGGGCATCGGCAAGACCGCAGGCCGCGGCCACAAGGGCCAGAAATCGCGCGCGGGCGGATTTCACAAGGTCGGCTTCGAAGGTGGTCAGATGCCGCTGCAGCGTCGGCTGCCGAAGCGCGGCTTCAAGTCGCACCTGCTCAAGTACAACGCCGAAGTGACGCTGACCTCGCTCGAGAAGCTGGGCCTGGCCGAAGTTGACGTTCTGGCGCTCAAACAAGCCGGCCTCGTGGGCCAGATCGCCAAGGTCGTCAAGATCATCAAGTCGGGTGAACTCACCAAGGCCGTCAAGCTGACGGGCATCGGTGCGACCGCGGGTGCCAAGGCTGCGATCGAAGCAGCTGGCGGCAGCGTGGTCTGATCGGACTGGAAGAAGCTAAGTGGCAACCAACGCGGCAACGCTGCAAAGAGCGGCAAGTTCGGCGACCTGCGCCGGCGCTTGCTGTTCCTGCTCGGCGCGCTCGTCGTCTATCGGCTTGGCGCCCACATCCCGGTGCCCGGAATCGACCCGAACTCGCTCCAGCAGCTGTTCCAGAACCAGCAGGGCGGCATCCTCAGCCTGTTCAACATGTTCTCGGGCGGGGCACTGTCGCGCTTCACCGTTTTCGCGCTCGGCATCATGCCGTACATCTCCGCGTCGATCATCATGCAGCTGATGACCTACGTCGTGCCGACGCTCGAGGCGCTGAAGAAGGAAGGCGAGTCGGGCCGGCGCAAGATCACCCAGTA
>JBBJMS010000022.1:0-27452 GCA_037720315.1 Variovorax sp. | reverse complement strand
CTGCGCGCGGCTGCGGTCGCCTCGGGCCACGTCACGGCCGAGCAATTCGACCAATGGGTGGTGCCCGGGAACATGGTGGGCCGCTAACAAGGATCAGGCCGGCCGGCGCATCACCTTGATGACGGCCGCCGCCTCTTCGTCGGCATGGCCGGCTTTCCAGTGCCTGCCGGAACAGGCTGGCCGCCAGTTCCGGCACAGCGCGCTGGAGGTCCGCGTGCCGCGCGTGCTGCGCGATGCGCTCTGTCGCATCGACCGAAATGCGCAGCGGACTCTGGCTGATCGCGAAGTCGCCGGAGTGGATCGCCGTGCCTTCATGCTTGAGGAACTCGCCGTAGGACGATGACATGGCGCCCACGAGGTCCGCTTACACGTCGACGCCCAATCCTTCCGATTCGGCGATGCGCACGCCGTGGAAGAAGCCAATCAACGCACCGTAGACGTAGGACAGAGTTGCAAAGTCCATGGCGGACGCGAGCGAGGGCTTTTCGCCGAGGTACGCAACGCCTCCGCAGAACACCTGCAGCGCGGGCTGCGCGGCAGCGAGGGCGGGCGCCGCGCCCGACGCCAGGATAGGCGTCGGCGGGGAGCCCATCTGGTCAGGGAATAATCCTTTCTGGTGTGCCTTAAGCCGAATCGGCCGCGGTGTGCGGCCCTGTGTCGGCCTGTGAATGATCGGACCCCCCACGCCGCCGGGCGCGCAAGAACAGCTTTTTGGAGCGCATGAATGGATGCAACAGTCCCGCAGGAGAGTCCGGCCTTCATCGGGCTTCAGGTGGACGTGATCGACACGCCCGGCGGCACCGTGTCGCTGGCGCCGCTGCCGGACCATCGAATTCGCGTTCATGCGGGGCCGGCGGTGCGCGGGGTGTGCCACGCTGCACGCTTCGTCTACCGTCGCGGCGACGTGGATATCGTGGTGCCGGGCCAGTCCGAAAGCTGGCAGGAGGACGGCCCGGGCCGCTCGTTGGTCCTGCGGTTGCCGCCGGTGCTGCTGGAGCGCACGGCCGGGGAACTCGACTTGCCGGCCGGACGTGCGGGGTTGGTGCCTCGGCATCAGCTCCGCGATCCGCAGATCGAGTACATCGCCTGGGCCTTGCAGGCCGACCGCGCAGCCGGCTCGCCCAATGGTCGCCTGTATGTGCAAAGCCTCGCCACGGCACTGGCCGTCCACCTGCTGGGTCGTCATGCGGCGCCCCGGCGCGAGCCACGCCGCCTGTCGGCGGTGCAGTTAAAACGGGTAGGCGACTACATCGACGAGCGTCTCGACCAAGACCTCTCGTTGCCGGTGCTGGCGGCCATCGTCCACACCAGCGCCTCGCATTTCAAGACGCTGTTCAAGCGCTCGACGGGACTGGCAGTGCACCAGTATGTGATACAGCGCAGGGTGCGCCGCGCGCGGCACTTGTTGCTGGTCGGGCAGCTCCCGGCCAGCCAGGTGGCGCTGGAGGCGGGCTTTGCGCACCAGAGTCACATGGCGCGCTGCATGCGGCGAGTGCTGGGCGTCACGCCAACCGCGTTGCAGGCGGGGCGCCACGGCTGATCCGCTCTGCAGCATGGCGCACAGCCGTCGCCGCGCAGTGGGGGAACGCTGCGCTCAGTGCTTGGCCGATGCCCCCGAGCCGGCCATCAACTTGTCGGTATAGGCAATCGCCATGGCCGACAGCAGGAAGGTGATGTGGATCACCGTCTGCGCGATCAGCACGCGGTCGGTGTAGTTGTCGGCGTTGATGAAGGTCTTGAGCAGGTGGATCGAGCTGATGCCGATGATGGCGGTGGCCAGCTTGACCTTCAGTACCGACGCATTCACATGGCTCAGCCACTCGGGCTGGTCGCGGTGGCCTTCCAGGTTCATGCGGCTCACGAAGGTTTCGTAGCCGCCGACGATCACCATGATCAGCAAATTGGAGATCATCACCACATCGATCAGCGCCAGCACCACCAGCATGATCACCGTCTCGTTGAGCGTCGTGATTGGCGCGGCGGTCTTGTAGCCGATGCTGGTAATCAGCAGTTGCAGCGCGTCCTTGCTGCCGAAGGCCGCCTCGACCAGGTGAAACAGCTCGACCAGGAAGTGCACCACGTACACGCCCTGCGCCACGATCAGGCCGAGGTACAGCGGCAGCTGCAGCCAGCGGCTCGCAAAGATCAAATTGGGCAGGGGGCGCAGCGGCGATACCTTGCCGCTGTTGGGGGTGAGGGGATCGGGATTGGACATGAGGGGCAGACCAGGGCGGGCCAGGGGCGGCGAACGCGCGATTCTAGGTCGCGCTCAAAGCCCCGCCGCAGCCACTTGCTTCGCTACGATGTGCGTCAGTCGGCCGTAAGTGCCGGCGCCCACATTACCGCCCGTAACTTCATGGCGACAGGAGACAAGAATGAGCAGCGCTTCGACGATCGAATCCACCCTGGTCGAAAACCGCGTCTTTCCGCCGGATGCCCGG
Source organism: Variovorax sp. (assembly GCA_037720315.1). GTDB lineage: Bacteria > Pseudomonadota > Gammaproteobacteria > Burkholderiales > Burkholderiaceae_C > Variovorax. Next base: position 25,011 of record JBBJMS010000022.1, on the reverse strand, counting down.
GCCACCGCAGGCGCCCGCATCGTGGGCATGGCCGCCTACGACGCGCTGTGCAAGGAAGCCGCCGACGACTTCGAGGGCTTCTGGGCCCGCCTGGCACGCAGCAACCTGGTGTGGAGCAAGCCTTTCAGCCGCACGCTCGACGAGTCGAATGCGCCGTTCTATCGGTGGTTCGACGACGGCGAGCTCAACGCGTCGGCCAACTGTCTCGACCGCCACATCGGCACGTCGGTCGAGAACAAAACCGCCATCGTGTTCGAGGCAGACGACGGCGCGGTGACCAAGGTCAGCTACAAGGAGCTGCTGGCGCGCGTCTCGCAGTTCGCCAATGCGTTGAAGGCGCAAGGCATCCAGAAGGGCGACCGCGTCGTCATCTACATGCCGATGACCATCGAAGGCGTGATCGCTATGCAGGCCTGCGCGCGCCTCGGCGCCACCCACAGCGTGGTGTTCGGCGGCTTCTCAGCCAAGGCGTTGCAGGAGCGGATCATCGATGCCGGCGCGGTCGCCGTTATCACCGCCAACTTCCAGTTGCGCGGCGGCAAGGAACTGCCGCTCAAGTCGATCGTCGACGACGGCATCGCGCTCGGCGGCTGCGAGTCGATAAAGACAGTGCTGGTCTATCAGCGCACCGCGACCGCCTGCAATATGGTGGCCGGGCGCGACTGGACCTTCGACGACGCGCTTAAGGGCCAACGCACCGAATGCGCGCCGGTGGCGGTCGGCGCCGAGCACCCGCTCTTCATCCTCTACACCTCCGGTTCGACCGGCAAGCCGAAGGGCGTGCAGCATTCGACCGGCGGCTACCTGCTGTGGGCCAAGCTCACGATGGACTGGACCTTCGACATCCGCCCCGAAGACGTGTTCTGGTGCACCGCCGACATCGGCTGGATCACCGGCCACACCTACGTGGCCTACGGTCCGCTCGCCGCCGGCGCGACGCAGGTGATCTTCGAAGGCGTGCCGACCTATCCGCATGCAGGCCGCTTCTGGCAGATGATCGAGAAGCACAAGGTCACGATCTTCTACACCGCACCCACGGCGATCCGCTCGCTGATCAAGGCGGCCGACAGCGACGAGAAGGTGCATCCGAAGAACTGGGACCTGTCGTCGCTGCGCATCCTCGGCACCGTGGGCGAGCCGATCAATCCGGAAGCCTGGATGTGGTACCACCGGAACGTGGGCGGTGAGAAGTGCCCGGTGATCGACACCTTCTGGCAGACCGAGACCGGCGGCCATGTCATCACACCGCTGCCCGGTGCAACGCCGCTGGTGCCGGGCTCCTGCACGCTGCCGCTGCCGGGCATCATGGCCGCGATCGTCGATGAGACCGGCAAGGACATTGCCAACGGCGCGGGCGGCATGCTGGTCATCAAGCGGCCCTGGCCTTCGATGATCCGCACCATCTGGAACGACCCGGAGCGCTTCAAGAAAAGCTACTTTCCCGAGGAGATGGGCGGCACCACCTATCTGGCGGGCGACGGCGCGGTGCGCAGCGCCGACCGGGCCTACTTCCGCATCACCGGCCGCATCGACGACGTGCTCAACGTGTCGGGCCACCGGCTCGGCACGATGGAGATCGAATCCGCGCTCGTCGCCAAGACCGATCTCGTCGCCGAAGCCGCGGTGGTGGGCCGTCCCGATGACTTGACCGGCGAGGCGGTCTGCGCCTTTGTGGTGTTGAAGCGTGGCCGCCCGAACGACGAGGACGCCAGGAAAATCGCCGCCGAGCTTCGTGCCTGGGTTGCGAAAGAGATCGGTCCGATCGCGAAACCCAAGGACATCCGCTTCGGCGAGAACCTGCCCAAGACGCGCAGCGGCAAGATCATGCGGCGGCTCCTGCGCAGCATCGCCAAGGGCGAGGCCATCACGCAAGACACTTCGACGCTGGAAAATCCGGCGATCCTGGAACAGCTGGGCCAGGCGTACTAGCTTCGGCCAGCCGCGTCCCTGTCCGACAGGTGGCGCACGCTGGATGTTCTACAAACGCGTCTTCGATCGTTTTGGAGAACTCCATGGGACTGAGAACCGGCGTGCTGTTGTTCGTCGTTCTGCTGATCGCGGCATTGGCGGCCTTGAACTGGGGCGTGCTTGTCACGCCCACCGTCATGTCGGTCGGCTTCACGCAGGTCACGGCACCGTTCGGGTTGATCATGCTCGGACTGACTGTGTTGCTGAGCATCTTCTTCGTGGCCTACATCGTCTACCTGCAGAGTTCGGTGCTGCTCGAGACGCGTCGGCACAACAAGGAAATGCAGGCACAGCGCGACCTCGCAGACAAGGCCGAGGCATCGCGCTTCACCGAATTGCGCAACTTTCTGGAAACCCAGGAAAACACGCACATGTCGCGCAACGCCGAGCGGCATGCCGCGCTGCTCGCCCGGGTCGAGCAGATGGAGGTGGCGATCCGCAAGCGTTCCGACCAGACCGACAACACGCTAGCAGCGCACATCGGACAGCTCGAAGACCGGTTCGACCGCCGTCCGTCGGCACCGCTTGCCGGAATGCCGCCGGCCGTCTGACCGGGTGCCTAGCGCACGCGCTACTTCGCCCCGAGCACCCAGGTTGCCAGCTTCTTGGCGTCCGCTTCGTTGACCTGATTGTTGGCGGGCATCGGCACCTGCCCCCAGACGCCGGAGCCGCCCTTGATGATCTTGGTGGCCAGCATGTCGGCCGCGGTCTTGTTGTCCTTGTACTTGGCCGCCACGTCCTTGAACGAGGGGCCGAGAACCTTGCGCTCTACAGCGTGGCAGGCCATGCAGTTCTTCGAGTTGGCGAGGGCCAGATCGGCAAAAGCCGGTGCGGCGGCGCCGGCGGCGATGGCGGCGATGGCGGCCAACAGAAGCGCTCTTTTCATGGGGTTCGGCGCGTGGGTGCGTTAAAGTCGATCGAACGCGATTGTAGGGAGCGCGGTGCACCGTCCGCCTCGGCCGGGCCCGAAAACCGGAGGGATTCTCGATGTGGTTTCTGATGCTGGGCCTGCTTGCCGTGGCCCTCAAGTATTTCGAAGTCGGCTTCGTCGCCGAACAGAGCTGGTGGGTTGTCCTTATCCCGTTCGCGCTGGCCGTTGCCTGGTGGGCCTGGGCCGACGCATCGGGTTACACCAAGCGCAAGGTGGTCGAGCGAGAAAACGCCCGCCGGCAAGACCGCATCGATCGCCAGCGCAGCAATCTCGGGCTACTGACCAGCCGCTCCAACCGCCGTCGCAACAGTCGCTGATCTGGCCGGCTTCTCTGCTATGAGCGCGCCGCAGTGCGCGGCGCCTTGCCGAACAACTTGTGCAGCAGTGCGCGCATCCATTGGTGCGCTGCGTCGCCCGCCGTACTCGCATGCCAGACGAGCCGCACGTCGTACACAGGCGCATCGGGCAGGCGCCACAGCCTGAATTCATGACGCTGGCTCAGGTTCCTGGCATACATGTCGGGCACGATGGCGAGCAGATCGGTCGTCAACGCGAGTTCGGGTAACGCACCGAAATGACGGGTTCGCAGGACGACCCGCTCCGACAGGTTCATCTTTGCGAGCATCTGGTCGACGCTACTGTGAAAGGTCGCCATCGGAGATGCAAGCACCAGCGAGGAGACCGCCAGTTGCGCCTGCGACAGCGAGCGGCCGGCGCGGCCATTGGCCGGACGCCAGTCAGGCGCCGTCATGGCGACGTACTGTTCGCGAAAGAGCAGTTCGGCGTGCACGCCGCGGTGGCGTGGCTGAAGGATGCCGATCGCGCAGTCGATCTCACGCGTCTCCAGCGCGGTCGCCACGTCGCCGGCCGCCACCGAGATGTTCGACAGATGCGCGTTCGGCGCGTCGGCCCGCAATGCGGCGGCCAGCGGCGGCAGAAACATCATCTCGCCCAGGTCGGACAGCGACAGCTTCCAGTGCATGTCGCTGGTCTTCGGATCAAACTCTTCCTTGCCGGCGATCAGCGCCTCCAGCGCGCGCAGCTGTGCCACCACGCCCGGCGCGACGCGCTCGCACAGGCGCGTGGGCTGCAGGCCGGCCGGCGAGCGCACGAACAGGTCGTCGTCGAAGAAGTGTCGCAGGCGCGCGAGCGCATTGCTGGTGGCCGACTGCGACAGCGAGACCGCTCGTCCTGCCGCGGTCACGGATCGCGTGCGATGAATCGCCTCCAGCACGCGAAGCAGGTTGAGGTCGAGCTGTCGGAAGTTCGTTCGCCGCATGGTTGATCGTGAAGTAAGGGTTGCACCGGATTATTCACGGCACCGATAAAGCGGATACACACAATCCATTGGCCAGATGAGCATCGGCTGGCTAGATTCTTGCTCGACATACCCACGAAGGAGACACGCATGACGAAACCGAAGGTCTTGAAGCGCATCGCCGTGATGCTGGCCGCAGCGGGAATTTGCGCCGCGGCTTCGGCCCAGGAAATCACCTTGAGGCTGGTCAGCGCCTTTGCCGAGAACGGAATCTACGTGCAGCGCCTGCAGCCGTGGATACAGAAGGTGAACGCCGAGGGCAAGGGCGTGCTGCAGATCAACTTCATCGGCGGGCCGAAAGCCATTCCGACTTTCGAGGCGGGCAATGCGGTGAAGACCGGCGTGGTGGACATGGCGCTCAGCACCGGGGCGTTCTACACCAACGTCATGCCCGAGGCGGACTTTCTGAAGCTCACGCAGATACCGGTGGCCGAGCAGCGCAGGAACGGCGCCTTCGAGGCCATCAACAAGGTCTGGAACGAGAAGGCCAACATGCAGTACCTCGCGCGCATGGTCGAGAACCAGCCCTTCCACATCTACACCAACAAGAAGATCGACAAGCCCGATCTTGCGGGACAAAAGATCCGCATCACGCCGGTGTACCGCGACTTCTTCCAGGCGCTCAACGCCAACGTGATCACAACCCCGCCGGGCGAGGTGTACACAGCGCTCGAACGCGGCGTGGTCGACGGCTACGGCTGGCCGATCGGCGGCATCTTCGACCTCAACTGGCACGAGAAAACAAAGTTCCGCGTCGACCCCGGTTTCTACGATGCCGAGGTGTCGCTCATCATGAACCTGCCTGCCTACAAGAAGCTCACCGAGGCGCAGCGCACATACCTGCAGAAGCAGCTGCTTGCACTGGAGGCCGAGAACACCTTCTGGGCCCGCTACGCCACCGAAGAAATCGCGCGGCAGGAGAAGGCCGGCATCCAGGCCATCGCCTTCGATGCCGCAACCGCCAAGGCCTTCCGCGACAAGGCCTATGACGTGGGCTGGGCCAGCGCTGCCAAGCAGAGCCCGGAAATAGCCGCAAGGTTCAAGCCGCTGTTCTCCAAGTGACGGGCCGGCTCTCCAGCGCCTACGGCAGATTCCTCGCCGCGCTGGCCCTCGTGGGGTGTGCGATTTTGCTGGCGATGATGTTCGTCATCGTGGGCGACGTCGCGCTGCGCAACATCGCCGTTCCGGGCCTGCCGCGCGGCCTGGCCTGGAGCAATGAGGTGTCTGAGCTGATGCTCTACCTGATCACCATGTGCGTCGCGCCATGGTTGCTGCGCCAGGGCCAGCACATCCGGGTCGACATCGTGCTGCAGGCCTTGCCGCGGCGCCTGGCCTGGTACTTCGAATGGGTGGGCGACGCGATCGGCCTGGCCTGCTGCATCGTGATCGCCTGGTACGGCGCGCAGGCTGCGTGGTCGAGCTTTATGTCGGGCGCGGTCAACATCAAGACGCTGGTCACGCCGGAGTGGTGGGGCCTTGCGCCGCTGCCGTTCGTGTTCGTGCTGCTTGCGATCGAAATGGTGTTTCGCATGATGCGCCTGCGCGATGGTGAGCGCGGTCCGCGGGCTGACGCGGTGAGTGCGGCATGAGTGGCTGGGCAATCGCAGCCTGGCTGATGCTCGGCGGCTCCACCGTGCTGCTGTTCATCGGCATGCCGGTGGCGCTCACCTTCATCACGGTCAACATTGTCGGCGCCTGGCTCTACATGGGTGGCGAGGCCGGGCTGATGCAGCTCGCGCGCAGCAGCGTGAGTTCGGTCACCGCGTTCTCGCTCACGCCGATTCCGCTTTTCGTGCTGATGGGCGAAGTGCTGTTCCACACCGGGCTGGCTTTGAAGGTGATCGAAGGCGTCGAGCGGCTGATTCGCCGTGTGCCCGGCCGCCTGGCGGTCGTGGCGGTGGTGGCCGGCACCGTGTTCTCGGCGATTTCGGGCTCGACCATCGCGACCACCGCCATGCTGGGCTCGCTGATGCTCCCGGTGATGCTGGCGCGCGGCTACCACCCGACCCTCGCGACCGGCCCGATCATGGCGATCGGCGCGGTCGACATGCTGATCCCGCCGTCGGCGCTGACCGTGCTGCTCGGCTCGCTTTCGGGCATCTCGATCTCCAAGCTGCTGATCGGCGGCGTGATGCCGGGCGTCATTCTGTCGATCGCGTTCGTGCTGTGGATCGTGATTCGTGTGCGCATCACGCCAACGCTTGCACCTGCCGACGATGGCGGCGCCCAGCACGCGGGCTGGCAGCGCTGGCGGCCGTTCTTTGCCTACGTGCTGCCGACGCTCTCGATCTTCGGCGTGGTCGTGGGCGCACTCGCCAACGGCTGGGCAACGCCCACCGAATGTGCGGCGCTCGGCGCCTTCGCGACGATGGTGCTGGCGCTGGCCTACCGCGTGCTCACGGTCGACGCGATCGTCAAGTCGCTCAAGGGAACCGCGGGCATCTCCGGAATGATCCTCTTCATCATCCTGGGCGCCACCACCTTCGCGCAGATCCTGTCGTTCTCGGGCGCGAGCAACGGGATCGTGCAACTCGTGATGGGGCAGGGCCTGTCGACCAACATGATCATCGCCGGCATGATGCTGATGCTGATCTTCCTCGGCATCTTCGTGGACCAGATCAGCATGATGATGATCACGCTGCCGATCTTCATGCCGATCGTCCAGACGCTCGGGATCGACCCGGTCTGGTTCGGCGTGATGTTCCTGATCTGCATGCAGCTGGGATTGCTGCTGCCGCCGCACGGCCTGCTGCTCATGACCATGCGCGGCGTGGCACCGCCGTCGGTCACGATGGCGCACATCTTCGTCGCCGTCGTGCCCTATGTGTGCATGAGCCTGCTGTTGCTGGCGGCGGTGTTCTGGTTCCCGGCCATCGCGACCTGGCTGCCGAAACTGCTCGGTTGAGCGTCAGTAGTTGTCGAGCACGGCGCCGGTGCTGGCGCTCGATGCATTGAAGGCGAACTTTGCCTGCACGCCGCGCGTGTAGCGCGGCGCCGGCGCCTTCCAGCCCTCACGGCGCTTGCCGAGTTCGGCCTCGGACACGTTCAGTTCGAGCTTCAGTTCGTGCGCGTCGATGGTGATCGAGTCGCCCTCGTTCACGAAGGCGATGGTGCCGCCGGCCGCCGCTTCTGGCGCGACGTGGCCGACCACCATGCCCCAGGTGCCGCCCGAGAACCGGCCGTCGGTGATGAGACCGACGCTCTCGCCCAGGCCGGCGCCGATCAGCGCACCCGTCGGCGCCAGCATCTCGGGCATACCGGGGCCGCCCTTGGGTCCGAGGTAGCGCAGCACCATCACGTCGCCCGCCACGATCTTGCCGGCAAGGATCGCTTGCAGCGCCGACTGCTCGTCGTCGAACACGCGCGCCGGGCCGGTGATCACGGGGTTTTTCAAGCCGGTGATCTTGGCAACAGCGCCGTCGGGCGACAGGTTGCCCTTCAGGATGGCCAGGTGGCCTACGGCATACATCGGATTCGCGATGGGACGGATCACGTCCTGGTCTTCACGGGGCTGGTCGGGCACGTCCGCCAGCACTTCGGCGATGGTCTGGCCGGTGATGGTGATGCAGTCGCCGTGCAGCAGGCCGGCATTCAGCAGCAGCTTCATGACTTGCGGAATGCCGCCGGCCCGATGCAGGTCGACGGCGAGGTACTTGCCGCTCGGCTTCAGGTCGCACAGGACCGGCACCTTCTTGCGCATGCGCTCGAAGTCGTCGATCGTCCATTCCACTTCCGCGGCGTGCGCGATGGCGAGGAAGTGCAGCACCGCATTGGTCGAGCCGCCGGTCGCCATGATCACGGCCACCGCGTTCTCGATCGCCTTCCTGGTCACGATGTCGCGCGGCTTGATGTCCTTCTTGATCGCCTCGATCAGCACCTTGGCCGACTCCTTCGCCGAGTTGGCCTTCTCGTCGTGCGGATTGGCCATGGTGGACGAGTAGGGCAGCGAAATGCCCAGCGCTTCGAAGGCCGAGCTCATGGTGTTGGCGGTGTACATGCCGCCGCAGGAGCCGGTGCCGGGAATCGCGCGCATCTCGATCTGGCGCAGGTCCTCGTCGCTCATGTTGCCGGCCGCGTTCTGGCCGACCGCCTCGAACACGCTCACGATGTTCAGGTCCTGGCCCTTGTACCTGCCCGGCAGGATGGTGCCGCCGTAGACATAGATGGCGGGCACATTGGCGCGCAGCATGCCCATCAGGCCTCCCGGCATGTTCTTGTCACAGCCGCCGACCACCAGCACGCCGTCCATCCACTGGCCGCCGACGCAGGTCTCGATGCAGTCCGAAATCACTTCGCGGCTCACCAGCGAGTACTTCATGCCTTCGGTGCCCATCGCCATGCCGTCCGAGATGGTGGGCGTGCCGAACACCTGTGCGTTTCCGCCGGCTTCCTCGATGCCGGCAATGGCGGCATCCGCCAGCTTCTGCAGGCCCGAGTTGCAGGGCGTGATGGTGCTGTGCCCGTTGGCCACGCCGACCATCGGCTTCTTGAAGTCGCCTTCCTCGTAGCCCATGGCATAGAACATCGAGCGGTTCGGCGCCCGGCTCTTGCCCTCGACGATGTTGGCGCTGCGGTGGTTGATCTGCTTCGGTGGGTTGGCCATGGTGTGTCTCTCGTTCTGCGGTTCGGGAACGCCAGTATCGAACGAATGATTGATTGGTTCCAATCCATTTTTGCGCAAGGATTGATATGCTGCACGTATGAAAGAAGCCTCGATCGACCTGCGCGTCTGGCGCCAGTTTCTGGCTGTTGCAGAAGAGCTGCACTTCGGCCGCGCTGCAGTGCGGCTGCACATGACGCAGCCGCCGGTGACGCAGGCGATTGCGCAGCTCGAAGGCACGCTGGGCGTGATGCTGTTCGACCGCACCCGCCGTCGCGTCGCGCTCACGCCAGCGGGCGAGGCGCTGCTGCCGGAAGTGCGCGCGCTGCTCGCCCGGGCGCAGGCGCTGCCAGCGCGCGCGCGTGCAGCCGCCGCGGGCGAGTGCGGCCGCGTGCGACTCGCCTTCGTGTCGACCATCGGCTTCGAGCGCCTGCCGGTCTGGGTGCGCGAGTTCCGCGCGCAGTGTCCAGAAGTCGCGCTCGAACTGGTGGAGGCCACCGGTGACGTGCAACTGGAGGCGTTCGCGCGCGGCGAGATCGACGGCGGTCTGATGCTGCATTCCCCAGGCTCGGCACCGCCCAACCTTGAGCGGCTCGCGGTCTCGACCGAGCCGCTGGTGCTGGACTGGCCGCCGGCCATCCGCTGGCCCATGTGCAGAAGCTGGCGCTCGCCGAGGTACTGGCCGAGCCGCTGGTGATCTTTCCGCGCCGCATCCTGCCGTCGCTGCACGACGCGATCTTCGGTCTGTACCAGGCGGCCGGCCGCGTCCCCCAGGTCGCGCAGGAGGCGATCCAGATGCAGACCATCGTCAATCTGGTGTGGGGCGGCATCGGTATCGCCTGGGTACCGCAAAGCGTGACCCGGTTCCGGCGCGAAGGCGTGGTCTATCGCGGCGCCGACGCGTTCGCGCCGGCGCCGAGACGCCGGTCGCCACGCACTTTGCCGAGTTGTGAAACCAGCCTCGTCTGGCCAGCCAATGTCGGCAACCCGGCACTCGAGCGCTTCATTCACTTTGTCGCCCAACCAGGGTTGGCACAATCGCCCGATGCTCATTTACCCGCAAATTGATCCGATCGCCCTGCAACTCGGGCCGGTGGCGATCCACTGGTATGGCCTGACCTATCTGGCCGCTTTTGCGCTTTTCTATTTCCTGGCCACTCGCCGGCTGCAGCACGAGCCGTTCCGCTCGATCACCGGCCCCGGTGCCTGGACCCGCAAGGACGTGGAAGACATCCTCTTCCTCGGCGTCATGGGAGTCATCGCCGGTGGCCGGCTCGGCTACTGCCTTTTCTACAAGCCCGGCTACTACCTGTCGCATCCGCTTGAAATCTTTTTCATCTGGCAGGGCGGCATGAGCTTCCACGGCGGCTTGCTCGGCGTGATCGCGTCGATGGTCTGGTTCGCCCGTTCGCGGTCGCGGCCGTTCTGGCAGGTGATGGATTTCGTCGCGCCCTGCGTGCCGACCGGGCTGGCCGCGGGCCGCGTGGGCAACTTCATCAATGGCGAGCTGTGGGGCCGCTTCAGCAGCCCCGACCTGCCATGGGGCATGGTGTTCCCGCACAGCGGCTCGATGTTGCCGCGCCATCCGTCGCAGGTCTACCAGTTCCTGCTCGAAGGCCTGCTGCTGTTCGCAATTCTCTGGCTCTATGCGCGCAGGGAGCGGCGCGAGCGGCGGGTGTCGGCCGTGTTCCTGATCGGCTACGGCGTGATGCGGTTCATTGCCGAGTACTTCCGGGAGCCGGACGATTTTCTCGGCCTGCTGGCGCTCGGCATGAGCATGGGCCAATGGCTCTGCGTGCCGATGATCGCTTTCGGCATCTGGCTCTATGCCAGTGCGCCGTCTGCCCGCGTGGCGGCGCCCGCGCGCGCCTGAGCACTTCACGCAGGGCATTTGCTGCAGAAGCTGAGGTTGCGGGCTTAGCGCAAACTTTGCATAATTACGCGTAATTACGCGTGCCAAACGGCATGCCATCACGCTGCCACCTCATTGCACGCCATGCACATCGTCCACAACTCGCTGCACGACGAAGTCGCCGCCACGCTGCGCGAAGAAATCTTCGCCGGCAGCCTGGCGCCGGGGAGCTTCGTCGAGGAGGTGGCGGTGTGCGCACGGCTTTCGATCTCGCGCACGCCGCTGCGTGAAGCGCTGAAGGTGCTCACCGCCGAAGGCCTGCTGCGGCACGAGCCTCGGCGCGGCTGCTTCGTGGCCAAGGTCACGCAGCGCGACCTGGACGATATCTTCCCGGTGATCGCACTGCTCGAAGGGCGCTGCGCCTGGGAGGCAGCCCGCAATGCAAGCGATGCAGAAATCGAGGCGCTTGAAACGCTACACGTGAGGCTGGCCAAGCACGCGCGCGCCAAGCGCATCAACGACTACTACGCGACCAATTTCGCGATTCACGAAGCGATCATCATGCTGGCCGACAACCGCTGGCTGGCGCAGGTGATCGGCGACCTGCGCAAGATCCTCAAGCTCGCGCGCCTGCAGCAGCTGCATGCACCCGGGCGGCTCGATCAAAGCCTGTCCGAGCACCTGGCGGTGTTCGCTGCGCTCAAGGCGCGCGACAGCGACGGCGCCGAAGCCGCCATGCGCACCCACCTCAACCGCCAGCGCGAGGCCTTGCGCGCCATCGCACTCCAACAGAAAGCGAAGCTCATCTCATGAACACCGGCGACTGGATCACGCGCTGCGTTTCGCGCCTGCGCTCGGGCATCGAAGCGCAGGCCGGCAAGTCGGCCGCGGCCGGAGCCAAGGCGCAACGCACGCCGAAGCCGGTCGCTGCGGTCGGTCCGCGGCCTCTGGCCGAGCGGCTCGAAGCAACGCTGCGCCGCCCGGGCGAAGCGCTGGCGCCGCGCGCCCTGCGGCGTGCGCTGGTCGAGCTGCAGGCCGTGGTCGACCCAAGCGTCAGCGAGGTCGAGGCAGGGCGCCGGGCGCATGCGGTGGTGCAGTGGTACGCGGGGCGCGAACTGGACGAGCGGCGCGATGTCTGGCTGCTGATGAGCGAGCGCTTCGCGCCCGACGCCCGCAAGCTCAGCACTGCGCGCGACCAGCACGAGGCCGCTGCCGGCACGCTCGACGAGGGCCAGGCCGAGGTGCATTTGCGGCGCGCGCTGGTGTCCCCGCGCGCGCGGCTTCTGCAGCGCTTTGCCATCGACTCCGACGGCATGCGTTTCCTGGTCGACCTGCGCGCCGAACTGCTGCCGCACCTGAAGGGCGACCGCCGCCTGCTGCCGCTCGATTCGGAGCTCGAACACTTGTTCTCGACCTGGTTCGACGTCGCCTTACTGGAGCTGCGGCGCATCAGCTGGGACTCGCCGGCGTCGCTGATCGAAAAATTGATCCAGTACGAGGCGGTGCACGACATCAAGAGCTGGGCCGACGTCAAGAACCGGCTCGACAGCGACCGCCGCTGCTACGGCTTCTTTCATCCGCGCCTCGCGAACACGCCGCTGATCTTCGTCGAGGTGGCGCTGGTCGACCACATCAGCCCCGGCATCGAGCCGCTGCTCGACGAGGCGGCGGCGCTGGTCAGACCCGACAAGGCGACCACTGCGATCTTCTATTCGATCAGCAACACACAGACCGGGTTGCGCGGCGTCAGCTTCGGCGATTCGCTGATCAAGCGGGTGGTCGAGACGCTGCAGGGCGAGCTGCCGCGGCTGAAGACTTTCGCGACGCTGTCGCCGATTCCGGGCTTTCGTGCGTGGCTCGCCAAGAACATTGGTGGGCTGATCGAGCGGCTCGACGAGAAGCGCTGCGCCGAGTTGGGCCGCATGGTCGGTTCGCTGCCGCCGAGCGCCGAGCGCGTACTGGCCGCGGCCGACGCCCCGGGGCCGCTGGACGCCAAGTCGCCGGTGCGCCAGCTGCTGCTGAACGCTGCCGCCGAGTACCTGGGCCGGGCAAGCGCGGAGGGTAAACCGGTCGATCCTGTGGCACGCTTCCATCTCGGCAACGGTGCACGCGTGGAGCGGCTCAACTGGGCCGGCGATCCGTCGCCCAAGGGGTTGAAGCAGTCCTACGGGTTGATGGTGAACTATCTCTACGACCTGAAGCGGCTCGACAAGCATCGCGCCCTGCTCGCGCAGGGCAAGGTGGCGGTATCGGGCGATGTCGACGATCTTTTTCTTTGAGGGCTTTAAGCCCAGCGACAGTCAACACAACGACAGGAGACACAACAGATGAGTTCCAATTTTCAGCGGCGCGACATGTTGCGCCTGGCCGCCGCCGGCGCAGCAATCCTCGGCAGTGGCGCACGCGCCCAGACCGCATGGCCCATCAAGCCCGTGACGATGATTGTTCCGTTCCCGGCCGGCGGCGGCACCGATGCGTTCGCACGCCCGCTGGCCGCGCAATTCGCCAAGACAGGCGGCCAGACGCTGGTGATCGACAACCGCGGCGGTGCCGGCGGCACGCTCGGCGCCGGCATTGCAGCCAAGGCCGCGCCGGACGGCTATACGCTCCTCATGGGCGCTGTGCACCACGCCATCGCGCCGTCGGTCTATCCACGGCTCGACTACGACATCGAGAAGGACTTCGTTCCTCTGATGCTCCTGGCCAGCGTCCCGCAGGTGGTGGTGATCAATCCGAAGCGCGTGTCGGCAACCACGCTGCAAGCGTTCGTGGCGAACGTCAAGCAGAACCCGGGCAAGCTCAACTACGCCTCGGCCGGCGCCGGCACGTCGCACCACCTGGCGGGCGAACTCTTCAAGCTGCAGACCAACACCTTCATCACCCACATTCCGTACCGCGGCGCCGGGCCGGCCCTGCAAGACCTGATTGCCGGCAATGTCGACGTCATGTTCGACGGACTCGGTTCTTCCGCCGGGCATATCAAGGGCGGGCGCATCAAGGCGCTCATGGTGTCGGGCGCCAAGCGCAACCCGGCATTTCCGGATGTGCCGAGCGCGGCCGAGGTCGGCCTGCCCGACTACACCGTGACCACCTGGTACGGCCTGTGGGCGCCCAAGGGCACGCCCGTGGACGTGCAGGCAAAGATCGTCGAGGACATGAAGAAGGCGCTGGCCACCGACGAGTTGAAGACCATCTGGGCCAGCAACGGCGCCGAGATACCGAACCTCGCGATGGCGCCCTATGGCAGCTTCGTGAGCGCCGAAGTCAAGCGCTGGGCCGGTGTCGTCAAGGCTTCGGGCGCCAAGATCGAATGACGGGGTCATGAGCGAAGCGTCCAACGCCAATCTCTTTGCCGCGTTGCGCGCGGCATTCCCGTTGCAGCCCGGAGCGGTTGCGGTCGAGACCGACGAAGGCCTGTCCTATTCCTGGGACGACCTCGACCGTGGCAGCGCGATGATGGCCAACCTGCTCGATGCGCTCGGACTGGAGAAGGGCGCACGCATCGCGGTGCAGGTCGAGAAGTCGGTCGAGGCCATGATGCTGTACCTGGCCACGCTGCGGGCGGGCTATGTTTTTCTGCCGCTCAACACCGCGTACCGCAGCGCCGAGATCACCTACTTCATCGGCAATGCGGAACCAGCGGTGATGGTCTGCAGCAGTGCCAACGCGCAGTGGGTGGCACCCCTTGCCACGGCAGCCGGCACGCGGCATGTCTTCACCCTGGACGACGACCGCACCGGCACCTTGCTCGAAGTCGCAGCGAAGTGCAGCGACCGGCACACCGTCGCGCAGATGCAGGACGACGACCTTGCCGCCATCCTCTACACCAGCGGCACCACAGGCCGCAGCAAGGGCGCGATGCTCACGCACCGCAACCTGCGCTCGAACGCCGAAGTGCTGAAGGACTACTGGGGCTGGCGCCCGGCGGGGCAGGGCGGCGACGTGCTGATCCATGCGCTGCCGATCTTTCATGTGCACGGCCTGTTCGTGGCCATTCACGGCGCGCTCATCAGCGGCAGCAAGATGATCTGGCTCGACCGCTTCGACCCGAAGCGCGTGGTCGCCCGGCTGCCCGAGGCAACGGTCTTCATGGGCGTGCCGACGCTCTATGTGCGCATGCTGGCCGAACCCGGATTAACACGCACCGCGTGCAGCAACATGCGTCTATTCATCGCAGGTTCGGCGCCGTTGCTGATCGAAACCTTCGATGGCTGGCGCGAACGCACCGGGCACACGATCCTCGAGCGTTACGGCATGAGCGAAACCGTGATGCTCGCTTCCAATCCGTACAGCCCCGTGCAGGGCGAGCGGCGCGGTGGAACGGTCGGCTTTCCGCTGCCCGGCGTGCGACTGCGCGTTCGCGACGATGCGGGGCGCGACTGCCTCACCGACAAGATCGGGCAGATCGAGGTCGACGGGCCGAACGTCTTTGCAGGCTATTGGCGCATGCCCGAGAAAACCAAGGAAGAGTTCACCCCCGACAGCTTCTTCAAGACCGGCGACGTCGGCAAGATCGATGGCCTCGGCTACGTGAACATCGTCGGGCGCAGCAAGGACCTGATCATCAGCGGCGGCTACAACGTCTACCCGGCCGAGATCGAAAGCTGCATCAACGACATGGCCGGCGTGGCCGAAAGTGCGGTCGTCGGCGTGCCTCATCCGGATTTCGGCGAGGTCGGCGTGGCGATCGTGATCGCCAAGCCGGGCGCCGTGCTCGACGGCGCCGCGATCGTCGATGAGCTCAAGGGCAAGCTCGCCAACTTCAAGATCCCCAAGCGCTGCTTCGTGGTGGCCGAACTGCCGCGCAACGTCATGGGCAAGGTGCAGAAAGCGCTGTTGCGGGAGCAGCACGGCAACCTGTTCGCGCAACTATAGTGAACCGGCTTAGCGCGGCTGGGCTTTGTCTTCGGAGGCCCGACAAGGTTGCGATTTGATGTTGGCTTAGGAACGCACGACAGCGCAAGCCACGCGGTGTTGCGCAGAGTGAGGACTGCATAGAGGGACGCGCTTCTTCGTCATTTTTTCCTGGACATGCAGCCGATGAAAAGCAGCCCAATCAACACCCAGGGCACAGCGCCCGAGTACGCGTCAAAAGCCATGGGAAGCACGAAGTCGGCGGCCGCGTCGAGCCAGCACTTGTTCTGGCAGATCTCTTGCTCGGAAATGCCAAACGCGGCCCCGATGCCGATGGCACCCAGCCCGAAACAGAATTCGAGAAGCCCGGGCTTCATCTAGTGTGCCCACCAGTACCCAGCCGCGACGCTTATTGCGATCCACAAGGTCACGATGACAAAAGGCCCAATGCGACTTGTCGGCTTCTTGCCAACCCGTTGCATCCAGTCGTCCGCTTGGCTGCGGCACTCGGCCAACGGCGTGTCCGGAATCATCCTAACTGCCAGCCAGATCAGAGCCGGCAGGAGAAGAACGTCGTCGACGTAGCCCAGGACAGGGATGAAGTCGGGGATCAGGTCGATCGGGCTGAGGGCGTAGCCCACCACGAATACGCCGAGCGCCTTGGCGTACCAGGGGGTCGCAGGGTGCTTGCTGGCGAACCATAGCGTCACGCCATCGCGCTTGATTCGCGCTGCCCATTTCCTAAGGTTTTCTGGCGAAAGCATGCATTGCTCGTTGTAAAGGTGAGGCGAGCCTCGGCGTCCCCTTCTGGCCGAAATCGACCGGCCGAAAGCACGGCCTGCACGCTAGCGAGGCAGGCCATTTAATCACCTCCCTGCCCACTACTGCACCAGCAGCACCGTGATATCCGTCTCCGAGATCACCTTGGTGGCTACCGACCCCATCAGCGCGCGCCCAAAGATGCCGTGGCCGTGGGTGCCCATTACGAGCAGTTCGGCGCCGCTGTCCTTGGCAGCTTTGAGGATTTCTTCGGCGGCGTGGCCGTGGCGCTGGTCGATCCTGAAGTTGGTGATGTCGTGCTGGGCGAGAAAGGCCTTGACCGGCTCCACCACCTTGGCGCTTTCCTCCGCGTAGTAATCGTTCATCACCTCCTTGCTGAGGTGACGCTGCACATGGCCGGGTACGCCGGTGCAGACGTGCAGCAAGATCAATTCGTTGCCATCCACGTACATGCTGCGATGTGCGGCCAGATGGTCGAGCGCCTTCTGGGTGTGGCGGCTGCCGTCGACGGCGATCAGGATCTTCATGCGTTGCCTTTCGTCTTGTTCGATGTGCAGCGAATCGCCGCATTGCGAGTTATACGGCCCCGCGCGGCACGCGTACACAAAGCTATGGCAGGCCGCAGGGCCTTGCCGTTCAGCCGTGCAGGCCTTTCCACAGCATGTAGGCGGCCAGCGCATACAACATGCTCGCGAGCACGCGCTTGAGTTTCGACACCGGCAGCGTGTGCGCGGCCCTGGCGCCGAGCGGGGCCGTGATGACGCTGAAGGTCGCGATCACAGCGAGCGCCGGCAGCCATATATAGCCGAGCGATCCTGCGGGCAGGCCTTCGACCGACTGACCGCTTGCCACGTAGCCGACCACGTTGGCCGCCGCAATCGGAAAGCCGAGGGCCGCGCTGGTCGCTACCGCGTTGCGGATCGCGACATTGCACCAGGTCATGAACGGAACGCTGATGAAGGCGCCGCCGGCACCCACCAAGCCCGAGACGAAGCCGATCACACCTCCGGCCGCGAACTGGCCGCCGGCACCCGGCATCTGGCGGCTGGGTTCGGGCTTGCGGTCGATGAACATCTGCGTTGCCGAGAAGCCGATGAACACCGCAAAAAAGATGGCGAGCGCCGCGCCCTTGAGCAGCGCGAATACCCCGAGGCTTCCCACCAGGCTGCCTACGACGATGCCCGGCGACAGGCGCTTCACGATGTCCCAGCGCACGGCGCCTCGCTTGTGATGCGCGCGCACGCTCGATATCGAGGTGAAGACGATGGTGGCCATCGATGTCGCGATCGCCATCTTCACCGCCAGATTTGCATCGACGCCCCGCTGGTCCAGGATGATCGTGACGAAAGGAACCATCAACATCCCGCCGCCGATACCGAGCAGGCCCGCCAGAAAGCCGGTGCCGGCACCGAGCAGGGCGAGGCCTGCGATCAGCAGGGGGTCCATCATCATGGAGAGCTCTCGAAAAAAAGCCACGGCCCCGAGAGGGGCCGTGGCCATCAGCAAATAGGTGTCTGCGAGTGAGGCCGGACTCGCATCCTGAACCAGGGTTCAGGTGGGCGAGGGCAGCAAGGCTTCGGGTTCATCTGACGCGAGATGATCACACCTGCCAAGCGATGTACCAAGCCCGGCTCCGGAGAGCATTGGAACAAGGAAATATTAAGCCCGACACGCACCGCAGACAAATTGGATTTTACGCCCGCGAAGTCGACCGCATGTAGTCCATCAGAGCAAATGACCGTCGCCCGCCAGGGCTTGGTCCAGGCGCTGGATGAGCTGCGCGGCACGCGGGTCTTCGGCTGCTGCGTCTGCTGCGTCTGCTGCGGGTTCGGGTGCTGGCGCCGCGGCTGCCGGCGCTGCCGCTTCACGCTGCGCGAGGTCGAACGCCATGTTCAACGATGCGAGCACTGCGATGCGGTCTCGCGCCTTGACCTTGCCGGCGTCGCGGATTTTGCACATGGCCGAATCGACGCGTTCGACCGCTTCGCGCAGGAGCGGCTCACCGCCTTCGGGGCAACCGAGCAGGTAGCTCTGGCCCATGATCTGGACTTCGATTTGTTTCATCGGGATGTGCTTGCGTCTTGCGGTGGATCTGCCGGCAGCCGATCGAGCAGCGCATCGAGCCGCGTGCGCGCCGCGGACAACCGGAGCTTGAGCGCATCGCGTTCGCGCGTGAGCGCGTTCACCTGGTCCTGCAGCAAGACATTGGTTCGCTGCACTTCCTCGTGGCGCACGAGCAAGCGCTCGACGCGCTCGGCGATCTGTTCAATACGGCTCGGTGCAGGCATGGCGTGGGATTGTAAGGACAGGGCCTGCCCTTGAAGGATGGGCCTCTACAATCTCGCCCGTTGGTGCTCGCGCGGCGGTTCACGTTGCGCAGTTCAACGGGAAGCAGGAGTCGAAGCCCTCACGGGGCCCAGAAAACCTGCGCTGCCCCCGCAACGGTCAAGCAGACGGCACCGCTCGGTGCCGCCTTCGTCAATCAGCCACTGGGCGCCCTGAAACAGGCACCTGGGAAGGCGGCGAGGGTTGCGCTGCCAGCCCGGATACCGGCCAACGAGGCGGCTGCCGCATGCTTGAACGCATGAGGCAGCCATGACGCCCACCCACTGGCGGGGAAGCCATGTGACGGGTCATCGATGCTTTGCTTTTTTCATGACGACAACCTGCGTTTTTTCTGCGCACGCCCAAAGGCGTGCTTTGCCGCGCCCGCCTTTTGGTGGACGTGCCGTTCCTCTTTCGATTGCCGCGCTGCTGGGTGGTATGGCATCCACGCCGGCGCTCGCGCAGCCGCAGTCCACCACCGTGGCCGCGCTCGCGGAAACGGTGGTGACTGCGACGCGCACGTCCACCCGGGTCGATGAGCTGGTGTCCGACACCACCGTCATCGACCGGGCGCAGATCGAGCGGCAGGCCAGCCGCACTTTGCCCGATCTGCTGGCGCGCGTGGCCGGGGTGCAGATCACGTCCAACGGCGGCGCCGGCAAGGCGAGCGGAGTATTCATCCGCGGGGCCGAGTCGCGCCACACCATCCTGCTCATCGATGGCGTGCGCTACGGCTCCGCCACCGCCGGCACCCCGGGCTGGGACAACATTCCGGTCGAGATGATCGAGCGCATCGAAGTGGTCAAGGGGCCCGCATCGGCGCTTTACGGCAGCGACGGTGTGGGCGGCGTGGTACAGATATTCACCCGCAAGGCAAGGCCCGGAGAAGATTCGTTCAATCCCCGCGCGTCGAGCACCATCGGCAGCGAGGGCTACAAGCAGATCACTGGCGGATTCACTGGTGCGTCGGGGCCGTTCACCTACGCGCTCGATGCGCAGCGCACGCTCGACCGGGGCTTTTCGGCCACCAACCGCAAGGTGCAGTTCGGCCAGTACAACCCCGACCGCGACCCGTTCGCGCAGAGTGCGCTCAATGCGTCGCTCGGCTTCCAGATCAATCCCGACTGGAAAATCGACGGCGGCCTGCTGCACGCCGAAGGCCTCAACCACTACGACGATGGCCCGAACCGCGACACGCGCGGCAGGGTTCGCACGCAGGTCGCCCATGCCGGCCTGCGCGGCGCGGTGCTGCAGAACTGGACCACCCAGCTGCGCTACGCCGAGAGCAGCGACTACTCGCGCGCCATCGTCGCCGCGCCCTTCAACGTGCCCGGCCTGTTCGAGACCACGCAGAAGCAGTACCTCTGGCAGAACGACATCGCCACGCCGATCGGCACCGTGGTCGCAGGACTGGAGCGCCGCGAGCAGGAGGTGAACAGCGACACCCGCTACGCGGTGACGCAGCGCGACATCGACTCGGCTTTCGTCGGCCTTAACGGAAGCGCCGGCGCGCACAGCTGGCAGGTGGATGCACGGCACGACCGCAACTCGCAGTTCGGCGACAGCAACACCTGGTTCGCGGGCTACGGCTATCGCATCGCGCCCAGTTGGCGCGTCAAGGTGTCGCATGGCACCAGCTTCGTCGCGCCATCCTTCAACCAGCTGTACTTTCCGAATTTCGGCAATGCTGCGCTGCTGCCCGAAGAGGGCAGCAACACCGACGTCGGCATCACCTGGAGCCAGGACGGCCAGAGCGTCAAGCTGGTGCGCTACGACAACCGCATCCAGGGCTTCATCACCAGCACCACGCGACCTGAAAACGTGCCGCGCGCGCGCATCGAAGGCTGGACGCTGGGCTACGACGGCCAGTTCGGTGCCTGGGGCCTGCATGCGAGTGTCGATTCGCTCGATCCGCGCAACGAGGGCACAGGCAAGCTGCTGCCGCGCCGCTCGAAAAGCCGTGCGAGCCTGGCCATCGACTACGCCGTGGGCGCCTGGAAGTTCGGCGGCTCGGCACTGCATGTGGGAGAACGCTTCGACGACGTGGCCAACACGCGCAGGCTCGGCAACTACACCACGGTCGATCTCTATGCCGAGTACCGGCTGGCGAAAGACTGGTCGCTGCAGGCGCGCATCGCGAACCTGAACGACACCGACTACGAGACGGCCTACGGCTACAACCAGCGCGGCCGCGCCGCCTACCTGACCGTGCGGTGGCAACCCAAGTGACCATCGCCCGCAGCGAACTGATCCTCGGCGGCCAGAGGAGCGGCAAGTCGCGCCGCGGCGAACAGCTCGCCGCGGCGTGGCTGGCGCGTTCGCCGGCGCATCGCGCGGTGTTGATCGCGACTGCGCGCGCGCACGACGACGAGATGCGTGCGCGCATCGATCGCCACCGCCACGACCGCGCGCTTCGCGTGCCCGCGATGTCGACGGTGGAGGAGCCGCTCGCGCTGGCCGAGGCGATCCGCGCGCAGGGCGGCGCGCGACGCTGGTGCTGGTCGATGCCTGCGCTCTGGCTGACCAACCTGCTGATGCCGGTGAAGCCCGTTCCTGACGCAGCAGAGGCGGCGGCCGGTGCCACGTCTGCGCTGCTCGCGGCGATAGCCGAAGCCGACGGTCCGCTGGTGCTGGTCGGCAACGAGATTGGCCTCGGCGTGATTCCGGCCGGCCGCGAAACGCGCGACTTCGTCGATGCGCTCGGGCTCCTCAACCAGCAGGTGGCCGCAGCTTGCGAACGCGTGACCTTCATGGCCGCCGGACTGACGCTTATGCTGAAGCGCGGAGGCGCCGAATGACGATGCTGCGTGCCGCATGCATGTGGTTGCTTTGCTGGGCCGGCGGCGCGGCCGCCGCCGTTTCCCTGACCGATGACCGCGGCGTCACGATGCGGTTCGACACGCCGCCGCAGCGCATCGTGTCGCTGCTGCCGTCGCTGACCGAGATCGTGTGCGCACTCGATGCCTGCGACCGGTTGGCCGGCGTCGACAACTACTCCAACTGGCCGGCCAGCGTGAAGGCGCTGCCGCATGTGGGCGGGCTCGAGGACGCCAACGTCGAGCGCATCGTCGCGCTCAGGCCCGACGTGGTGCTGCTCGCACGCTCGGCGCGCGTCATCGACCGGCTCGAAGCGTTGGGGCTGAAAGTGGTGGCACTCGAACCCAAGTCGATGAAGGACGTGCAGCGCGTGCTCGGCAAGGTCGGCCTGCTGCTCGGCCGCGAGCCGCAGTCGGCGGCGCTCTGGCGCGAGTTCGAGCGCGGCTTGCAGCAGGTGGCCGCCACGCTACCGCCGGGCTCGCGCGGCATGCGGGTCTACTTCGAGATCAACAGCGGGCCCTACGCGGCGAGCGAGTCGTCCTTCATCGGCGAAACGCTGGCGCGGCTGGGCGCCGCCAACATCGTGCCGGGCTCGCTCGGGCCCTTCCCCAAGCTCAATCCCGAGTTCGTCGTGCGCGCCGATCCGCAAGTGATCATGGTCGGCGACCGCAATGCCGTCGCCCTCAAGGGCCGGCCGGGCTGGGACGCCATCGACGCGGTGAAGCAGGGCCGCATCTGCGTCTTCACCGCGGCCGAAGGCGACGTGCTGGTGCGCCCCGGCCCGCGCATGGTCGAGGCGGCACGCCTCATGGCGGGCTGCCTGAAGGGCGAGCGCCGGTGAACGCACCCGCCGGCCTTCGCCCTGCCACCCTGATGCTTTGCATCCTGTTGACGAGCGCCTTGTTGATGCTCGCGGGCGCGAGCATCGGCAGCACCGGCTTCGACAGCGTGCTGCGCGCGGCGAGCGACCCGACGGCGTTGCAGATCGTGCGCGACATCCGCCTGCCACGCACCGTCGGCGCCTGGCTTGCCGGCGCGCTGCTGGGGCTCGGCGGCGCGCTGGCGCAAGGGCTTTTTCGCAATCCGCTGGCCGACCCTTACCTGCTGGGCAGCGCCTCGGGCGCGCACCTCGCCGTGTCGCTGCTTCTCGTCGTGCTGGGCGCATCGCCGGCGGCCGGCGGCTGGGCTGCGCGGCTCGGCATGACAGCGCGGCCTTCGTCGGTGCGGTGGTCGCGGTGGTGGTCACGCTGACGCTCGCACGCGGCGTGCAGCAGACGCTGCGGCTGCTGCTGGCCGGCGTGGTGGTCGGCATGGTGCTCGGTGCCGCAAGCTCGCTGGTGGTGCTGTGGGTGCCCGACATCATGCGTGCCATGCAGGCCTTCATGCTCGGCACCACAGGCTTTCTGGGCTGGCCAAGCGTCGCACTGCCGGCGGGTGCGCTCGCGTTGTGCCTGCTGCCGTCGATCGGTTTTGCCCGTGCGCTCGATGCGCTCACGCTCGGCGAAGCCACGGCCTCGAGCCTGGGCATCGCACTGGGCTGGGTGCGCGTCGCGCTCATTGCTGCGCTCGCGCTGGCGACCGGTGCGGCCGTGGCGCAAGTCGGGCTGGTGGCTTTCGTCGGGCTGGTGGCGCCGCATCTGGTGCGCGCCGTCGTCAAGCCGACGCACGGCTGGCTGGTGCTGCTGGCCGCGCTGATGGGCGGCGCGCTGCTGCTGGCGGCCGACGTGCTGGCGCGCTGGCTGATGGCGCCGCAGGAACTTCCGGTGGGCGTGGTCACCGCGTTGCTTGGCGGCGGCTACCTTTTGTGGCTGATGCATCGGCGCTCGCTGTGACGCATGCTGCGCTTTCCGCGCGCGCGCTGCGGGTTTCCATCGGCCATCGATCGATCGTCGACGTGCCGGCGCTCGATCTGCAGGCCGGCTGCTGGACGGCGGTGGTCGGGCCCAATGGCGCGGGCAAGACGAGCCTGCTCAAGGCGCTTGCGCAGCTATTGCCGGCCGACGGCCAAGTGGCGCTGCAAGAACGTCCCATCGGCACCTGGCCCGCAAAGCAGCGCGCCCGTGTACTGGCGTGGATGGGCCAGGGCGAGCACGGCGCCGACGACCTGCTGGCGTTCGACGTCGCCATGCTCGGCCGCCTGCCGCACCAGGGCTGGCTGGGTGCGCCGACGGCCGCCGACAGTGCAGCCGTCGAAGCGGCGATGCGCCGCACGCAGAGCTGGGATTGGCGCGCGCGGCCGCTCGGCTCGCTTTCGGGCGGCGAGCGCCAGCGGGTGCTGCTTGCGCGCGCCTTCGCGGTCGAAGCCGAGATATTGCTGATGGACGAGCCGCTCGCCAATCTCGATGCGCCGCACCAGGCCGACTGGCTGCTCGCGGTGCGCGAACTGGTGGCGGCCGGCCGCACGGTGGTGAGCGTGCTGCACGAGCTCGGCATGGCGCTGCAGGCCGACCGGTTGCTGGTGATGCGCGATGGGCAGGTCGTGCATCACGGTGCGAGTGCAGATGCTTCCACCCATGACGCATTGCGCGACGTGTTCGATCGGCGCATCGAACTACACCAGGTGGCTGGCCAATGGGTCGTGCTGCCGCATTGAACGGAACCGGAGAAAGCATTCATGCAGATCGAGACCCCACCCGCCGTCAAGCCCTACGAAAAGCCGGAGGGCGAGCGTCGTGGCCTGGTCATCGTCAACACCGGCGACGGCAAGGGCAAGAGCACGGCCGCCTTCGGCCTGGCGCTGCGCGCACACGGCCGAGGCAAGGCGGTGAAGATCTACCAGTTCATGAAGGTGCCGAGCGCGCGCTTCGGCGAGCACCGGATGTTCGAGCAGATCGGTATTCCGATCGAAGGCCTGGGCGACGGCTTCAGCTGGAAGAGCCAGGACCTCGAACGCTCCGCGCAGCTCGCGCGGGACGGCTGGGAGAAGGCGAGGGCGGCGATTGCCTCGGGCGAGCACTTCCTGGTGGTGCTCGACGAGATCACCTATCCGCTCGTCTATGGCTGGCTGCCGCTCGACGACGTGCTGGAGGCGCTGCGCGTCCGGCCGAAAGAAGTGCATGTGGTGCTGACCGGTCGTCGCTGCCCGCCGGAGATCATCGAGTTGGCCGACACCGTGACCGAAATGCAGATGGTCAAGCATGCGTTCAAGGCGGGCGTTCCCGCCCAGCGCGGCATCGAGGACTGAGCGAGCGCGCCTTGATCGCCGCCACCGCGCTGTTGATCGCCATGGCCATTGACCGGTGCTTCGGCGAGCCGGCCGGGCGCTGGCATCCGGTGGTCTGGATCGGCCGCTATCTCGGTGCGGCCGGGCGCTGCCTTGCGCCACGCATCGATGGCCCTTCGCGCACCCGGTATCTCACCTTCGCAGCTGGCGCCGCTGCGTGGTGCGCCGGCGCTGCGGTGGTCGCACTGGCGGCGCTCGCCGTCGAAGCACTCGCGCTTCGGCTGCCCTGGCTGGCCGCGGCGATGCTGCTCGGGGTCGCGCTCAAACCGATGCTGTCGTGGCGCATGCTGCGCGGCGAAGTGCTCGCGGTCGAGGCATCGCTTGCCGAGTCGCTGGATGCGGG
>JBBJMS010000134.1:0-9679 GCA_037720315.1 Variovorax sp. | reverse complement strand
TGCGCACGGTGGCGGTCGTCGATGCATTGGGATGGATCAGGTCGTACAGGTCGGCCACCTTGCGGTCGGCATCGGCCAGGATCGGAAAGTCGACCGTGGTGTTCTGCGTGTCGTTGATGTCGCCGATCCACTCCTTGTGCTTGTCGACCGGATCGACGCTGATCGCGATCGGCTTCACGCCGCGCTTGGCAAACTCGCCCGACAGCGCCGCCGTCTTGCCGAGTTCGGTGGTGCATACCGGCGTGAAATCGGCCGGATGGGAGAAGAGCACGATCCAGGAGTCGCCGGCCCATTGGTAGAAGTCGATTGGGCCTTCGCTGGATTCCTGAGTGAAATTGGGTGCCGTATCGCCGAGTCGCAGGGTGGCCATGGTCGATCCTTAGATGAAATGGGAGCCGGCTATTGTGCGAAGCATTGCTTCGACCGCAAACGAATATCTACTTGTTTGGATATGGCTGCTTGCGCATAAGAGACTCACCCGGCCAGTTCGTGCGGATCGGCCCCTTCCAGGTTCTCGGCGAGAAAATCGATCAGCCGCCTCACTGCCGGCACCAGCGCTCGGCGCGCAGGGAACACGGCATGGCTGATGGCCGGCGCAGGGCCCCAGCCCGACAGCACCTCGACCAGACGGCCGGCCGTGAGTTCGCTGCGGCACATGTAGTCGGGCAGCACTGCAGCGCCGGTTCCATGCAGCACCGCGAACTTCAGCGTGAGCAGGTCGTCGGCCAGATAGCGCGGCGCATGGGAATGCACGACGACCTGCCCTTCGGGCCCTTCGAGCCGCCAACTGGCGCGGCCGTCGCCCGAAGCGGACATGCTCACCGTCTCGAGCTTCGAGAGATCGGCCGGCGCCTGTAGCGGCGCACTTCCTTCCAGTAGCTTCGGATGCGCTACCAGCAGCCCACGGCTGATGCCGAAGGTCTTGGCGACCAGCGTCGCGCTGTCTTCGATCACCGCGCGCACGCGCAGGGCGAGATCGACCCCCTCTTCCACCGGATCGACCGGCCGGTTGAGAACCCGCATCTCGATGCGCACCGCAGGGTGTCGCGCCATGAAGATCGGCAACAGCGGCCCCAGGCTGCTTTGCGCCAGCGTCACCGGACAGCTCAGACGTACCGTGCCCCGCGGCTCGGTCTGCACCTGCGCGATGGCTTCGGAAGCCGCTTGTGCAGCATCGCGCATCGCCGCGCTGTGCCGCAGATACAGCTCTCCGGCCGGCGTGAGCGACAGCCGCCGGGTGCTGCGCTGCATCAGCTGAACGCCCAGCTGCGCCTCCAGGTCGGCGACGCGCCGCGACAGCCGGGATTTGGGAATGCCCAGTGCCCGGCTCGCAGCGGCAAAGCCGCCCCGCTCCGCGACTTCGGCGAAAAAAACCATGTCGTTGAGGTCTTGCATGATGTCATTGTCCTATCTTTGGGACGATGTGGTGCCAATCTGCCGGCTTATCAATCAATCGATCCAAAAATAGAATCTATCTCATGCCGACCGATTTCAGAGCCGGCACTTTCAACGAAAGAGAGCACCGATCATGAAACTGCTGCACGTCGATTCGAGCGTTCTGGGCACCCAGTCCGCTTCACGCCAACTCACTGCCGAGATCGTGGCCGAGTGGCGCAAGACACATCCGAACACCGCTGTCGACTACCTCGACCTCGCCGTCAACGCACCGAACCACTTCAGCGCCGATGCGCTGGGCATCAAGGTCGGCGTTCAGGCCGAGCCGACCGATGCGCAGCGCCGCGAGAACGCCGTGTCGGAGCGTCTGGTGACGCAGTTCTTGGCCGCCGACGTACTCGTCATCGGCGCGCCGCTCTACAACTTCACGATTCCGACCCAACTGAAGGCCTGGATCGATCGCCTTGCACAAGCCGGCCGCACCTTCAAATACACGGACAAAGGCGCCGTCGGACTGGCCGGCGGCAAGACGGTGATCGTGGCGTCGACACGCGGCGGCATCTACTCGACCACCGACGGCGGCCGTGCCGCGGAACATCAGGAGAGCTACCTGAAAGTGATCTTCGGCTTCTTCGGCATCACCGACGTGCGCTTCATTCGCGCCGAAGGCCTGGCAATGGGCGAAGCACCCAGAGCCACCGCCCTCATTGCTGCGCGTGCCGAGATCGGGGTTGCGACCGGACAGGCCGCGAACCAGGAAGTCGCGACGCTGGCCGCCTAAAGTTAATTGGCGAAGCGCTTGACCCAGGCGACGTAGGCATCGACCCAGCTCTGCAGGAACTGTTTGCTGCCTTCGGCGACATGGCCCTCGTCGTCGAACATGCCTTCCTTGTTCTGGATAAAGGCCTCGGGCTGGCCCAGCGTCGGCACGTCGAGGTAGGCCAGGATGTTGCGCAGGTGCTGCTGCGCGAGGGCGGTGCCGGTGGAGCCGACCGAAATGCCCAACACGCCCGCCGGCTTGCCGGCCCAGGCGCTCTGGCCATAGGGTCGCGACGCGTGGTCGATCGCGTTCTTGAGCACGCCGGGAATCGAGCGGTTGTATTCCGGCGTCACGAACAGCAGGCCCCGCGCCGATGCGATCTCGGTCTTCAGCCGCTTGACCGGAGCCGCCTGGTTGCCGTCCTCGTCCTGGTTGTAAGGCGGCAGGTCGTCGATGCGCAGATGCTCGAATGTGAAGTCGGACGGCGCGAGGTGCGCGACCGCCAGCGCGAGCTTGCGGTTGAACGAATCCTTGCGCAGGCTGCCGATGACGACGGCGATCTTGGTCTGGCTCATGAGGGCTCCAGTAGTGAGAGGAGAAAGGGTGGGCTAGGCAAATCGATTATGCGAAGCGCACAAGACCTTTTCTGGAAAAGCTCAAGCCGGCCCGTGGTGCGGCGATTTCTGCAGGCTCGCCTGCGTCACGCTGGCCCCAGGTGGTACGTCGTCGGTGATCCACACATTGCCGCCGATCGTCGCGCCCTTGCCCAGCACCACGCGCCCGAGAATCGTCGCGCCGGCATAGATCACCACGTCGTCCTCCACCACCGGATGCCGCGGCAGGCCCTTCTGCAGATTGCCGTCGGCGTCGGTCGGGAAGCGCTTGGCACCCAGCGTCACCGCCTGGTAGATGCGCACACGCTTGCCGATCACCGCCGTTTCGCCGATGACCACGCCCGTTCCGTGGTCGATAAAGAAGCCGGCGTCGACCGTTGCGCCTGGATGGATGTCGATCCCGGTCTGGCCATGCGCGAGCTCGGCCACGATGCGCGCGAGCAGCGGCAAGCCGAGGTTGTAGAGCCGGTGCGCAAGCCGGTGATGAATCATCGCAAGGATGCCCGGATAGCACAGCAGCACCTCATCGACGCTGCGCGCGGCGGGGTCGCCCTGGAAGGCGGCGAGCACGTCGCCGTCGAGCAGGCGCCGGATGCCCGGCAGCGCGGCCGCGAAATCGCGCACCGCCGCAGTGGCCTGCGCATCGATCTCACCGGGGAGCCGCGGCTCGTGGCGGGCGTTGTAGAGCAGCTCGAGCCGGGCTTGCACCAGCAGCGACTGCAACGCCGAGTCGAGTGTGTGGCCGACGTAGAAGTCTTCGCTCTCGTGGCGCAGGTCGGGCGGGCCGAGCCGCATCGGAAACAGCGCGCCCTTCAGCGACTCGACGACGCCGGCCAGCGATTCGCGCGACGGAAACTCACGGCTGCCCGGCTCGCGCGAACGCTGCTGCGAATCGCGCCATTCGTCGCGCGCCGCATGCAGCGCACCAACGATCTCACCGACATCGAACCCATTGGCCATGGCTTGCTCCGTTTTGCGCACATTGTTGAGGTATCGGGAGCAGCGCGTGTTTTGTCACTTCTGCCTGCTGGTGTAGATCTGATCGAACGACGCGCCATCGGCAAAGTGGTCCTTCGCCACCTTGCTCCAACCGCCGAAGGCCTGGTCGATGCTCACCAGCGTGAGCTTGGGAAACTGCTTGTCGAACCTGGCCTTCGCCTTGTCGGAGGTCGGCCGGTAGAAGTTGCGCCCGGCGATCTCCTGGCCTTCGTCGGAGTAGAGGTACTTGAGGTACTCCTCGGCCACCGCGCGCGTGCCCTTCTTGTCGACGTTCTTGTCGACCACCGCCACGGAGGGCTCGGCCAGCATCGACAACGACGGCACCACGATCTCGAGCTTGTCGGCGCCGAATTCCTTCAGCGCAAGAAAGGCTTCGTTCTCCCAGGCGAGCAGCACGTCGCCCACGCCGCGCTGCACGAAGGTGATGGTCGAGCCCCGCGCGCCGGCATCCAGCACCGGCACGTTCTTGTAGAGGTTGCCGACGAACTCCTGAGCCTTAGCGTCGCCGCCGTACTTGCGCTTGGCGAATTCCCAGGCCGCCAGGTAGTTCCAGCGCGCGCCGCCGGAGGTCTTGGGATTCGGCGTGATCACCTGCACGCCGGGCTTCACCAGGTCGTCCCAGTCCTTCAGGCCCTTCGGATTGCCCTTCTTCACCAAGAACACGATGGTCGAGCTGTAGGGCGCGGAGTTGTGCGGCAGGCGTTTCTGCCATCGCCCGTCCAACTGGCCGCCGACGCTGTCGATGGCATCGATGTCGCCGGACAGCGCCAGCGTCACTACGTCGGCATCGATGCCGTCGATCACGGAGCGCGCCTGCTTGCCGGAGCCGCCGTGCGATTGCCTGACGGTCACGTCCTGCCCGGTCATGCCCTTCCAGTACTTGGCGAACGCCTTGTTGTAGTCGACGTAGAGCTCGCGCGTGGGGTCGTAGGACACGTTGAGCAACGTCACGCCCTGCGCGAACGAGGGCACCACTGCCAGGGTGAGGCCGAGAGCCAAGCCTGCGCTGAGGGAAAGCTTGATAAAGTCGCGGCGAAAGCGCATGGTTTGTGGCTCGATTGGCATAACGATGAAGCCGCGAATTCTGAATAGCGCATAAAGAAACTGGAACGACCAAGTTGTCAGTTCTAAATAGCCAAATCAACTAAGCAACCCCAAGAGGCATCCCAATGGCACGCATGGTCCAGTGCATCAAGCTCGGCAAAGAGGCCGAAGGGCTCGACTTCCCGCCCTATCCCGGTGACCTCGGCAAGCGCCTGTGGGAGAACGTCAGCAAGGAAGCCTGGGCCGCGTGGCTCAAGCAGCAGACCATGCTGGTCAACGAGAACCGGCTGAACCTCGCCGATGCGCGGGCGCGCCAATACCTCGCGCGCCAGATGGAAAAGCACTTCTTCGGCGAAGGCGCCGACGTCGCGCAGGGCTACGTACCGCCGCCGGCGAGCTGAGCGGAACGCTCGATGACCGCGTCCTCGCTGGCCGGCTGCGGCCTGCCGGGCGCATGGGCGGGGCAGCACCAATGGCGAATTCTCGACACTGATTTCGGCCTTGGCCTTGAATTCCTGACGACCTGGAAGGCGTGGCGCACCGATCCGCGGCGGCCACGGCTGCTGCACTTCGTCTCCGTCGCAGCCTTCCCGTCGCTGCAGCACGATCTGTCGGAAGCGGTGCGCGCCCGGCCTGAACTCTCGCCACTCGCGGCCGAACTGCGCGCACAGTGGTGGGGCCTGCTGCCGGGCTTTCACCGGCTCGCATTCGACGAAGGCCGGGTCCTGCTCACGCTGTGCGTCGGCGACCGGCAGCCGATGCTGCGCGCGCAGCAGTTCGAGGCCGACAGCATTTTTCTTGAGGGCTTCGACAGCCGCGACTCGCCCAAATCCATTGCACGCTTCGCGTGCCGAGGCACCCGCATCGCAAGCCGGCCGCTGGCGGCGGCTGCGCGTGACGCGCTCGCGGCGCAAGGCTTCAAGCTGGACGAAACGGGCGACGGCCTGCAGGGCGTTTTCGACCCGGCCTGGCAGATACGAAGGCGCGCCGCGCCATCGAACCCGACCGTGGCCGAACCCGGCCATTGCGCCGTCGTCGGTGCCGGCCTGGCCGGTGCAGCCGTCGCGGACAGCCTGGCGCGGCGCGGCTGGCGCGTGACGGTGCTCGACGCTGCCGACAGGCCGGCCGCCGGCGCGTCGGGCCTTCCGATCGGCATGCTGGCCCCGCACGTGTCGCCCGACGACGCATTGCTCTCGCGCCTCACCCGCGCCGGCATCCGTGCGACCTGGCAGGCGCTGGAGCGGCTGCTCCACGAAGGCACCGACTGGCAAGGCGGCGGCGTTCTCGAACGTCGTGCGCCGGGCGATGCGCGACTGCCTGCGGGCTGGTCCGCCGAGGCACCCAACGAGTCGAGGCAAGCCTCGATTGCACAACTGCGCGCGGCCGGCCTTCCCGAAGACGCCGCTGCGCTCTGGCATGCAAGGGCCGGGTGGGTGCGTCCCGCGCGGCTGGTTGCGGCCTGGCTCGCGCAGCCGGGCGTTCGCGTCGAATGCAATCGGCACGTGGCGCGTATCCAGAAAGTGGGCAATGGCTGGAACCTGCTCAACGCCGGCGGCAGCGTCCTCACCGAAGCAGATCGCATCGTCGTCGCTGCGGGATACGCCAGCCATCCCTTCGCACCGACGCTGCCTTTGCAGCCGGTGCGCGGCCAGATCGCCTGGGGCCGAATGCCGTCAGCGCGTGAA
The DNA here is from genome assembly GCA_037720315.1 of Variovorax sp. GTDB lineage: Bacteria > Pseudomonadota > Gammaproteobacteria > Burkholderiales > Burkholderiaceae_C > Variovorax. The sequence continues at coordinate 3,182 of JBBJMS010000134.1, read as the reverse complement.
CTGCCTGCAACGCCGATCAACGGCGACGGCCACCTGATCGCTCGTGTGCCCGACGAGGGCGGCGCGCTCTGGCTGACAGGCGCCACCTTCGACCGCGACCGAAGCGACATAGCGATCGACGCCGCGGACACCGAAGCCAACCTGGCGCGCCTGGCCCGCCTGCATCCGGCGGCGGCACAAGCGCTGTCGCCGGCTTTTGCAGGCGGCGACGTGGAGGCATGGGCCGGCGTGCGCTGCGCTTCGGGCGACCGGCGGCCACTGGTCGGGCCGCTCGATCCGGCCGACCCGCACGGGCCGTGGGTCGCCACCGCCATGGGCTCGCGCGGGCTCACATTTGCCGCTTTGTGCGCCGTGCGGCTGGCGGCCCGCTGGCACGGCTCGCGGCTTGCGGTGCCGGAGGGGCGCGCCGGCGCGCTCGATATGCGCAGACTCTGACGCGCGGCGCGAGAATCGACCATGCCCATCCGATACGACATCACCCACACCACCGTTTACCGCTACAAGTCGCCAGTGAGCTTCGGCCTGCACCGCGTCATGTTCAGGCCCCGCGACAGCCACGACCTGCGCGTGCTCGCCACCGATCTGCAGGTCAGCCCGAACGCGTATGTGCGCATGATCCAGGACCCGCACTCCAACTCGGTCGCGCTGGTGCAGCCGATGGGCGAGGCCACCGAGTTGCGCATCGTGTGCTCGTTTTCGATCGAGCACGTGCAGGACATCCATCGACGAGCTGTATCTGGAAGCGTCCGCGGAGTTCCTGCCGTTCGCGTATTCGGTGCAGGAGCGGCTCGACCTCGAGCATTACCTCCGGCCCCACCACGACGACGCCGACGGCACGCTGATCCGCTGGGCGCATCAGTTCCTGCACACCGAAAAACCCAACAGCACGCGCGAAGTGCTCACGCGCATGAACGCGCACATCGGCCAGAGCCTCACCTACACGGCGCGCGACGAAGAAGGCACGCAGTCGCCGCTGGCGACGCTGGCGCTGGGCAGCGGCAGCTGCCGCGACTATGCGCTGCTGATGATGGAGGCCGCGCGCCGGCTCGGCGTGGCGACGCGCTTCGTCTCGGGCTACATCTACGACGCTGCGCTCGACACCGGCATCGCCGCGGCCGGCGAAACGGTCACCGGCGCCGGCTCGACGCATGCGTGGCTGCACGCCTACCTGCCGGGCGCGGGCTGGGTTGCGTTCGACCCCACCAACAACCTGATGGGCGGCGGACAACTCATCCGCGTCGGCGTGGCGCGCGATCCGTCTCAGGCTGCCCCCATCAGCGGCAGCTGGTTCGGCAAGCCCGAAGCCTACGAGGGCCTCGAAGCCACGGTGCAGGTCAGCCGTCGCGCCGATTGATTGATCCAACCCTGCCGCAACGCCGGCGATAAACAAGGAAGCGCGATGAACGATCTGTCCCAGTTCCCCGTCACCCGCAAATGGCCTGCACGCCATCCGGAGCGGCTCCAGCTCTATTCGCTGCCGACGCCCAACGGCGTGAAGGCGTCGATCATGCTGGAGGAAACCGGCCTGCCCTACGAGCCGCACCGAGTCGACTTCGCAACCAACGACCAGACGTCGCCGGAGTTCCTGTCGATCAATCCGAACAACAAGATTCCGGCCATCCTCGACCCCGACGGCCCCGGCGGCAAGCCGCTCGCATTGTTCGAGTCGGGCGCGATCCTGATCTATCTCGCGGAGAAGACCGGCAAGTGCATGCCGCAGGATGCCGCCGGCCGCTACGAGACGATCCAGTGGCTGATGTTGCAAATGGGCGGCATCGGCCCGATGTTCGGGCAGCTCGGTTTCTTCCACAAGTTCGCCGGCAAGGACTACGAGGACAAGCGTCCGCGCGACCGCTACGTGGACGAGGCGAAGCGCCTGCTCGGCGTGCTCGACCAGCGGCTCGCGGGCCGGGAATGGATCATGGGCGACGCCTACACCATTGCCGACATCGCCACCTTCCCGTGGGTGCGCAACCTGTTCGGCTTCTACGAAGCGGGCGAGCTGGTCGGGCAGAACGACTTCGCGAACGTGGCTCGCGCGCTCGATGCCTTCGTTGCGCGCCCTGCAGTCGCGGCCGGCCTGGGCATACCCAAGGCGGCTTGACACGAACGGCCTCAAGTTTCTGGCGCAACTGCCGATAAGCACAGATCAGCCCCTTCGCGATCACGCTTTTCTCCGGAGTTTGCCCATGGCCAACCGCACCGCCCCCGCCTTCGTTTCGCTGGCCCGCACCATGACCTTGCGGATCGCGACGGCGATCCTGGTGGTCACGCTGCTCATCCTAGGCGTCTTCTATCAAGTCGCCTCGTCGCAGCAGGAGCGCGGCGCCGCGCGCTACGCCAATGCCAAGGCAGAGGCGGTCGCACGCTCGCTCGACATCTTCGACCAGACCATGAAGCTCACGGCCGATAACGCCTACAGCGTGTTCCGGCGCGACTTCGAAGCGACCTTCGTCCTCGACGAAGCCGCCAAGAGCGTCAGCAGCTACGGCACGCCGATCACCGGCACGACCGAAGTGGACGGGTTCGCGCGCAATTTTCCGGGCGCCAATGCCACCGTTTTCGTGGCCGAGGGCGAGGACTTCCGCCGCCTCACCACGTCGGTGCTGAAGGAGAACGGCGAGCGCGCCATCGGCACGCTGCTCGACCGCAAGAGCGCGGCCTACCCCGTGGTGCGAGCGGGCAAGAAGTTCGTCGGGCGCGTCATGCTCTTCGGGCGGCCGTACATGACGGTCTACGAGCCGGTGCTCGATGCGTCCGGAAAAATCGTCGCCATCCTCTACATCGGGCTCGACGTCGGCAAGCAGCAGGCCGCGCTCGGCGATGCGGTCAACAAGACGCGGATCTTCGACACCGGCGGGCTCTACATCGTCAACCCGGCGGCCGATCCGGCCGACGCGACGCTGATCTTCCACCCGTCGGCCGCGGGCAAGAAGCTGTCCGAGGTGCTGCAGGCGGGTTCGGCGGACTGGGTCAAGCGTCTTGCGGGCGACGACGCCGGCTGGATCGATAACGCGCCTGCCGTGTTCGACAAGGCGACCGAAGGGCCGCACTACGCGTCGGTGTCCAGGAGCAGCGAAACCGGCTGGCTGGTGGTGGCGGAAGCACCCGCCTCCGAAGTGCTGGCCGACCTCTACCGTCAGATGCTCTGGCTTGGCAGTTTCATAGCGATTGCCGCGCTG
>JBBJMS010000133.1:0-9734 GCA_037720315.1 Variovorax sp. | reverse complement strand
TGCGCGGGTCGTCCTCCGGGATCCCGGCCTCGACCTTGCCGACGAGGTCGGCCCCGACATCGGCGCCCTTGGTGAAGATGCCGCCGCCGAGCCGGGCAAAGATCGAGATCAGCGAGGAGCCGAAGGCGAAGCCGATCAGCGGATTGAGTAGCGTTGCGAGGTTCCGGTCGGGCGTCAAATTGCCGTTGCCAACCAGGAACCAGTAGAAGATGGTGACGCCCAGGAGGCCGAGCCCGACCACCAGCATGCCGGTAATGGCGCCGCCGCGAAACGCGACATCCAGCGCCGGGCCGATGCCTTGCGTTGCCGCCTGAGCGGTGCGTACGTTGGCGCGCACCGAAACGTTCATCCCGATGAAGCCGCAGGCGCCCGAGAGCACCGCGCCGACGATGAAGCCGACGGCGGTGGTCACGTCTAGAAAGATGCCGATCAGGATGGCGAGGACCACGCCGACGATCGCGATGGTGCGATATTGCTTTGCAAGGTAGGCGGCCGCGCCGGTCTGGATCGCGGCAGCGATCTCCTGCATGCGCGCGTTGCCCGGGTCCTTGGAAAGAATCCAGCTGCGCGCCCAGAAGCCATAGCCCACGGCCACGAGGCCGCAGACGATGGCGAGGATGAGGGGGGTGTTGCCAATCATGCCGTTGCTTCTCCATTCGTTCGTTGTGAATCTTGGAGACGAAAGCACAGCCCTGCGCGCAACGCGTACGGGTCAGTGCTTCCGCCGCGTTGCTTCCTCGAAGCCCTGCCGTGTAAACGGTAGAGCCGATTGGCCAACGCGGCCAATTTACAGGCAAAAGGCGGTATTCGTGCGACTGTCCCGTGACGCCGAAAGTAAACTTCGGGTTTGTCCGCATCCCGCTCGCAATCTCAACTACTCGAACACAACAGATCATGTCCCTTGGCAAAGTCTCCCCTGGCAAAGACGCACCTGACGCTTTTAACGTGATCATCGAGATCCCGATGAACGCCGATCCGATCAAGTACGAGGTCGACAAGGAATCGGGCGCGATCTTCGTCGACCGTTTCATGACGACCGCCATGCACTACCCGACCAACTACGGCTACGTGCCGCAGACGCTGTCGGGCGACGGCGACCCGGTCGACGTGCTGGTGATCACGCCCTGGGCGCTGGTGCCAGGCGTGGTGGTGCCTTGCCGGCCGATCGGCATCCTCATGATGGAGGACGAAGCGGGCGTGGACGGCAAGGTACTCGCTGTGCCCACCGACAGGGTGCTGCCGATCTACAACCACTGGAAACGGGTCGAAGATGTGAACCCGATGCGGCTGAAGGCCATCACCCATTTCTTCGAGCACTACAAGGACCTGGAAGAGGGCAAGTGGGTCAAGGTGCTGGGCTGGGAAGGCATCGACGCCGCCCGGAAGGAAATAATGGACGGGATCGCCAACTACAAGAAGTAGTCGGGGTTCGTCTCAGCTGCCTTGGCGGAACGGGGTGCGCTCACCGAGGTGGTCGATGTAGTTCTCGATGCCTTCGCCTTCGCGTTCGAGAAATCGTTCGACCGCGTCGGCAAAGGCGGGATGCGCAAGCCAATGCGCGCTCGTGGTCTTCACAGGCATCAAGGCGCGGGCCATCTTGTGTTCGCCCTGTGCTCCGCCTTCGAAGCGCTGCACGCCGTGTTCGATGCACCATGCGAGCGGCTGGTAATAGCAAGCGTCGAAGTGAAGGCAATCCACACGCTCCAGTGCACCCCAGTAGCGGCCGTAGGCCACAGTGCCGTCGTTCGATAGTGCAATCAGGCTGGCAGCGATCGGCTTGCCCTCGCGTTCGGCGACGAAGAGCAACCACGCCTCAGGAAAGGTAGCCGCCATCCTTTGGAAGAAGTCGCGGCTCAGGTAAGGCGCGTTGCCGTGCTCGCGGTAGGTACGGGCGTAGCAGCGGTAGAAGAAGTCCCAGTCCGCTCTACCGATGTCGCTGCCGCGAGACCACCGAAAGCTCACGCCCGCGTCGCGCACCTTGCGGCGTTCCTGGCGGATCTTCTTGCGCTTGTCGTGCGCGAGGCTGGCGAGGAAAGCCTCGAAGTCGTTCCAGAGGGTTTCGCCGGCGGGCCTCCCCAAGGCGAAACGCGCCCCCTCGGGGGGCAGCGAGGACACGTCAGTGCCAAGCGTGGGGGCCACATTCTTCCAATGGAACTGGACCGTGTGGCGCAGCATCAACCCAGCGTCCGCGCATGCGGCGATGTCCTCGTCGGCGCCGAAGAGCAGGTGCAGCGACGAGAGCCCTTCTTCTTTGCACCATGCGGCCACTGCCTGTATCAACAGGGCGCGGCTCTCGGCGTTGCGCGCCAGAAGCCGCGAGCCGGGCACTGGCGTGAACGGCACGGCGATGATCGCCTTGGGGTAGTAGGCGAGCCCGTGCTGCTCGTAGGCGTTGGCCCATGCCCAGTCGAACACGTATTCGCCGTAGGAATGGGCCTTGATGTAGAGCGGGCAGGCCGCAGCCAGCTGTGTGCCGTGCCACAGCGTGACGAAGCGAGCGGCCCATCCGCTGGCCGGACAGGCGCTGCCGCTCTGCTGAAGTGCGTCGAGGTACGCGTGGCCCAGAAAGGGTGTCGGCGCAGCCTGCAGGGCCAGCAACCCGTCCCAGGCGGCCGCGTCGATTTCGGACACGGCGTCGTGAATGCGGATGACGGGCTCGTTCAAGTGAGCCCCGTCAACGCTTGCGGACACCGAAAGTCTCCGCGATGTAGATGCCGCCGAGCACCAACCCCAGCGCGACCGCGTGGTATGCCGAAAGCGATTCGCCGAGCACGATGACGGCCAGCAAGGGCCCGAAGATCGGAACCAGGTTCAAGAAAACACCGGCCCGCGCCGGGCCGATCAGCCCGACCGCCTGGATGAAGGTGATTTGCGAGATGAACGAAGGCAGGAGGCCGACGAAAAGTATCAGAGCCATGCCCTTGCCCGTCGGCATGAAGAAATCGCCCATGGCCACTTCGGCAGCGAGCAGGGGCAGCGAGACGATGCAGGCGACGGCGGCGGTGGCGGCAAAGAAGACGATGGCCGGAACATCTGGACGCCGGCGCAGGCCGAGTGCGTAGCCTGCATAGAGAAGGCAGGCAATGACAATCCAGACGTCTCCGATATTGAAGGCCAGGTCGAAGAGCAGGGCCGGCTGTCCCGGGAGGCCACCACCCCGATTCCCGCGACCGTGATCGCCACGCCCACGAGCTGCAGCCAAGTGATGCGCGTGCGAAAGAAGAACAAGCTGCCCACCAGCACGAGCACCGGGATCGTGCCTTGGATGATCGCGATGTTAATCGCGGACGTGTGGTGGGCTGCAGCATAGAACAGCGCGTTGAAGCCGGTGAATCCGAACGCGCCCATCAGCGCGATCGAACGCCATGCGGGCAGCAGGCTGCGCCAGTGCGTCGCGACCTGCCGATGCGAGGTCAGGCCCAGCGCGATACAGCAGACGATCCACCGCGAGAAGGTCATCATCATCGGCGACACCTCGCCGACCGCGAGCCGGGCCGCCACGGCATTGGCGCCCCAGACCACGGTGGTGAAAACCAGCAGCGGATACGCTTGCACCTGGAGCCAGGGAACGAGAGTGCCGAAGAAGCCGGTGGAAGAACCTGAACGCATCGCTGGCGAGGTTAGCAGTCCCAGCGCAGCGGGGGGTGAATGACATAATCGTTTCACCCTCTTTCCGTGCCCTGTATGACGCTCAAACTCGCCATCGCGCAACTCAATTTCGTGGTGGGCGACCTTGCCGGCAATGCGCAAAAGATCGTCGGCGCAGCCCACACGGCTTACGAGCAAGGCGCGCGGCTGCTGCTCACGCCCGAGCTGTCGATCTGCGGCTACGCGGCCGAAGACCTGTTCCTGCGACCGGCCTTCGTGACGGCCTGTGACGAGGCCGTGCAGACGATTGCCCGCGAGCTGGCGGGGCTGGCCGGCATGGCGGTGGTGGTAGGTCACCCCACGGGGGGCAGCCTGCGCAGCCGCTCGGTCGCGGTTCAGCTGCGCCACAACGCGGCGAGCGTGCTCTGCGAGGGCCGGGTGGCCGCCACCTACGCCAAACGCGAGTTGCCCAACTACCAGGTGTTCGACGAACGCCGCTACTTCACGCCGGGCCAGGGCACATGCGTGTTCGAAGCTGGTGGCGTCAAGGTCGGCCTGCTGATCTGCGAGGACGCATGGTTCGCCGAACCGGCGCAGCTTGCGAAGGATGCCGGTGCAGAGGTGTTGGCGGTGATCAATGCCTCTCCCTTTCATATCGGCAAAGAGGGCGAGCGAACAGCCCGCATGGCAGACCGCGCCGCAGCAGCGGGCATGCCGCTGGTCTACGCCCATCTGGTCGGCGGGCAGGACGAGGTCGTGTTCGACGGCGCGTCGTTCGCGCTGCATGCGGACGGAACGCAGGCAGTGCAGGCCAGGAGCTTCGAGGAAGAGCTGGTCTTCGTGCAGTTCGATCGCGTCAGGGGCCGTATTGGCGTGGTGCAGGACGACCGTCGGCTGGGCGCGCCGCGGGAAGCCCAGGCGCAGCTCTGGGATGCATTGGTCATGGGGGTGCGCGACTACATCGGCAAGAACGGTTTTCCGGGCGTCATCCTCGGCCTTTCAGGCGGCATCGATTCGGCGCTGGTGCTGGCCATCGCGGTCGATGCGCTGGGCAAGGACAACGTCCGCGCGGTCATGATGCCTTCGCCGTACACGGCCGACATCAGCTGGATCGATGCGCGCGACATGGCGGAGCGACTCGGGGTGCGCTACGACGAAATATCGATCGCGTCCACTTTCGAGTCGTTCCAGAATGCGCTGGCCGGCGAGTTCGAGGGCCTTGCCGAAGACACCACCGAAGAAAACCTTCAGGCGCGCATCCGCGGCACCTTGCTGATGGCCTTGTCCAACAAGTTCGGCTCGCTGGTGCTGACCACGGGGAACAAGAGCGAAATGGCGACCGGCTATTGCACGCTCTACGGCGACATGGCCGGCGGCTTTGCGGTTATCAAGGATCTGCTGAAGACTGCGGTGTTCGCCCTTGCCCGATGGCGCAACGCGCACGACCCCTGCGGCACAGGCGCGGCGCCCATTCCAGAGCGCATCATCACGCGACCGCCGAGTGCCGAACTGCGACCCGACCAGACCGACCAGGACAGCCTGCCTCCGTACGACATCCTCGACGGCATCCTGGCACGCTACATGCAAGACGACGAGGGTATCGACGAGATCATCGCGGCGGGCTACGACCGGGCGGTGGTCGAGCGCGTTGCGCGGCTGATCAGGATCAACGAGTACAAAAGGCGCCAGGCGCCCGTGGGCATACGGGTGAGCCATCGCAGCTTCGGCAAGGATTGGCGCTACCCTATCACCAGCAAGTTCAACGAAACCGCCGGAAGAAAGACCGTATGAAGCAAATCACCGCCATCGTCAAACCGTTCAAGCTCGACGACGTGCGCGAGGCCATGGCCGAGGTTGGCGTCACCGGACTTACCGTGACCGAAGTCAAGGGTTTCGGCCGCCAGAAGGGCCACACCGAGCTCTACCGCGGTGCGGAGTACGTGGTCGACTTCCTGCCCAAGATGAAGGTTGAAGTGGTCGTCAACGAAGCCGACGTCGAGCGCTGCGTCGACGCGATCGTGAGCGCGGCGCGCACCGGCAAAATAGGCGACGGCAAGATCTTCGTCACCAATGTGGAACGGGTGGTTCGCATCCGCACCGGCGAGGAAGGCGAAGCGGCAGTCTGAGCTTCTAGGACGTGCTCAAAGCACATCGGCAAGTTTGTCGCCGCGTGGATGGCGCCACGCCTCGTCGATGAGCGCTTCAAGCAGCACGGGGGCATCGTTGCCGGAGCGCACCAGCGTCATCTGCCATTTGCTCATGAACCCTTCGCGCACGCTGTGGGCAAGAAACTGCAGCAACGCGTCGTAGTAGCCGGCCACATTCAGGATGCCGACCGGCTTGTCGTGATAGCCGAGCTGGCGCCAGGTCCAGATCTCGAACAGTTCCTCGAAGGTGCCGATGCCGCCCGGGAGCGCGATGAACGTGTCGCCGCGTTCGCCCATCATGGCCTTGCGTTCGTGCATGGTGTCGACAATGTGCAACTCGTCGCACAGCGGGTTGGATAGTTCCCGGTCGACCAGTGCTTTGGGGATGACGCCGACCACCCGGCCCCCGGCGGCGCGCGTCGCTTCCGCGACTGTTCCCATCAGGCCGGTGCGGCCGCCGCCATAGACCAGTTGGCCGCCACGTTGACCGATCCAGCGGCCAACCTCTTGCGCCACTGCAGCAAATCCTGGCTGCTCGCCGGGCCGCGAACCGCAATACACGCAAATCGAAAAAGCCGGAGTCATCCCCCGATCATGCCGCGCTCAAACGGTCTTCATGTGAAGAATCGTTGCCACAGCGCCGCCACCCAGACGCTGCCGCACAGGGCGATAGAAAGCAGCACTGCTGCGCTGCCCATGTCCTTTGCGCTTTTCGAAAATGAATGCCATTCCGGGCCCACCCGGTCGATAGCGGCTTCGATGCCGCTGTTCAGCAACTCCACGATCAACACCAGCACGACCGTCGCGCAGAGCAGCGCGACCTCCACCCAGCTGCGGCCGAGCCAGAACGCGGCAGGCAGCATCACGATGGCGGCGAGCACTTCCTGGCGGAACGCTGCCTCGCCCCACCCGGCGCGAAACCCGTCGAGCGAGATCAGCGTCGCGTGCCAGACACGGTCGAAGCCGCGCCGCGACTTCTGCGGATTGACGGGATCGCGGGCGCTCATCGTCGGCTGAGTGGCGGAGACGATACGAGACGCGTGCCGGCCCAGGCGTCGTGCCAGAACTGGCGTTCGGGATGGAAGCGCGCCAGCAGCGCCCAGACCAACACCCAGCCGATGACCATTACCGACGACTCGCCGCCACCAAGGTTGAAAGGCGCAATGGCAGCCAATGGCGGCAAGAACCAGATCCAGCTCAGCAGGTAGCGCAGGAGGGCCCGGCCCTGGCTGAGCGGGTGGCCCGAACGGTCCACCACACGAATTCCCCAGGTTTTCATTGCGAGCGTCTGGCCCTTCGACCAGAACCAGGCGAAGTAAACGCCGAACACCACAAACAGAAAACCCTGTAGAAGGTGCCGCCGCGCATCCATGGCATCGCGCATCTGGCCCAGGGTGCTGAAAGCCAGCCGGCAACGAAGACGACAGCGAACAGGAGCATGCCTTCGTAGAGCCAGCAGGCCATGCGCCGCCACAAGCCGGAGCGATCAAAGTGGTTCCCGCCGATGCAGACGACGAATCTTTAAGGAAAGCCATTCGCGATCAAGGGGCAGAAGACGGCTGATCGGTGACACGCACCGGCGGCTTGAGGAATGGGGATGCCTCACCCGGCCCAGCGGGCACCGATTGCGGTACCTGAGCTTCCGCAGGCGGTGACGGAAAAGAGGGCGCTGCGACCGGTGCGGCAGTTTCGGCTTGGGGCCGCAAGGATGTCGTAGTAGGAGGCGGTGTCAACTGGATGCGGGGCGTGTACTGGCCTTCGGGAGCCAGCGTGGGGATGGCGAGCTTGCGCGCCGGCACCGGCTGAACCATCGCTGCGGCTCCAGGAGGGCGGGGCGCAGCGCTCGCGGCAAGTTTGCGCTTTTCGTCCTTGCTGAGCGCCTGATAAGCCTCCCATTTGGCCTTGCGCTCATCGGCGGGAACTCGATTGACCTCGGCAAAGTTGAACCTGGCTTGGGTACGTTGCTGATTGCTGAGTCCGGCCCACTCGGTCATTCGGCTGTGCAGCATCGCCTGATCGGCCGGCGACAACTTGGCGTAGTTGCGGGACAAGGCGAGCCATTTGCGCTTGTGGGGCTCGGACAGGCTGTCCCAGTGCGGGGCAAGCGGATCCAAGGCGCGCTGCTGGCGGGCAGTGAGGTCGCGCCAGAAAGGTTTGGACGTGGACGGCTTTGCTGCCTGCACGGATGCAGGTGCGGCTTCGGGCTTGAGTTGCGCCTGCGCGCCCGTGAAACTCATCGCGGCGAAAAGCATGGCGGCTGGCGCTTTCAGCACAGAAAGAAAACTGCGGGGCATTCGGGAGATCGCGCGTTTCAACGCGCGGACTGCGTTTCGGCTCTCAGAAACTGAACGAACCCGGGATCTGTGTAGGCGGCGGGTGGTAGATCGTCGGTCAGCAAGGCTGAGTCGACTTCCGCAAGTTCGTTGGCGCGGTTGTCGTCCTGTATCACGGTGATGACCACGAGCGCGGCGACGAGCGCGACCAGTGGCAGGAACGACCCGAGCCGGGTGCCCCATCCGGCAACGAACGCTGCGGTACCGCCGTTGGACACCACTACAGGTGCCGCACGAAGCTGCCGCACCGACTTACGCCGCGCCACGGCTTGCACGCGCGCCGCACGCAGACGTTCGCTGAGTTCGTGCGGCAGTTCGAGATTGCCGGCGGACAGTCGAGCGGCCACCCTCCGCCCGAACTGCTCTTCGGGGGTGGGGTGGGTCGACGGAAGCGTTGCGTTCATAGCGAAATTCCCTTGGCGGTGAGCGCCTTGCTCAGCGCATGCACGGCACGCGAACAGTGTGTCTTGACGCTGCCTTCGGAGCAGCCCATTGCGGCGGCTGTCTCGGCCACGTCCATTTCTTCCCAGTAACGCATCAGAAAGGCCTCGCGTTGACGACCCGGCAACGCAGCGATTTGTTCCTCGATCGCGTGAAAAACCTGCGCGCGACGGGTGGTGTCTTCGGCGCTCTCGCTCTCGCGCGTGTCGGTCGGCGCGACGAAGTGCGCGAGCAGATCGAACTCGCCGTCGTCGTCCGGCGATTCGAAGTCGCTCAAGTTCGAGAAAAGTGCGCGCCGGGTTTTCTGACGGCGGAACCAGTCGAGCGTGCAATTCGAAAGGATGCGCTGGAACAGCATCGGCAGTTCGTTGGGCGGCTTGTCGCCGTAGTGTTCGGCCAGCTTCATCATGCTGTCCTGCACGATGTCCAGTGCCGCTTCGTGGTCCCGCACATGGTAGACCGAGCGCTTGAAAGCACGTCGTTCGACGCTTTTCAGGAAATCGGAAAGTTCTTGTTCAGTGGCCAAGCGTGTTCGATGCAGTGCGTGCGCCGCGTGGGGAATGTGTCTCTGAGCGCGTGTTTTTTGTCGCCGCGAATTATGCCTTCCGGGGGCGCCATTCCTGCGATGTCATAATTCACGTCGCAAGTCAAAAGGCAAACGGGTCACGGTCCGGCGGTACGACAAGTCCGCTCATGGCTGTGGCCTCAAGTTCTGACGCGGCTTCAAAAGAGCTGGCGAAAGGGCACCCAAGGTTTTTCGTTCCCGAAAAAACACAAAGGTTGATCATGGAAATCTCCAAGGCGGAACTCGCTTCCGCAGCGGCAGCCGCGACCGGCAGCCAGACACAAGAACTCATGGGCGCCGAGGTGCTGATCAAGGCACTGCAGGCCGAGGGCGTCCAGTACGTCTGGGGTTACCCCGGCGGCGCGGTGCTCTACATCTACGACGCGCTCTACAAGCAAGACACCATCCAGCATGTGCTGGTGCGCCACGAACAAGCCGCCGTGCACGCTGCCGACGGTTTCGCGCGCGCCACTGGGGACGTCGGGGTTGCGCTGGTGACGTCGGGTCCGGGTCTGACCAATGCTGTCACCGGCATCGCGACCGCCTACATGGACAGCATTCCGATGGTGATCATCTCGGGCCAGGTGCCGACCGCGGCGATCGGGCTCGATGCATTCCAGGAATGCGACACCGTCGGCATCACCCGACCGATCGTCAAGC
>JBBJMS010000002.1:0-97147 GCA_037720315.1 Variovorax sp. | reverse complement strand
ATCCGGTGTTTCTGCGCCGGGGCGATGTGATGACGCTGAGCGCCGGCGCGTTGGGCACCCAGCGGCAACGGGTCGTCTGAGCCGGCCGGCCCACTTCTACCCACAACGAGACAACGCCGTGCCTGCACGGTGCAGGCGTAGCTTCGCCTGAACAAAGGAGATAACGATGACTTCAACCCCCAGCGATGGCGCCGACCTTCTCGCGGTGCACTCGGTCGACGAGTTCGTCTTCAGCGTGCCCGACCTCGACGAAGCGCGCCGCTTCTACACCCACTTCGGGCTCGACGTGCGGGAGGAGGGCGGGGCGCTGGCGCTCTACACCTTCGGGCATCCGCACCGTTGGGCGCGCATCTTCGGCGGCGCGGCCAAGCGCAGCCTGTGGTTGAGCCTTGGTATCCGTGCTGCGGACGAAGAGCGGTTTGGATCGCATCTCGCTGCCCATGGCGCACCGCGCATCGCGCCGCCGCCCGGTGCGGATTCCGCGGGCATCTGGCTCCGGGGACCGGACGGCCTGCCGCTGCAACTGCGCGTTGCCGAAAAATCGTCGCCCTCCGAGCCCGCACCGCGCACGCCGATGCCTGCGAGCGCAAACGCCGGCCGAGCGCCCAGCCGCAGCAAGACACAGCCCGTGCGCCCGCTGTACCTGTCGCACATCCTGCTGTTCAGCGCCGACGTCGACCGGGCACGGCAGTTCTACGAAACGGTGCTCGGCCTGCGTCTTTCGGACAAGTCCGGCTCGGTGATCGCTTTCATGCACACGCCGCACGGCAGCGACCACCACCTGGTCGCGCTCGCCAAGTCCGACGGGCTGGGCCTGCACCACAGCAGTTGGTGCGTGCCTTCGATCGACGACGTCGGCCTCGGCGCCCAGCAGATGGCGCAGGCGGGCTACCCGCAGGGCTGGGGCGTCGGCCGCCATGTGCTCGGCTCCAACTACTTCCGTTATGTGCGCGACCCATGGGGCAGCTATGCGGAGTACTCCTACGACATCGACTTCGTCGAGGCCGGCAACGAATGGCCTTCGGCAGACCACGCGGCCGAGGACTCCCTCTATGTCTGGGGCCCTTCGCTTCCGGACGATTTCATCGTCAACCACGAACTACCGGCTCGCTAGTCGAGCGCCCAGGAGATCACATCATGCGCAGCGACAGCAACATTCCCTTCTACGACGTCGTGCAGATCGGCTACGGGCCGGTCAGCGAGATCATGGCGCTGGCCCTGGCCCGCCAGGGCCGCAAGGTCGCCGTGTTCGAACGCTGGCGGGAGCGCTTCGCGCTGCCGCGCGCGGTGTGCATCGACCACGAGCTCTACCGGGTGCTGTCGGCGCTCGGCATGTCGAATGAACTGCCTGCGGTCAGCCATGCGGGCCCGATGTACCGCTGGTTCAATGCCGACTGGAAAGAGCTGCTCGCCATCGACTGGGAATCCGAATCCATCTCCGGCGGGCCGGAGGTCAATTTCGTGCACCAGCCGACGCTGGAGAAGATGTTCGAAGACGCGGTGCAGGCCTGCCCGAACGTGGAACTCAACCTCGGATGGGAGGCGGTGGAGGCCACGCAAGCCGCCGACTACGTGCAGCTGGTCGTGCGCGACATCGAAACCGACGAGCGGCGCACCGTGCGCGCCAAGTACCTCATCGGTGCCGACGGCGCCAACAGCCTGGTGCGCAAGGCGATCGGCTCGACGCAGGAAGACCGCGGCTTCGAGGCCGATTGGCTGGTGATCGACGTACTGCCCAACGAGGGCGTGACGCTCGACATTCCGCCGGCCGCGCAGTACTGCAATCCGGTGCGGCCGACCACCATCGTGCCAGCGGGCGTTAAAGATGGCCGCTACTTCCGCCGCTGGGAGTTCATGCGCCTGCCGCACGAGACGCGCGACGAGCTCGAGCACGAGCATGTGGCCTGGGACCTGCTCGCGCCCTGGGTTTCGCGCGACCAGGCCACCATCGTTCGGCACAAGGTCTACACCTTCCGATCGCTGCTGGCCGACACCTGGCGCAAGGGCCGCATGCTGATCGCCGGCGATGCCGCGCACGTGATGCCGCCTTTCATGGGGCAGGGCATGTGCGCAGGCCTGCGCGACGTCTGGAACCTGGCCTGGAAGCTGAACCTGGTGCTCGACGGCAAGGCCGACGACAGCCTGCTCGACACCTACCAGCCGGAGCGGCGGCCACACGCGAGCGACGTGATCGACCTGTCGATGTACCTCGGCAAGATCATCTGCATTCCCGATGCCGCAAAGGCGGCTGAGCGCGACGAGGCCTTCTTCAGCGGCAAGGCGCCGCCGCCGCCGGCGTTTCCGAGCTTGACCGACGGCATCCTGCGCCGCAGCGTAGACGGGGCGGTGCAGGCGCCGGCGGGTTTGCTCAGCCCGCACGGCACGGTGCGCTCGGGCGACGCCCAAGGGCGCTTCGACGACCTCGTCGGCCCGGGCTTCGTGCTGGTGTCCCGCAACCCGGCGGTCGAGTCGGCCCTGGGCGTATCGCAGCGCCGCTTTCTCGACGCGCTTGGCGCAAAGCGGGTCGTGGTCGCTGCGGCCGGAACCGGTGCCGCAGCAGATGCGCTCATCGACCTCGACGACAAGTTCATTCCGTACATGGTGCAGCACGGCATCGACACGATGTTGGTTCGCCCGGACTTCTATCTCTACGGCGCCGCGGCGCAGCCGGGTGAGGTCGACCGGCTGGTGGATGACCTGGCGGCGGATTTGAAACGGCATGGCTTTGCCGCCAGCCCGGCGCTGGTGCGGCAGGCCGTCTGCGCCTGATGTCTTTGCGCATACCACGAGGACGAACACCATGAACACGCATGCTGCCATCCCTGCATCTCGCCGCGGTCGCGCTCACCGTCGGCCTCGTGGCCACGCTCTGCCTGAAAGAGACCGCGCCTTCCATGCGCGCAGCCTGAGTCGATGCCTTCCTGGCTTTCGCTTTCACCTCATCCAAGGAGGAACCGTGTCCCGCCTCAGCTTCTTCGCGCCGGTCCGGCGCTTGCGCGGCGCATTCGACCGGCTGGCGCCGACGCAGTTTGCGTCGCCCGTCAAGCCGATGACGATCTACGGGCCGAAGGGACGCGCACGACATCGAGGCCGGCGACGTGCGCACGCAGCGCGTCGACACAACGAGCCGCTGAAACTTTCACACCCACATCCCGGAGAAACCAAATGAAGATTCCTCGAATCGCTGCCTTCGCCCTGTCCTTCGCTTACGTCTTCGGCGCACACGCACAGCCCTCGACGCGCATGCTGACCATCGTCGTGCCCCAACCGCCGGGCAATCCGACCGACGGCGTGGCGCGCAAGCTTCAGGCCCTGCTGGCCAGCGAGCTCAAGCAGACGGTCGTCGTCGAGAACGCGCCGGGGGCGGGCGGATCGATCGGCACTGCCAAGGTGCTCGCCGCGAAGGCCGACGGCAACACCATCCTCATCGCTTCGCAGACCGAACCGATCCTCACGCCCTTTTCGCTGGCGCACGTCAAGTACAAGCCCGAAGACTTGCGGATGGTGGCGCTGGTGGCCCGCACCTCCTACATCCTCGTGGCGCGCCCGGACCTCCCGGGCGGATCGCTGACACAGCTCGCCGAAGAGGCGAAGAAGCCCGGCGCCAAGCCGCTCAGCTTCGGGCACATCGGGCCCGGCTCGATGATCCACCTGCTCGGTGAGCAATGGTCGCGGCAGGCCGGTGTGTCTGTTCTGCACGTGCCCTACAAGGGCGTGCCGCCGTTGTCGCAGGACGTGATGGCGGGCCAGATCGACATCAGCTTCCTTCCGCTGGGCGGCACCTTGCCCTCACTCATCGACACCGGCAAGGTCCAGGCGCTGGGCACGACTGCGGCCGTCGTCAATCCACGCTTCGGCAAGGTGCCGGCGATTCAGTCGCAAAGTCCCGCCATGAAGGATTTCGTCTACGGCACATGGGTTGCGCTGTTGGCACCCCGGTCTACGCCCGCCGACGCGATCGCGCGTCTGAATCAGGCGCTGGCGGCTGCCATGAAGGACAGCGAACTCCAGTCCTACGTCGCATCGACAGGAATGGAGTCGGCTTTGCCGATGACCGTGCCGGAGCTCGACAAGTTCTACCAGCAGGAAACCAAGACTTACCAGGCGCTCTCGCGCAGTGTCGGAGTCGACGTCAAGTGAGCGTTGAACACACCATGAACAAGAACACTAAGCCAACCGGGACGCAGTTTTCTCATTGCAAGCCTGACGACACGCCATGGCGCGGCGACGGTCTGCGTGACTTTTTCCTGTACCGCGATTTGGGCGTTGCCGCTGCGACTAACGGGCGCGTGATTGCGCACCTCGTCAAGGCAGACAAGGCCCCTGAAAAAGGAACTGGCTGGCACCGTCACGAAGCCGAGTTCCAGATCGTGTTGATGACCAAAGGATGGGCCAAGTTCATGTACGACGACAAAGTGACTTTGGTGGAGGCTGGAGACTGCGTGCATCAGCGGCCGGGCATTCCGCATTTTTTGTTCGACTACTCGCCCGATATGGAATACCTGGAGATCGTAGGACCCGCAGATTTCAAATCGATTGACGTTGACGCAGTGTGTGCCATACCGGATCCGGCGCCTTGGCCTTAGCTGGCGCCGGACTACCTGCCAGCTGTTTTTGGGCCGCGTCGGTACGCGTTGCTACCTCGGCCCGAACTCCTGCCGACAGTGCTGCTCGATTGGCTACGCGGCTCGTGGCAACCTGAGGGCTTGCGGCACCTGAAGGTCTTGCAGGCAATTTGCAGCCTGGAGCCAATGCAGCGACTTAAGAGTCAGTCTTGTTTCGGAACAAGGCGGATCGCTCAACCAGATGGACCATCTGTGCCGCGGCATGAATCGTCAAATGGTGCGGAGTGCAGCCTGGCCTCGGAGAAATGTCGGCGGCCATTGCACGCGCTAGGTCCGTCGTCCGAGGGGTTGCCTCAGCCAGAAGCGCGATCACCAGGTTTTCGAGGGCGATCACCCGAACTTGCAACTGCACCAGTTCGGCGTTCGTCAGATCAACTTCGGTTTGCACCTCGCCGGACTTCGAACTCTTCAATGCTTGATCCCCATCGGCACCACCGACAGCGGCACCCGGGTCTTCTTCACCCAGCACCGACTGATTGGCAGAGTCGTCAGGCCTGGGGGGGTGCGCTGGTGTCTTGTCTAGGAAACCCATCGAACTTTCCCTCGGTGAAACGCTGTTGCAGGATGGTATTGAATCAATACAGCACCTTTTACTTGGGAGATTTCGGGCGATGCATTTCGAGTCCGCCGCCCTTGACCGGAACCTTCGACATCTTCAGCCTGATCTCCTCGATCGCGTGAGAAGGCTCCAGGCCCTTGGGGCACACCTCGGAGCAGTTCATGATGGTGCGGCAGCGGAACAGCCGGTAGGCATCGTTCAGATTGTCCAGGCGCTGTTGGGTAGCGTGGTCGCGGCTGTCGACGATGAACCGGTAGGCCTGGATCAGGCCCGCCGGACCGACGAACTTGTCGGGGTTCCACCAGAACGAGGGGCATTGGCTGCTGCAGCAGCCGCACATGATGCATTCGTAGGCGCCGTTCAGCTCGTCGCGTTCCGACGGTGATTGAAGGCGTTCCTTTTCCGGTGGCGGCTCCGGATTGATGAGGTACGGCGAGATCGAGTGGTACTGCGTGAAGAAGTTGGTCATGTCGACCACCAGATCCCGAATGATCGGAAAACTCGGCAAGGGGCGCAGGACTACCGGTTCTTTCAACCCGCGCACGGGCGTGACGCAAGCCAGCCCGTTGCGGCCGTTGATATTGATCGCGTCCGAGCCACAGACGCCTTCGCGGCACGACTTTCTGAGCGTCAACGTGTTGTCCTGGTGTTTGAGCCGCAGGATCACGTCCAGCAGCATGTGATCGCTCTCGACGAGCTCGATCTCGTAGTCCTGCATGTAGGGCTTCTCGTCGCGTTCGGGGTTGTAGCGGGAGATCGAAAGTTTCATGTGTGTGGCACCAGTCAGACCTGTGTCCGCAAAAGAATCCAGGCAACCCAGAATGCGATGCCCAGGAGTGCGACACCGACGACGCACAGCAGGAAAAAGCGCAGGCTTGCCGGACGGGCGTAGTCGATCAGCACATCGCGCAGGCCGACCCACATGTGCGCCAGCAACGCCGCGAAGAAAGCGAGGATGGTGGCCGTCATGCCGGGGTGGCCGACCCAGGCTCGCCACTCGGCATAGGAGTGGCGTGGATGAAGCAACAAGGCGCCGAGCAGGAACAGCATGAAGAGCAGCATGCAGGCGGCGCTCGCGCGTTGCATCCACCATGCCGCCAACCCCGTTGCCTGCATCTTCACAGCACGACTCCTGCCGCAAGGAAGGCCATGGCAACACCACCTGCGTTCACCAGCCAGGCGCTGCGCCGCGCCGTGCGCAGCGGTGAGCCAAGGTTGAAGTCGCTCAACAGATGTCGCACGCCGGCAAGCAGATGGTGCGAGAGTGCCCAAAGCAGGATCACGGCCACGACCTTGACCGGCATGCGCTCGAACATGGCGCTCACGTCAGCGAAGGCTTGCCCGCTTCGCAGCGAACGATCCAGCAGGTAGACGCTGGCCGGCACGCCCGCGGCCAGAAGAACGCCGCTCACACGATGGCCGATCGAGGTCCAGGCGCCGACGGGCATCTGCACCTGCATCGGATTGAGAAAAACGGGGCGAGGGCGACGGGGCATTCAGACCTTCTTACTTTAGTGGGGACATCATGCGGCTCCAGCGCCTCCAGCGCCTGCAGCGGTCCGAAAACTCGTAACGCAAGTGTTCTTCGCATGCAGAGTGCCAGGCCGTTGGCGTAGATCGCGCACGAAGGGCTTTCGTCCGAGGAGGTGAGGTCGACATCGCGGTCCCCGGCAAGACCTCAGGCAGGTCGAACCCGCTTCTTTTTCGATGGGCTGTCCGCCATCTTCGAGCCGGTGTTCGCAACCTGTCGCAAGCCCGCAAGCGCGAGGTCGACGATCTTCGGATCGGCACCCACCGCGTACACGGCATAAGCCGGATAGAGGAATTCCGGCGTATTCGGCACGCGGCGCAACTGCCCCGACTCGAGGTGGCCGCGCACCACGTCGAGCCGAAAGTACCCTGTGCCGCCGGCCGCAAGCAGGTACTCCCGGCCGAGCGGGCCCAGTCCAGCCTTCACGGCCGCGTTGGAAAGCTCGGGAAACGCAAGCCCGTGCTGCGCCGCGAATTCCGGTCCCCAGTCGACGTACACGTAGTCGGCGGGTCGCGGCATGGCGGCGCGCTTGGCGGTGGTGACCATGACCAGCTTCTCCTCGATGAGAAGCTCCACGCGCAGCCCTGGCCGCTGCTGCGGTGCGTAGACGATGGCGATGTCGAGCACGCCTGCTGCCACCTTGTCGAGCAGGTTCTGCGGGAAACCCACTTCAGTTCGGATTGCCAGATGGGGAGCGGCGGCGCGCAGCCACAGCAGCCAGCGCAGCAGCAATGGGTCCCACAGGCTGATTTCGCACCCGGCGGCAAGCACGGCGTGGCTTCCGGTGGGCACCGCGACCTGGTGGCGCGCACGCTCCCAGACCTGCACCAGGGTGGTTGCGTGCGGCAGGAACTGCTCACCCGCGGTGGTGAGCGCCGCGCCGGCCTTGTTGCGCACGAAGAGCCTGCGGCCGAGCAGTTGTTCGAGGGTTCGCACCCGCGCACTGACGGAGGTCTGCGTCACGTTCAGCCGCTCGGCGGCGCGCAGGAAGCTGTGGGTCTCGACGATCTCGAGAAAGGTGCGGGCGAGATTGATGTCCATGGAGATCGAAAAGTTTCAAGCCATTATCTTTGCATTTAAATGGCAATAAATCTCATTTTACTTACGCTCACGCTCCGTTGAAGATGGCTTCACCTTCCAGCAACTTCAGTTCAGGAGCTTCAATGTCCACCCTCAGTCATTCATCCGGTCCAGATTCGTCCGCTGTATTTCGCCCAGCGTTCAGGGCGCTGGCCGACGAGGCCCTGGTGCTCGTCCGGGCCTTGCTGCAGCCGGACAAGATCATCGAAGAGGTCGAGCGGATGCGCGCTCTGCAGGTAGAGGCGGACCGCGTCGAGGCCGCGGATCCGGTGCGCGCCGCCATGCTGCGGCGCCGCGCCTCGCTCATCGGCCTGCGCTGAAAGTCCTCGTCGAGCGCCCTGGAAGACCAAGGAGGCCGTGGAGTTTGTTCAGTATGTGATGGCGCCTGCTGGCCCAGCACGCCCGCCGGCGCTCGATGCCTGTCGCAACGCTTGGGTGATCACGCTCGACGCAACGGTCGCAAAATAACGCGCCCCCCACTGACCGTACTTGGCTTCGTCGTCCGGCGTCAGCGCGAGAATTCCGGCGCAGTTGCCGGCTCCAGAGATCGCACGCAGCGCGCTCGATCGCTGCCTCGACCACGGGCGATTTCCAGTCGCTACCGAACCCCATCGAGTGCGAGAGGTCGTTCGGACCGACGAAGACGGCATCGACACCCTCGACCGCGGCGATCTCGGCTGCCTGTTCAACGGCCTCGGGCGTCTCGATCATCACGATCAGCGCGATGCCCTGATTGCTGCGCTGCGTGTGTGCCGCGCCCGGGAACGCGCCGTAGCCTGCGGCGCGCGAACTGAACGCGCTGCCGCGGCGGCCCCCACCCGGGTAGCGCACCTGTTGCACCAGATCGCGCGCCTCGGCGGCGCTCTCGACCATCGGAACCTGCACCGCGCTGGCGCCCATGTCGAGCACGCGTGCCATGTCCTGGCGCAGGCAACGCACCACCGGCACGATGCCGCTCGCGCGCGCAGCGCGCAGCATGTTTTCCGTGGTCTCGTGACCCGCGCTGCCGTGCTCGTTGTCGATCAAGACGAAGTCGAAGCCGGCATAGCCGCACATTTCGACGACGGCCGCGCTCGGCAGCGAGTTGAAGATCCCGCGCAAGGGCCGGCCGCTGCGCAGCATCTCCGGCAGGCGCGTATCGAGGGGATGGCGGATGTCCATGGTGGCTCTCTTCCTTCTTCGGTTTGTTCAGTGGATGTCGAGTGCGTTGCAGATCATTGGCGTGTCAGCCGAACGCAGCTTGCGAATCACTTCAGCCGTGAGCATCGACGGATCCTCAATCGACTGTGATGTTGTTGGCGTTGATCAGTTCGGCGAACTTGAAGGTCTCGGTCTGGATGAACGTGCGGAAAGCCGGCGGAGTCATTGGCTTCGGCGTAAAGCCCTGAGCCGCGAGCCGGCCCTTGACGGAGGGCGACTCCAGCACCGCGACCACCTCTTTGTTGAGCCAGTTCACGACCGCCGACGGCGTGCCGGCGGGGGCGAGCAAGCCGAGCCAGGTCACGGCCTCGAAACCCTTGACGCCCGATTCGGCAAGGGTCGGCAGTTCGGGCTGGAGCGGCGAGCGCACGCTGCTGGTGACGGCGAGCGCCTTGGCCTGGCCGTTCTTCGCGAAAGCCAGCGCTGTGGTCATGTTGTCGAACTGCATGTCGATCTGGTTGCCGGCAAGGTCTACCAAGGACTGGCTGCTGCCCTTGTAAGGCACGTGCACCGCCGTGGCACCGATGCGGTTGAGCATCATGAGCGTGGTCAGATGCTGCGAAGTGCCGTTGCCGCTGGTTCCGTACGACAGTGCCTCGGGCTTGGCCTTGAGCAGTGCGACCAGTTCCTGCACCGTGCGCGCGCCCGACTTGTTGCCGGCAAGCAGCACGAGCGGTGTGCTCGCAAGCTGGGTCACCGGCGCGAAGTCCTTGTCGACGTCGTAGCTGATCTTCTTGAGCAGGGTGGGGTTGACCGACAACGCGGTCTGCGTGCCGAGCAGCAGCGTGTAGCCATCGGGCTTGGCCCGCGCGACGTACTCGGTGCCGATGCCGCCGCCCGCACCAGCCTTGTTGTCGACGACGACGGCCGTGCCCCAACGCTTGCCGAGTTCGTCCGCGACCAGGCGCGCGACGATGTCGGTGGCACCGCCGGGCGCAAATGGAACGACGATCACGACACGGCCGGTCGTCGGAAAGCCGTCCGGACCGGCTGCTGCGGTCGGAGCCGTCTGCGCGTTGGCAGCAGTCCCCAGGGCCAGCGCCGCAAGTGCAGCAGCCGCACGGCGCAGCAGGGCGCCGCGCGTGATCTGCCGGGAAATGGTCTTGTTCATATCGATGTGTCTTCCTTGGTTGTGTCTTATTCGGCCTGGATGCCGGCGTCCTGGATCACCTTGCCCCACTTCGCGATCTCGGCGCGCTGGAAGGCGACGAAGGCTTCGGACGCGCGGCCATCCGGCTCGACGCCGAGCTTGCGCAGCTTCTCCTGCACATCGGGCAGCGCAATAACGGCCACGATCTCTCGGCCCAGGCGGTCCACGATCGGCTTGGGCGTGCCGGCCGGTGCGAATACACCTTGCCAGGACTGCATTTCGAAACCGGGCACGCCCGCTTCGGCCAGCGTGGGCGCGCCCGGCATGTTGGCCAAGCGGCTGCTCGACGTGACGCCGAGTACCTTCGCGCGCTTGCCGTCGATCATCGGCCGCGCCGCGGCAACGGTCTCGAACACCATGTCGATCTGACCGCCGATCAGGTCGACCATGGCCTGCGAACCGCCCTTGTAGATGATCTGGCGCATTTTGGTGCGGGTGATGCTCTGGAACAGCTGGCCCGACAGGTGCTGCGAGGTGCCCGCGCCCGCCGTGCCGTACGTCAGGCTGTCGGGCTTGGCCTTGAGTTCGGCCACGACCTGGGCCACGGAATCGAAGCGGCTGTCTGCCGGCACCACCAGTACGTTGCTCACCATGCCCACCAGGTTCACCGCAACGAAGTCCTGTACCGGTTCGTAGCCCAGGTTCTTGTTGAAGAAGGGATTGACCGCATGCGTGGTGATGGTGCCGCCCATGAGCGTGTAGCCGTCCGGTGCCGAGCGGGCAACCGATTGAGTGCCGACGATGCCCGAGACGCCCGGCTTGTTCTCGACTACCACCGGCTGCCCGAGCCGCTCGCCGAGATGCTGCGCCACCAGCCGCGCTACACCGTCGGACACGCCGCCAGGCGAGAAGGGCACCACGTACTTGACCGGTTTGGACGGCCAGGCGGGAGTCTGTGCGTAAGCGGAGGGCAGGGCAGCGTTCAACGCCAGCGCAGCGAGTCCGGCAAGGGCGTGTATGCGAATTGTCGAGTTCATAGTATTTTCTCTCCTAAGTCGATGAAAGGTTGGAAGGGCCATCTGCCTGCCGGCACGCTCAGGCGGCGGCCCGCACGGAGTCGCGCTCGACCAGGCGGCAAGGAATCACTACGTTGCGGGGATGGGTGTCGTCGCGCATCTGCTCGTGCAGCAGTTCGACCGTGGCCTCGACCATCTCCTCGACGCTTTGCACCACTGTCGTGAGGCGGTACGCGCCCCAGGCCGCCTGCGGCACGTCGTCGAAGCCGACGACGCTCACGTCCGCGGGCACGCGCAGGCCCAATTCCTGGCGCAGCACGTCCATTGCGGCGATCGCCATGTGGTCATTGGCGACGAACACTGCGTCGGGACGCTGGGAGCCGGCGAACAACTCGCGCGTGGCCTGCTTGGCCAGCTCGAAGCTGTAGTGCCCGACTGCGCGGCGGAACACCGCGACGCCTGCTGCTTCAAGCACCTCGTTGAAGCCTCGCTCACGCTCCAGGTTGGTCGATGATTTTTCGAGCCCGGCCAGGAAGGCGATACGGCGATGTCCGCGCGCCAAGAGGAGTTCGGCCGCCATTCGACCGCCGCGATGGTTGTCCGAGGTGACGGAACTGGTGCTGTGCCTCGCGAACGCGCTCGTGTCGGGCACCCGATTGAACAGCACCACCGGTACACCGGAGTCGGCGCACTGCCGCGCCAGGCCGGGCGACAGCATGACCGAGGCCATCACGATGCCGTCGACCTGGTACTGCAGGATCTCGGCCAGCACGCCGTCGGTCTCGTTCAGGTCGCTGATGAACATCAGCACGTGATAGCCCTGTTTCTGAAGCTTTTGCGAAAGCTTCTCGATCACCAGCGGATAGAACTGGTTCTCGAGGTAGCTCATCACCAGCGCGATGATCCTGCTTCGCCGCGTAATCAAGCTGCGCGCCAGCGCGTTGGGCCGATAGCCCAATGTCTTGGCGGCGGCGAGCACGCGGGCGCGCGTGTCTTCCGACACGCTGGCGCCGGGGGTGAAGCTGCGGCTCACGGCCGACTGCGAAACCTTCGCGAGCCTCGCCACTTCTTGCGCGGTGGCGCTGGTTTTCACGCAGCGCTCCAGCCGCCGTCGAGCATCAGTGCGCTGCCGGTCACGAGGCTCGACGCGTCGCTCGCAAGGAACACGATGGCGCCCATGATCTCCTCGACCTTGCCCAGCCGGCCGAGCGCGATTCTCGAAGTGACCCACTCGCGAAAGGCCGGGTCTGCGAACATGCCGGCCGTCATCGCGGTCTCGATGAAGGTCGGGCAAACCGTATTGACGCGGATGTTCGCGTGCCCCAGCTCCCAGGCCAGCGCTTTGGTCATGCCTTCCATCGCGTGTTTGCTGGCGCAATAGAGCGTGCGCCGCGGGCTGCCCACCACGCCCATCTGCGAAGAGATGCCGATGATCGAGCCGGGAAGGCCGGCCGCCAGTAGGCCGCGTGCAATCGTGCGGGTCACGTAGAAGGCCGCTTTGACGTTGAGATCGAACACGGCATCGATGTCGCTGTCTTCCACCTCCACCAGCAGCTTCGGCCGGTTCAGCCCGGCGTTGTTGACGAGGATCTGGAACGGGCCGGCTGCGGTGAGCCTTTCGTCCACCGCCTGCGCGTCGGTCACGTCCAGCACCAGATAGTCGCAGATGCCGCCTTCGGCCCGGATCTGCTCGCAGGCCTCGCGCAGTTCGCCCTCGGAGCGTGCGCCCAGCGTTACGGCAGCGCCGGCCTGCGCCAGTCCGACGGCTGCAGCCAGGCCGATGCCGCGGCCGGCACCGGTCACCAGCGCGCGGCGGCCGTCGACGCGGAAGTTCGGCGCTCGCGGCAGCATGCTCAACCTTCCAGGGCCGGCACCGGCTGATACCACGGCACGTCGGGCCGGGTGCCGTAGCGGCGCACCCGCAGATTGGCCTGCTCTCCGTGCCCGGCGAAGTTCTCCATGTGGCACAGGCGCGAGCAGTACTCGCCCATCAGCGCGCTGGCCTCGTCGGTCAGCACCTTCTGGTATGTGCAGGTCTTCAGGAACTTGCCCACCCACAGGCCGCCGGTGTAGCGGGCGTTGCGATTGGTCGGCAGCGTGTGGTTGGTTCCGATCACCTTGTCGCCGAAACTCACGTTGGTACGTGCGCCCAGAAAGAGGCCGCCGTAATTGGTCATGTTGTGGAGAAAGTAAGCCGGGTCGCGAGTCAGCACCTGCACGTGCTCGAACGCGAGCTCGTCGGCTTTCTGCAGCATCTCCTCCTGCGTGTCGCAAACGATCACTTCGCCGTACTCGGCCCAGCTCACCGAGGCGATCGCGGCAGTGGGAAGGATGGTGAGCTGCCGCTCGATCTCGGCCATGGTGTCGCGCGCGAGCTGCTCGCTGGTGGTGAGCAGGATCGCGGGCGATGTCGGTCCATGTTCGGCCTGACCCAGCAGGTCGACCGCGCACATCTCGGCGTCGGCGCTGTCGTCCGCGATCACGAGCGTCTCGGTCGGGCCGGCAAAGAGATCGATGCCGACCCGACCGTAGAGCTGGCGCTTGGCTTCCGCCACATACATGTTGCCGGGCCCAACCAGCATGTCGACAGGCGCAACGGTTTCGGTGCCGACCGCCATCGCCACCACGGCCTGCACGCCGCCCAGCACCAGGATCTCGTCGGCACCTGCCATCGACATGGCGGTGACGATCGCAGGATGCGGCGCTCCCTGAAAGGGCGGCGCAGTCGCGACGACCCGCTTCACGCCCGCCACCTTGGCGGTCAAAACGCTCATGTGCGCCGAGGCCAGCAACGGGTACTTGCCCCCGGGGATATAACAGCCGACGGCGTTCACGGGGATGTTCCTGTGGCCGAGGATGACGCCGGGGAAAGTCTCGACCTCGACGTCCTTCATCGAGTCGCGCTGGATCTGCGCAAAGTTGCGCACCTGTTTCTGGGCGAATGCGATGTCCTCGATTTCACGCGCCGAGAGGCTCTTGCGCGCCTTCTCGATGTCCCCGGCCGAAAGCCGGAAATCGGCCGGGTCCCAGCGGTCGAACTGCTGGCTGAATTCACGCACGGCGGCATCGCCCCGCTCCTCGACGGCCTTGATGATGCCTTCGACGGTGGATCGAACCTTGGCGTCGTCGTCGGCGCGTACTTGGATGTCTTTGCCGCGTTTGAGATGTCTGATCAATTTGTTTACTTCCGTTGAATGGCTTGCATACGTATGCACTTTCGAAGGCGTGCATACGTATGCAAAGAGGGTAAACCCTAGAATCTGGCTGGACCGAAGACCGCCTGCCAGATGCAAAGGGTTTTTGCATGGAAGGTCAGGACTCCGACGGCTCCGCATCCGGCTGGAGTTCCAGGAATGGGCGTCTGCCGCCATGGGGCTTCGCGCGGTAATCCGAAGGGCGAAAACCCGTCAGCCGCTTGAAGGTGTTCGAGAAGGCAAACGCGTTCACATAGCCCACCGCACGTGCAATGACTTCGACCTTGTCGTTCGTGGTGGTCAGCCGGTGCGCTGCTTCGGCGATTCGCAAGGCGGCAAGCTGCTTGCCAGGGCTTCGCCCCAGGCTTTTCTGGCATAGGCGGCGCAGGTGCTCCTCGCTGGTATTGGCCAGCCGGGCCATATCGACAAGGGTCCAATCGCGCGCCAGTTCCTGCCGAACTGCGTCCCAGACACCCACCAGCCGCGGCTCCCGCTGCCAGGGTTCGATGACGCGCGTCACATAGCGCTCGATGAGGTCGACCCAGGTCGCGCAACTCCCCGGATCGACCGCGCCCTGCATCTCGGCGGCCAGCCCCAGGATGGCGTGTTCGAGCGCGCGCGCATCGAACAGAGTCATCCCCGGTGCGATGGCGTTCGCCACCGATCGCGGCGAGCCGGGCATGAAGCGCACCCAGCAGACCTGCCAGCGCTTGGTCGGGATGCAATGAAACGCATGCAGCACATGGGCGGGCGCGAAGCTCGTCATGCCCGCTGCGTGGGCGTACCAGCGTCCGTCTAGCAATGTGCGGCCCTCGCCGCCAAGGCATGCATGCATGTAGGCACCCTCCAGATGGGTACGCACGATCGTGTACGGCGCCGCCGCGTCCATTACGCCGACGTGCGCAATATGGCGGGTCGCCAATGCTTCGCAATGTTCGGCGCGGACGACTTTGTATCGGCTCCCGTCGCCCCAAATGTGCGTTTCCTTGAGTTCGATCGGTGCGTCTTCCATGCGCAAGAGTAGCGCGCCCGGGTTGCACCGACGCAATTCGATCCTGGGTTTGCCCGCAACGATTGGTGGATTTCGAGTATCTCGCTGTGTTGCGGGGATATGGCTGCAACGCGATCCCATTTATAGGATTGCGTCACCTCGGACTGCTTGGCCGAGCGCCCATTCAAAGCAAAGGAGACATCCATGAAGAACGTTCCCAGCCAGGTTGCAGCCGCAACTTTCAT
Source organism: Variovorax sp. (assembly GCA_037720315.1). Lineage (GTDB taxonomy): Bacteria > Pseudomonadota > Gammaproteobacteria > Burkholderiales > Burkholderiaceae_C > Variovorax. The sequence continues at coordinate 81,616 of JBBJMS010000002.1, read as the reverse complement.
GCTGATCGGTGCCGTCGGCGGCGCTTCGGCCCAGACGACCGGCACGCTCTCCGGGGATGCGGTGCGCATCGGCGTGCTCACCGACATGTCGGGCATCTACGCCGACCTCTCGGGCAAGGGCGCGGTCGAGGCCGTCCGGATGGCCGTCGACGACTTCGGCGGCAAAATGTTCGGCAAGCCCATCGAAGTGGTTTTTGCCGATCACCAGAACAAGGCCGACGTCGGCGCCGCCAAGGCGCGCGAATGGTTCGACTCCAACGGGGTCGACCTGATTGCCGACCTTTCCAACTCCGGTGTGGCACTGGCCGTCGCGGCCGTTGCAAAAGAGAAAAAACGCCACATCATCGTCAACGGCTCGTCCAACATGGGCCTCACGAATCAGGCGTGTTCGCCCTACGCTGTGCACTACGCCTACGACGCCTACTCGCTGGCCAACGGCACCGGCCGCACGATCGTCGAGCAGGGCGGCGACACCTGGTTCTTTCTGACCGTCGACTTCGCCTTCGGCATCGGGCTGGAGCAGCAGGTCGGCGACGTGGTGCGCGCGGCCAAGGGCCGCGTGGTCGGTGCCGCGCGGCATCCGCTCGCCACCACCGACTTTTCGTCGTACATGCTGCAAGCGCAGGCGTCCAAGGCAAAGATCATCGGTCTCGCATCCACCGGCGGCGACACGATCAACGCCATCAAGTCGGCCAAGGAATTCGGCATCACCAAGAACCAGAAGCTGGCCGCGCTGCTGCTGTGGATCAACGATGTCCATGCGCTGGGCCTCGAGGCCGCGCAAGGGCTGATGCTGACCAACGCGTGGTACTGGGACATGAACGAAGAGTCGCGCAAGTTTGCGCGCCGCTACGAGCAGCGCGTGAAGCTCATGCCCAACATGAGTCAAGCGGCGGACTATTCTTCGACCATGCACTACCTGAAGGCAGTGCAGGCCGCCGGCACGGACGAACCGGACGCCGTGTCCGCGAAGATGCGCGAGATGCCCATCAACGACTTCTTCACTGCCAAGGGCCAGATCCGCGCCGACGGCCGGATGGTGCACGACATGTACCTGTGGGAAGTGAAGTCCCCGGCCGAATCGAAGGGCGCGTGGGACTACCTGAAGGCGATCAAGACGATCCCCGCGGACCAGGCCTTCCAGCCGCTGGCCGCCAGCACCTGCTACCTGGTCAAGAAGTAAGCCCTCGGACGCCACGGCGATGCAGCACACCGGTTATGCGCTGGAGGCGCAGGGACTCGCTCGCGACTTCAACGGCTTCCGGGCCGTGGGTGGCGAGAGCGGCATCGACCTTCGCGTGCAGACCGGGAGCATCCACGCGCTGATCGGGCCGAACGGTGCGGGCAAGACCACCTGCTTCAACCTGCTGACGCGCTTCATCGAACCGAGCGCCGGGCGCATCGCTTTCGAAGGGCGCGACATCACGCGCATGGCGGCCGACGCGGTGGCGCGACTCGGGCTGGTGCGCTCGTTCCAGATCTCCGCGGTGTTCGCGCAGCTCAGCGTGTTCCAGAACGTGCGCCTGGCACTGCAGCGTCACCGCGGCCACTCCTTCGACTGGTGGCGCAGCGACAAGGTGCTGCGCGTGCACGATGCGCGCGCGCACGAGCTGCTGGCCGAGGTGGGACTGGAAGCCTGGTCGAAGCACGCCGCTGGCGAACTGCCCTACGGCCGCAAGCGCGCGCTCGAACTCGCCACCACGCTGGCGCTGGAACCTCGCATGCTGCTGCTCGACGAACCGATGGCAGGCATGGGCGGCGAGGACATCGTGCAAGCCACGGAACTGATCCGCATCGCGGCGCGCGGGCGAACGGTGCTGATGGTGGAGCACAACCTCTCGGTGGTGGCCGATCTGTGCGATCGCATCACCGTGATGCAGCATGGGGAAGTGCTGGCCGAAGGTGACTACGCCGCGATCGCCGACGACGAGCGCGTCGCGCAGGCGTACTTGGGCAAGGCCGCGAAGGCGCGGAGCGCCCATGGCTGACACCCTGCTCGACATTCGCGGGCTGCGCGCCTGGTACGGCCCCAGCCAGGCCTTGCACGGCATCGACCTCGACGTGCGGCGAGGCGAAATCGTGACGCTGCTGGGCCGCAATGGCGCCGGCAAATCGACCCTGCTGAAATCGGTGATGGGCATCGTTGCGCAGCGCACGGGCTCGATCCGGCTCGGTGGCCGCGAGCTCATCGGCTTGGCGCCGCACCAGATCGGCCGCGCCGGGGTGGCCTTCTGTCCGGATGACCGCGGCATCTATGCCTCGCTCAGCGTGCGCGAGAACCTTTTGCTGCCACCCGTCGTGGCCAGCGGCGGCATGACCGAATCCGAGCTGATGGCAATCTTTCCCAACCTAAAGGCACGCGCGAAATCCGCCGGCACGCAGCTGTCGGGCGGCGAGCAGCAGATGCTGGCCATCGCGCGCATCCTGCGCACCGGCGCACGGTTGTTGTTGCTCGACGAGCCCACCGAAGGCCTGGCACCGGTCATCGTCGATCGCATCGGCGAGTTGCTGATCGACCTGCGCCAGCGTGGCTACACCGTCGTGCTGGTCGAGCAGAACGTGCACTTTGCCGCCGAGCTGGCCGACCGCCACTACCTCGTCGAATCCGGGCGCGTGGCCGACATGCTCGACCGCGTGGCGCTCACGCGCGACTTCGACCGAATCGCCGCCCGGCTGGGCGTCTGAACAAGAAGGAACCCATGACCGAATTCTTCGGCATGCCGCTCACCGTGATTGCGGGCCAGACCATGCTTGGATTGGTCAACGGCTGCTTCTACGCCGTGCTCAGCCTCGGCCTGGCCGTCATCTTCGGCCTGCTGCGCATCGTCAATTTCGCGCACGGCGCCTTCTTCATGGCGGGCGCGTTCGGCGCGTGGATGCTGCACCGCTATCTTGGCGTGGGCTATTGGGTGTCGGTGGTGCTGGTGCCGATCCTGGTCGGCGCGGTCGGCGCCGGCTTCGAGCGGACGCTGCTGCGCAAGCTGCGAGGGCTCGATCCGATCTACGGCCTGCTGCTCACCTTCGGCCTGGTGCTGGTGCTCGAAGGCGGCTTCCGCCTGATGTTCGGCTCCTCGGGCCAGCCCTATCCGGTGCCCGAGTCGCTGCGCGGCACGGTGCGGCTGGGCTTCATGATCCTGCCGCTCTACCGGGTGTGGGTGATCGTGGCGGCGCTCGCCTGCTGCCTGCTGAGCTGGTAGCTGATCGAGCGCACGCCGCTCGGCGCCAAGCTGCGCGCGGCTACCGAGAAGTCCACGCTGACGCAATCGTTCGGCATCAACGTGCCGATGCTGCTGACGCTTACCTACGGTGTCGGCATCGCGCTGGCCGCATTCGCTGGGGTGATGGCCGCGCCGATCCTCCACGTCAACCCGGCCATGGGCTCCAACCTCGTGATCGTGGTGTTCGCCATCGTCGTGATCGGCGGCATGGGGTCGATGTTCGGTTCGATCGTCACCGCGCTGGCCATCGGCGTGGTCGAAGGCTGGACGCGTGTCTTCTATTCCGAGGCGTCGAGCACCGTGATCTTCGTTCTCATGGCACTGGTGCTGCTGGTGCGGCCCAAGGGCCTGTTCGGCCGCGAGGGTTCGGCATGACGCGATTCACCCTGGCGCCGAGCGCGGTGCGCGGGCTGCTGTGGATCGCCGTCGCGGCACTGGTCCTGGTGCCCTGGCTGCCGCAGTTTGTCTACCCCGTGTTCGTGATGAAGGTGCTGTGCCTGGCGCTCTTCGCCTGCGCCTACAACCTGCTGCTGGGCTTCGGCGGGATCATGTCCTTCGGCCATGCGGCCTTCTTCGGCAGCGCGGCCTACCTGACGGGTCTGGCAGTCAAGCACGCGGGGCTCACCCCGGAACTCGGCCTCCTGATCGGCACGCTGGGCGCCGCATTGCTGGGCGCCGTGATCGGCGGGCTGGCGATCCGGCGCCAGGGCATCTACCTCGCGATGGTGACCCTGGCGCTGGCGCAGATGGTCTACTTTCTGTTCCTGCAGCTGCCTTTCACCGGCGCGGAAGACGGCATGCAGCAGATTCCCCGCGGGCACCTTTTCGGCCTCGTCGACCTGCGCAACGACAGCGCGCTGTATTACCTCGTGCTGGCGCTTACGCTGGGCGGCCTTGCACTGATCCACCGCGTCGTGCACTCGCCGTTCGGCCACGTGATCATGGCCATCCGAGAGCACGAGCCACGCGCTCGCTCGCTCGGCTATCCGGTAAACCGCTACAAGCTGGTGCTGTTCGTCCTGTCTGCGGCGCTCTCGGGCCTCGCGGGGTCCATGAAGGCGCTGGTGTTCCAGCTCGCGGCACTGACCGACGTGCATTGGCACCTGTCGGGCGACGTGGTGCTGATGGCGCTGCTCGGCGGGATGCAGTCGGTGCTCGGTCCCGCGGTTGGCGCGGCCATTGTGGTGGGGCTGCAGCACTACCTCGACGCATTCGGAGGCTGGGTGACGCTGGTCACCGGCGTCATCTTCATGGTCTGCGTCATGACTTTCCGTAGCGGCATCGCGGGCGCCTTGAAGCAACCCGCGAACGACATGCAGGCCCCCACCACCCGACGTCACGACTGACGGCAACCCAGGAGAAAAACCATGCCACGTTTCGAGCGCAAGGCGCTGATGCAGAAATTCAACGAGATGGTGAAGCGGCGCGAGCCGATCATCGGCGGCGGTGCCGGCACCGGCATTTCGGCCAAGTGCGAGGAGGCCGCGGGCATCGACCTGATCGTGATCTACAACTCCGGGCGCTATCGCATGGCCGGCCGGGCATCGTCGGCCGGGCTGCTGGCTTACGGCAACGCGAACGACATCGTGGTGGAGATGGCGGGCGAGGTGCTGCCTGTGTGCAAGAAAACGCCGGTGATCGCCGGCGTGAACGGCACCGATCCGTTCGTGATCATGCCGGTGTTCCTGAAGAAGCTGAAGGAGCTCGGCTTCTCGGGCGTGCAGAACTTCCCGACGGTCGGCATCATCGACGGCGCCTTCCGCCAGAGCCTGGAAGAAACCGGCATCAACTACGCGACCGAGATCGACATGATCCGCCAGGCGCACGAGCTCGACCTGCTCACCACGCCCTACGTGTTCAGCGCCGACGAGGCGGTCGAGATGACGAAGGCCGGCGCCGACTTCATCGTGCCGCACATGGGCGTGACCACCGGCGGCACCATCGGCGCCACGAGCGCCAAGTCGCTCGACGAATCGGTGCGGCTGATCGACGAATGGGCCGAGGCCGCGCGCCGCGTGCGCAAGGACGTGATCGCATCGCGCACGGCGGCTCGATCTCGTCGCCGGAAGACGTGGCCCACGTGCTCAAGCACAGCCAGCACTGCAACGGCTTTTACGGCGCCAGCAGCATGGAGCGCCTGCCGACGGAAACTGCGATCAAGTCGCACGTCGAGCGCTACAAGAAGCTCACGTTCTGAGGCACAGTTGCCCGACACAAGGAGACACGCCATGGCAAAGGTCTATGTGAGCGCCGTGATGAACGCCTCGCTCGACGAAGCGTGGGGGCTGCTGCGCGACTTCGGCGCACTGGGCAATTACCACCCCTTCTTCGAGAGTTCTTTCATCGAGGGCGGCAAGCCGGCCGACCAGGTTGGCTGCATTCGCAACTTCAGGGGGCGCGACGGCGGCGGCACCATCCGCGAAAAGTTGCTCGCCCTGTCGGACGATGAGCATCGCTGCCGCTACGCCATCATCGAAGTCGATGCCGACTGGAAGAACTACGTCGCCGAGATGCACCTCCTGCCGGTGACCGAGGGCAACCGCTGCTTTGGCGAGTGGTGGGCCGAATGGGACGTGCCTGCCGATCAGGAAGCCGCGGCGCTGGAACGGGTGAAGGACACCTTTCGCACGTTCTTCGAGTGCGTCGACGGGCAGTTCGCTGTCCAGTCATGAGCGCCGCGGCACCCGCGGCCTGGGTGGTCGGCACCTTCGACACCAAGGCCGACGAGCTGAACTACATGGCCGGGCTGCTGCGCGCTGCCGGCGTAGCGGTCGTGACGGTCGATATCGGCACGCGCAGCCAGGCCGTTGCCGACATTCCCTCGCGCACGGTGGCGCAGCACCATCCAGGTGGCGCGGCGGCCGTTCTCGGCGCGACCGATCGCGGCGTGGCCGTGTCGGCCATGGGCGATGCGCTGTGCGTGCTGGTGCGCGAGCGCCTGGCCGCCGGCGAAATCGCCGGCATCATCGGCGCCGGCGGCTCTGGGGGCAGCGCGATGCTCGCGCCGGCGATGCGCCTGCTGCCGATCGGCCGGCCCAAGCTGCTCGTGTCCACCATGGCCGCCGGCAACATGGCGCCGTACGTCGACGTGGTCGACATGACGAGCGTGTACCCGGTGACCGACATAGCCGGCCTCAACCGGCTGTCGCGCACCATCCTCGCGAATGCCGCCCACGCGATGGCCGGCATGCTGCTGCATGCGGCGCCGGCAGTGATGCCCGGCGACGACAGGCCGGCCATCGGTCTCACGATGTTCGGCGTCACCACGCCGTGCGTCCTGGCGGTGCGTGCACTGCTCGGCGACAGCTTCGACGCGCAGATCTTCCATGCCAACGGACCTGGCGGCCGTACGCTTGAAAGCCTCGCGGGAGCGGGCATGCTGCAGGCCGTGGTGGACATCACCACCACCGAGGTCGGCCAGCATCTGGCCGGCGGCATCTGCGACGCGGGTCCGAATCGGCTGGATGCGGCGGCACGCTACGGCTTGCCATGGATTGGCTCGGTCGGCGCGCTCGACATGATCAACTGGGGCGGCGTGGAGACGATTCCGTCGCAACACCGCGGACGCCGCTTTCACATGCACAACGCGAACATCACGCTGATGCGCAGCACGGCGGATGAGCTGGTCGCCGCAGGCCTGCGCATCGCTGAGCAACTGAACCGCTCGCCCGGCCCGGTTCGATTGCTGTTGCCCATGGGCGGCGTTTCCATGCTGGATGCGCCCGGTCAGCCTTTCCATGACCCGGCGGCCGATGCGGCGCTGTTCGATACGCTGCGGCGCGCTTTCGTCGCCTCCGAAACGCACCGGCTTGAAATTTTTCCGCTGCACATCAATGATCCGGTGTTCGCTGATGCCATCGCGCACGCGGTGCGGGACACAGTGCGTGCCGGATGAGCCCGCCGAGTCACCCGCAGCATCTGGACGGACCGGAGATCTGATGAAACTCGACCCCGACTCGGAGCAAACCGTGCGCGAAGTGCTCCAACGCATGAAGCTGCTGCAGCCAGACGAAGAGCCGCGAATCACGCCGCTGGCCGGCGGCGTTTCTTCGCTCATCGTGCGCGTCGACACCTTGGGCGGGGTGCTGTGCCTGAAGCGCGCATTGCCGCAACTCAAGGTAGCGGCGGTGTGGAAGGCGCCGGTAGAGCGCAACCGCGCCGAAGTGGAATGGATGAAGGTGGCCGGTCGAATCGTGCCGCAAGCCGTTCCGGTGATCCTTGGCGACGACCCCCGGGACAATGCCTTTGCGATGGCCTATCTCGAGCCAGCGGACTGGCCGATCTGGAAGGAGCAGCTGCTCGCCGGCGCTGCAAGCGCCGAGACCGCCAGCGCGGTGGGGCGCCTGCTTGTGGCGATTCATTCGGCCACAGCCGACAGCGCATCGATGGCGGAGCAGTTCGCCAACGATTCGAGTTTTTACGCGCTCCGCCTGGAGCCGTATTTCGTCGAAGCGGCCCGCAGACATCCCGAATGCGCCGAGGACTTGCTTCGGCTGGTCGACACCACCGCCAACACCAAGCGGGCGCTGGTACATGGCGACGTCAGCCCCAAGAACATTCTTGTGGGTCCGCAGGGCCCGCTATTCCTCGATGCCGAATGTGCCTGGTACGGTGATCCAGCCTTCGACCTTGCGTTCTGCCTGAATCACCTGCTCCTCAAGTCGGTGTGGCGGCCCGACATCGCGAGCGACTATCTCCGGTGCTTCGACGTGCTCGCTTCAAGCTACCTGAACGAGGTCAGCTGGGAACCTGCAAACGAACTGGCAAGCCGAGCCGCTGCCTTGCTGGCCGGCCTTCTGCTTGCCAGGATCGATGGCAAGTCGCCCGTCGAATACATCACGTCCGAAGCCGACCGCGATCGGGTACGGCGCGTCGCCGTACCGATGCTGCGCGCCCGGGTCGACAGCCTTTCCGAAATCGTCCACCAGTGGAATCTCTCGACATGAGCACGCTTATCCGACAAGTCATCTCCCGCCGCATCTGGGATTCACGCGGCAGGCCAACGGTCGAGGTCGACCTGATCCTGGAAAACGGCGTGCGCGGCCGTGGCGTCGCACCGGCGGGAGCGTCGCGCGGCAGTCGGGAAGCGGTCGACCTGCGCGATGGCGGCACGGCATTCGGCGGTTTCGGCGTCGAGCGTGCACTTGCAAACGTGAACGGGCCGATCTCGAAGCGGATCATCGGTCTGGACGCAATGGACCAGCAAGCGCTCGACGATGCCTTGATCGCGCTCGACGGAACTTCGATCAAGTCCGAACTCGGCGGCAACGCGACCATCGCGACCTCGCTGGCCGCCCTGCACGCCGCCGCCGCCAGTGCGGGCTTGCCGCTCTGGCGCTATATGGCCGGCGGCCAGCCGGTGCGCATGCCCTTGCCCGAGATCCAGATCTTCGGCGGCGGCGCGCACGCCGGGCGCCGCGTCGACGTCCAGGACTTCCTGATCATGCCGGTCGGGGCGGCCAGCTTCGAAGAAGCGATGGTCATGGCGGCCGAGGTGTACCGGGCGGCGGGCGAACTGATGGAAAGCATGGGGCGCCGCGCCGGCGTGGCAGACGAGGGCGGCTGGTGGCCGGACTTCAAGTCGAATGAGGAAGCACTGGAAATGCTGACGCGGTCGATCGAAGCGGCTGGCTATCGGCACGATCAGGTTGCGATATCGCTGGACATTGCAGCGTCCGAATTCGGTCGCGGCGGCCGCTACACCCTGGGCCTGGAGCAGCGAATCTACGACACGGGGGAGTGGATCGAGGTGCTGAAAGGCTGGGTGGCTCGCTACCCGATTCTTTCGATGGAAGACCCTGTTGCAGAGGACGATGCAGAAGGCATGCGCGCGTTCACCGCTGCGGTGGGCGATCGGATTCAGGTCATTGGCGACGACTTCCTCGTCACCAATGCAGCACTGGTGCGCGAGGCCATTGCGCAGCGCTCATGTAACGCCGTTCTGCTCAAACCGAACCAGGCCGGCACGGTCAGCGAGACGCGTGCGGCAATGGAAGCCGCACGTGCGGCGAACTGGGGAAGGGTGGCGTCCGCCCGGTCGGGTGAGACTGAAGACGTGGCAATCGTGCACCTGGCAATCGGATGGGACACGGGGCAACTCAAGGTCGGGTCATTTGCGCGGTCGGAGCGCATGGCCAAATGGAACGAGTGCCTGCGCATAGAAGGGGCAATTGGCGCACAGGCGGTCTACGCTGGGCGCAAGGCACTCCCGTTCGTCTGATCGAATGTCTCGAGCGAGATGAGGACATACGTATAGAGCTGGGAATTGGATGACATCAACATCGCCCAGCGGACGATTGCACCGGAATTGCACCGAGCACGCCAAAAGAAAGAAAGCCCGCTATCTATTCGATAGCGGGCTTTCTTTTGCCTACGCGGCGTGTAAGTGGCTCCTCGACCTGGGCTCGAACCAGGGACCTACGGATTAACAGACCCGCAGCGGACTCCGCGAGCCTCAATGGTACACACAAACTCACGAGGCGCAAGTTACATTGAGGGCCGGATAAAACTTCGGATCGAACGCCTTATGAACCACTCCGCCGTCAAAGACCTCAAGCGCATCGGGAGCCTCCGGAACGCGTGTTTCCAAACTTTCGCAATGTTCCATGCTGCTTTACAGGAGGACGATTTGAGCAAGCCCGCATGGACCGTCGGTGAGCTACAGAACGGCGGCGATAGCTTCGAAGCGACCTTTGCCGCGCAGCGGTTGCTCTGCGTATGTGATGCGACCTACTCAACTGAAAAGGGCGTTCTGCGCTTCTACCGTCCAGGGCCACCGGGCGTAAAGGAACTTGAGGAATGTGGTTCGGTTGCTTTCGATCCACGCGTCCGTATGGCCGAGCTGGAGATGCCGACCGCGTACGGTGGCAAATCTAGTGCCTTCCTGAATGACCGAGATGGGGCGCAGGAAGTTCTCGCGACGTTCTTTCTGCGCGCGTTGGGCAAGACGGAAGGTTAGGCCAGCGCGCCGCCATAGCGCTGACTGCGACCGATCATCCCGGCTATACGGCGCTCAGTACCGGCTTGCGCTTCCCGCAGTTGAGAAAGGCTGGCAACGTCGCCGACCGTGTTGTTGATTACTACGTTGACCGGTGCGCCGCCGCCCAAAGCGTGATTCGGGATGATCTTCCCGGACGTGTTCGGGACAAAGAGTTCCTGACCCATCTCGCCGACAAGGTATGGCTTTCCGGCGCCGACAGGGCCACCCGCAGCCCGCTTGTCGAGGCCGGCAAGACTGATGAATGCTCCCAAGGAATCGCCGCCCATACTGCCTATCGCGTTAGCCGTTCCCAGCGCGGCCCCGCTACCAAGCAACCCGCTGATCGCAGTGGACAGCGGCCCGGTCACTGTCTGACGAAGCGTGAGGCCCAGCACATCCTTCGCGAGCCCCTTGAGCACGTCGCTGAGCTTGTCGCCAGCCAGAACAGCTTTCTCAAAGGAGCTTTCGAACGCAGCGCCGACAGACTTGGCGAAGTCCTTGGCTTCCTGAGCGTCGTCTGCCAGCCTCTGCGCAACGCCGCGCATGCCAGCCAGGTCCTGCCGTTCCTTCAGTAGCCGTATCTGCTCCTCAAGAGCGATGGCTTCGCGGCTCATGAACTCAAGGTTCCGCTCACCGCCAAGCTTCTCTTCGGCTAGGGCAATGGCACTGCTGATGCGGGCTTGCTCAATCGCTGCTTGAGCTTCTACGCTCTTGCCGATCAACTCGATCTCCTCTCGCATGATCCTGTTGCCGTCAGCCAGGCTCAGGGCTTTCTCCTCTTGAGCCGCCACATCCTTGAGGACCGAATCGCGAAGCTGCGCGTCGAACTCGGCGTTGATCTTGATAGTCTCGCCCAGCGCCTTGGCGGCGTCGATCTGCTTCGCGATGGCGAGCAGCGGCTCAGCGCTTTCACCCTTCTGCAGCTTGAGCCGGCCGGCCTGAATGTCGGCAAGGACCGTTTCGGCGACGCCTAGCTCCTTGGTCTTGTCGAGTTGTCGGCCGAGGTTTTCGAGGTACTTCTGCAGCTCGCTTTCTCGCTCGGCCTTGGGCGCTTTAGCGGAGCCACCGCCTCCCACCGGCTTTATCGCTGGCAGGCTGGGCGCTTTGCCCATGCGGCGCGACACTGCATCCCCGAGATCTTGTCCAAGGTACAGGCCCTCGACTTCGTTGCGCTGCTTCGCCCGGACTATTTCCAGGAACTTCGCGTTCTCTGCGAGGCTGTCTTCGATTCCGCGGGTTGCGAAGCCTTTCTTGCTGGCGAACGCGAGATCCTTCTGCAGCTTGTCGCGTTCGCTCATGAACTTCTTGATGTCGGCACCGTTGCTGCCGCTCATCTTTGCAAAGTTCGGGTCGAGAAACCCGAAGAATGCATCTTTCACCGCCAGCCCAGTGCCGCCGAGCTTGGCGATGTCTCGCATGTTCTGCAGGAACAGATTCAACCCGGGCAGCAAGTTGCTGACGATTGACCGCCCGAGATCGGTCGCATTCTTCTGAAGCGAGAAAAGCTGCTTGTTGAAGACTTCGGCCGCCTCAGCTTGTTGCGTCGTGACAGTCCCCAGCAAGCGCGTCTGCTCTGCCAGGTCTTTCAAGAAGGGCGCTGCGTCCTTGATCGATTTGCCCAACAACTCTTGAACGAGCCGCGCCTTGTTTCCATCGTCGGCGAAACCGGAAAGAGCGACGGCGGTCTGTCGAAGGGCTTCCGCAGGGTCGATGCGCTTCAGTTCTTCGGCATTCAGGCCGAGCGCCTTCAGCGCCTGCGACGCAGGATTCTTCCCGTCCACCTCTTTCAACACATTGTTGAACTTCACCAAGATGCTGGAGACGTTGTCCATGTTCGTGCCGGTCCGCAACGCCACATCTTCCAACGCACTCAGGTTCTCGATGCTCGCCCCCGTCGCGTCCTTGACGTCGTTCAGAGCATCCAAGCCGTCGATCAGCTGCTTTCCGAAGTGCAGCGCAGCAACGCCGGCCGCACCGAGAGCAGCACCGACAGCGGCGCCCGCCTTGGAGATGGAGGCGTCGATTTCCTTCGCGCGCTTCTCGGCATTCTTGGCAGCCCGGGCAAGGTCAGTTTCGAAGGAGCCGGTGCGGGCTAGGAGGTCGACGGTTATTCGGCCGATGGACATCATTGATCCTTCGAAATGGCGCGTTCAGTGAGGCGCGCGATAGTGGAAAACTTGAGCTCGTGGCGTGTCAGCTCTGCGAGTAGCAGGCGCCCGCCCAGCGGCGCGTCGGGGTCCGTAGCCTTTCCGTTGACTACCTGCTCGGTGCAGACAATCCTCGCGTCCTGTGGGGTCGATGCCTTCATGGGCATGCCCCAGCTCTCAGCCCACGGTGACAGGAACGCCTGATCGATCTGAGTGACCTTGAAGCCTGTCTGGTCCTTCGATTCATAGGCAACGCAGTGCATGCGTCCGAGGCTTCTGGAGTAGCCGACCAACACAATTTCCTGTGCATGGATGGTGGTCAGGAAAGCCGCCTGCTGCGGTTCAAGGTAGGCGATCGCCTGCGCCAGCATCGAAGGCATCTCCGACTCGTACTCGTCAAATCCTCCGCGGCCCATGTGCAGCATTGAGAACACGACATTCAGAAAGATGTTGTGCCCTCGTCCACCCACCACCACGTTCGCATGCGGCAAGTGCAGCATCTTGCTGCCCTCGTGATACACGCCGTCCTGGCCAAGCGACTCTGTATCAGTCGCGATCAGAGCTTTGGTCTCCGACAACCAGACGTTCAGCAGGCTCATGGTGTTGGCTGCACGATCAGTGTGCTGAGCATGGGCGCCGCACTTGCGATTACGGAGGCCGTGGCAAAAGGGATGGCTGCTCCGGTGAGCGCGGTGCCGACCACCTGGATGATTGGAATCAGGACTTGAGGCATGTGTAGCTCCGTTTTGTCAGGTCGACGAGCCGCGCCACTTGCCGATGTCCGTCGTGGTCATGGTGGCAAGTGGTTTGTTCTGCGGCAAGTTTGGAAGCCGCTTCTCAGCGTGCTTCGGGAAGGGATGCGGCTTGGTCCAGTCCCGATGCTCGTACTTGACGAGGCCGGAATCGAGCTCGCTCCATCCCACCTGATGCAGAGGCACGCTGAGAGCAGCCACGACTTAGACCACAGCCGGGAAGCTCCCGCTCACGAGCAGGTCAGGCCGGTTGATGGTCAGCGCCAGTCGCTCTTCGGCCAGGATCGCCACCAGGTTGCGGGTGAAGAAGTCGGCGTGCTGGGTAGCCACTTCGACCGCAGCTTGGCGACGATCGTAGAGACGTGCCGCGCGCAGGAAGTCGCCCACCAGGAAGCTATTTGCCAGCATCGCATCGGTCACGACAACCGGCACCCGCCAGGTCACAGTGCGCCCGTTGGCGTCTTGCACTGCGAACGAGGTGATGTAGCGGCCTTGCGTGTCCTTTTCCAACTCTAGCCGCTCCAGGGCTTCCGGGTTGATCACGATGCCGGTCGCCACGCCGCGCGAGAGCTGCACCTGCGTGATGGCTCGCCGAAGCGTGTCATTCGCCTTGTCGCCGGTCTGCGTGCGGTTGTACGCGGTCGAGGCAGTCATGAGGCCCTGGATGTTCGAGCCGATCCCGTTCCCGCTCAGCAACTGTGCGTCTTCGGTCAGGAGCAGGGCGTCTCGCAGCTCGTTGTCGATGTACGACATGAGTTCGGTTGCGTCGTCCAGGATCTGCCGCGAAGCGGGCACCCAGACTGCGATCGTGCGAACCGTTGCGGTCTGCACCGTCCAGCCGAGAGCGAGTTCCGCCTTGACGTCACCTTCCGTCGCCTGGATGCCTGCAGCGCCCGTGCGCGTGCCCCGGAGGTACTCCACGCTGCCCTGGGTCGTCGGTCGGATCTGCAGCAGGTCGCGCACCGAGTACTGGCGGCGCAGAGGGCCGTAGATCTCGCTGTCGCGGTCGCCCTGCATCGGCATGGAACCGGAGACGATCGTTGCTTTCTGATCGAAGAAAGTCTCCAGGCCGGTGCGATCGGTCTTGAGCGAGTTGCCCCGCAGACGCTCAACATCCAGGCCCTTCACGACGAGCTCTCCGACTGCGCCGCGGCGCTCGGGGTTGCCGGGAGCCGAACGGGGTGCGTGGAACCTCTGCTCCAGCGCGCGAACGTCGGCGGTCAGTTCTGCAAGGGGGGCTTTCACGCTCTCTTTCAGTTGAGTGAGAGCGTCTTGCACGGTATCGATATCGGGGGGCATAACAGTCCTTCAGGTCTGGGTGCGTCCGCACTTGGGTCGTGCTGGCAGACGCGGTTAAACAACTGGCTCACGCCAGCGACTCAATCGCATTTCCGTCCAGTACGTCCCGTGACCCTAGGAAAAGGAACCGTGTTGCGCATTTGCTATGCCCCATACATCCCGCATGGAAGAAACACTCGCGCGGTTCAGGCGCGATTGTGCCACACCTTGTCAATGCACGCTACCGTTCCCTGAGCTGACCGTCGCCAGGACATGACGCGAGCCCTCCCGCTCAATGCCCACCAGGTGGATCTTCGGCACGCCGGCATGGTCCACCAGCGCCTCAATGCCTACGCTGCCACCCCCGACAGAGAGCAGGCGAAGTGCCTCCTTCTTCTCTATCGGCAGGACGCGCATGATTTCGTTGAGTAGCTCGCCACAGGCTTTGAGGGCCGCGCTGCTGCGTTGGGTCAAGGCTGCTGCGTCGGCGGTGGGGATGAAGTTTTGTGCGGTCATGGTGTTGTGAATGGTGTTGTTAAGCAGGTTGGAAATCAACAAATCAAAATGGTCGAAATGGGCTGCAGGCCGCATGGGCATTGGGTTTGCCACTGATCGGCTATTTGAATAAGCTTCAAAAGGGGGGTTTTTTCTGCGCGTGAGGAAATGTCTGGTTTCCAAAAGTCGAGGCCGGCTGAGGAATCGCCCTAGCCCCCGTCAATTGCGTCCAGGTGCCGCTGCAATTCGGGCAAGCGACTGCCGGCAGCAATGAGCCGCTGCAGTTCATCGATCAGCCGGGCACGGGTGTCGTTCTCATGTCGGATGCCCGCGGCATGCGCGATCCGATTGATCCGGCTGCGAACCATGCTCGGTAAGGGCGGTGGCTTGCTCATCACCACACCACCCGGCCGTCTGTATCGAACGTCGTGCGCGTGCGTCCCGATTTCTCGGCCATCTGTTTGTCGCTGTTGTGGTGTGCGGAACAAAGGGCAGCCCAGTTGCTTACGTCCCAGAAAAGCGCCTGATCGCCTCGGTGCGGGATCTTGTGGTCGACGACGTTCGCCAGTGCGACCTTTCCCTCTGCCGTGCACATCACGCACAACGGATGCGCCTTCAAGTAAGCCAAGCGAGCGCGCTGCCATGCCCCTCCGTAGCCCCTTTCTGCCGTCTTGCGCTTGTCGGTGCGCCAGCTTGGGAGTCGGGATGCTGCGGTCATAGCGATCTCTCCTCGCGCGCGCGGACGTGCGCACACGAAGATGTGTTTGCCGGCGTTTTGTGTGATACCGATACAAGAGCTTTAGAGGCCGGGTCAGGCTGAACGAGGTCGACCGACTTTTTCCCGGCCCCACCGCTCTTCAATGCAGCAGACAGAACACAGCAGACAAACAGCCGGGCAGATGGCTTCTCTAGATGGTGTCCGTGGGGCGGGACAGAGAAGCTCATGAAATCGCCCCTGATAGTCCCGTGGGGCGGGACAGAGGACGCTTCTCCTGTCCCGTGGGGCGGTGCAATAGACCGCTCTCCTGTCCCGTGGGGCGGGATAAGGACTGCGTTTTTATGGTGCTGGCACGATAAGAACCGCGCACGAACATCGACGACAGATCGGCGTCGTACCCGTTCAGCTTGTCCAAACCAATCCACGTCACTGCGTACCAGGAAGCCCGGTTTGGCCGATGACCCAATACGGTCTGATGAATCAGCTTTGCCGACAGCAACTCGTCCCTGCATTTCGTCAGCATGTCGTTGGACTTCCATCCACGCTCGGACATATAGGCACGAGAGCACAGCAACATGCCGTTGTTGTCTCCGCGCAGTTGCCTTGCGAACTCGATCAGCAAAACCTTCGCATGGGGGCTGAGGCTCATGTACGCCGGCGAGTCGATCACGGCCCACGGCAGGGCGATGAAGCCCCCGGCGTCGCGCGTCTGAGTGCCGTAGCGTGATTTCTTGGCCATCCATCAGCCCCTCCCGATCAGGCGGGAAATGCGGCTCAGGTGAGCGCGCTCGGACTGCTCTGCAGCTTGGGCGACCAGAAGCGCATGCGGGGGCAGGAGTCTCTCGACCTCAGTTCTCACGATGTTGCGCAGGATCTTGGCCGGCATCGCTTCCGCCTCCACGGTGTACGCGACCTGTTGTGATCGTTTGTCGCCCTCCTTGCGAGGCTTCGTCGGCAAATCGAAGACTTCCACCTGTTCCTCGTTGATGGCGAGGCGTCGAAACTCCATGTCGATGTCGGAGTTCAGATGAACTCGCATCTCGCGCTCAAGCGACTGGTCGATCAGCACGCCGGCGGGGTCGTAGTCGCCGACATAGAACACCACGAGCGGACGCTCATCGCCGGAGAGGTTGTGCTGCTGTGCGGCTTCGTGCACGAAGGACAGACTTGAGAACCCGCCGCATGGAAAGAGGTCGACGGCGAGTTCGTTGCAGTCGTCGAGGAGCACCGATGCGATGCTCCGGCTTTCAGCCCATATCTCGCACCGGTACTCGCTGTGCTGCCACAGGTCGGCTCGGTAGTGACCGGCCATGCGGTCGATGAAATCGGTCGCACTACTGAAGGTGTTTACGAAGTACCCACGGCGGCTCAGGTCAGCGAACCAGGCGTAAGGAATGCGGCCCGACCGTCGCAGCTTCACGCAGCGGTCTTGGACGTGGCGATACCCACGGTCGGACTTGTCCACGGGCTCAGGGAGCCGGGGGTCGGTCATCCGATAGAAGATGTGACGCACGCTCTGTGGATGGTCTTCTTGCAGGACTGCCAAGATCTGATCGTCTAGCTGACTGACCTCGTCTGCGGTGCGCCGCCGACGTTTTAACGTGCTGGCACGATAAGAGCTCACCGTGCTGCCTCGTTTGTCCCGTCAGTCAGGCAGTCCAGCCATACCGACACCTCGTCGAGCGAGCGAAGCTGACGGGTCAAATGATTCCGGGTGAGGATGTACGCAGGCTGGCCGCGGTCGTCTTCGATCTGCTCAAGCGTTCCCCGCGCTAGGGCAGCTCGGGCCTGCAGCGTGGCGAGGCGCTTCTCATCGACGATCGCCTTCGTGATCATGCGGCCTCCCTCTGACGGGCACCGCGCTCAAAGACGCACGCGTCGAACTTTGCGGGACTGATCCAGAGCCGACCAGCGATGTAGAGGAGAGCGCGCTCCTTAACCAGCTCGGTCCGATGCTGCCGGATGTACCAGCGCATCGACTCGATGCTTGGGAAGAAGTTCGAGGTCCGCTGCTGGTACGCCTGCGGCTTGATGAGGTCAGCTAGAACTGACGTTTCTTGAGACATTGCAAAACTCCTTGAATCGACGGGCCTGACAGCGCCGCGCCCACACGTTTCGGTGTGGTGAAGAGGAGTTTTGCGTTTAGGAGAGGAAAGTTTTTCCCAATAAATCAGTTCGAGAAGAGCCGATCAAGGTCAGCAGAGGTGATGACCCGGCCGCCGTGAACGTTCGCCCTGCGCAGTTCTTCCAGTTGCGCTGCCCTATGCGCCCAAATCTTTACCTCCGCTTTCGCGCGTGCATCGGCAAAGTAGGCTTTCAGGTGCGCAGCTCGCTGAGCTACTACCGAATCTGGCGCGGCTTTTGGGAGTACCTGTGTTTCGAACTCGTCATGCCACCGTCGGAGCTTTTTTGCGTCTGTGATCTGGCTGACGCGCTTGCCATCAACGCCGCCCATGGTGATCTTGCGTTGAGGCTTACCGTCTCTGCCGACCAGCATTGCCCGCCGTGCAGCCTCCTCGACGTTGCGCGCTCCACGAAGAAGCTGTTGTTCAACCAGCTCCCAGGCCGACAGCATGAACAGATCCTTATGCGGAATAGGTGGCCGGCCCCGACCGCGACGGAGCGAAGTGCTTTGTGATTCTGCTTTCACGCTGGCACCTTCCGTGGGCCTTCGACGGCACCCGGCGCCCAAGCCATGGAAAGCACCCACGGAGGAGGCTGCAAGCCTTTCATCAGCAGCTCACATAGGATGGCTTTGTCCTCTGCAGGTTCCGAAAGATCGAGTTCCCAAATATCGCCCCTCCGCTTGGTAATTCCCCAGTAGGAATTCTCGGGTCCCTCGAAAGCGAAAGTTTTTCGCTTGCGGCCTTGTGGAAACTGGTGGTTTTCGCAGACGCGTGCGGCGAGCAGGTCTGCGCGGCTACCGACAACTCTGTAGCTCACCCAGTTTTTTGTGTAGAACGGGGTATGACCCGAGCGCCGCTCTACGCTCAACGCCCCGGTACAGGCCACGGTCAATAGCACTGAAGGAAATGTTGTCATTGGATGCCCCCGAGAACACGGTTGACGAGCGCTGCCTTGTGGCCGGTTGCCAGGTGGCTGTATCGCTTGGTTACCTGCAGCTGACGATGCCCGAGCAGGTCGCCGATTTCAAGGAGCGTCGCGCCGTTCTGCGCCAGCATCGAGGCGCAGGTGTGACGAAGATCATGGAAACGGAAGTTGCGCACCTTGGCGGCCCGCAAAGCTTCTTTCCAGCGCTCTTCGAAGCCGAATGGCTCGGCAGGGTAGCGGGGGGATGCGAAAACTGGTGCTGGCGCCGGCAGATCCTTGCCAAACCCCTTGAGCAGCTCGATGACGCTAGGCACCAGCGGCAGGGTCTTGGGGTCCCCGTTCTTGCTCCGGCCGACGTAGGCGACGCTGTGCTCATGATCGATGTCTTGCCACCGCAGGCCCATCAATTCACCTTTCCGGGCGCCGGTCGTCAGCGCCATCAGCACCAGCAGATAGAGCCGCGGCCATTTAGACGCCCTGCAAGCATCCATGACGCGCACCCGCTCCTCAAGTGACAGGAAGCGGGTTTTCTCGTTGTTTTCCGCTCGACGCTCTACGCTGCGGCAAGGGTGTATGAAGCCCTTCGGCGCAATCCGACGCTTGATCGACCAGGTGAACACGGCGGCAATGCTCGCGTTGTAGCGGTTGATCGTGGCGGGAGCGATGGCCTTCCGTTTGGACTTGTAGATGGCTTTGCCCGAAGCGTCCAGGCCGGCGTAGTAAGTGGCCGGCTGCTGTGCCAGGCTCTCCAGCGCCGCATGGATGTGGTCGTCGGTGACGTCCTGCAGGGCAGTGGGGCCGATCTGCGCGATCCACCAGGAGAGGCGCTGCAGCCGAGTGGTGTCCCTGCCGGCGTAGTGGGCCATGTAGAGCTCGACCAACTTGGTGACGGTGATCGCGCCTTCGCGCATGGGGATGTTGGGGAGATCAGACACCGGCGGCCTCCCGACGAGCGGAGTTCAGCATCTCGGCATCCAGCGTCTCTTCGGCAAATTCGAGCAACCGCACCGCTGCCCAGAAAACCTGGGCGTCGCTTTTATCGGCCGCTGCGTGGAGGACGGCGAGTGCGATTGAAAGTGCTGCGCTGATGTCCGAGAGGTCCGGCGTTGCCTGCCCGTCGCAATGCCTTTCAAGATCGGCCTGACAGGCGCTGACCAGTTTGAGTGCGCCCCGTGCGAGGTTGCAATCCACAACCAAGACGCCGCATTCGAGAACACCGATGACCTCCACGAGGGCGGCGCTGGTGTTGAAGGCTATCTCGGAAACACAGACACCCTCAGAAGAGGGTGCGGTTTTGCCGGTTTGACATGTGCTGTCAGACACATTGCCGCCACCGGCGGACTTGTTCACGTTGACCATTCAAAAGCTCCTAGCGAGTAAAACATCGCCGTTACCGGCGGACAATTCGCGGAGACCTGAAAGGCCCGTCAACTCAAGAGTTCTGGCTCCTCGACCTGGGCTCGAACCAGGGACCTACGGATTAACAGGCCATACGTCGAATCGGGCTGCAGACCGCATGGATGCTCACTTTGCAGGGAGCCATCCTCCAATATTCTTCTATCCTCAACACGATTTCAGTTTCAGCCTTTGGGCTGTAAGCCGTTGATTTCATTGAACGATTTGAAGGTGTCGTTTTGGCGCACTACTGGATATTGAACGCCCGGCGATGGCTCTGGCGACGGCCATAAGAACGTCGTCGCCGAAGTCAGAAAGGGCTAGATTGACAGCCAGGCAGACCACGCGCACGTTGCCTACCTCGTAGCCACGATGCGCTTCGATGCGGTCCAAGCTGGGCATCCATGGCCGGAGTCCGCGTTTGCCGGCAGGCGCGTCCGTGAACTCGATATCACTGAGGACGCAACGACCCTGAGACTCGATCAGCAGGTCCAGTACAGACTGTTCTGTCAGGTCGAACCTGATCGCCTTCGCTACCGCCCTGGCGCGTGCGCGTCTGTACACCACCATGGCGAAACGTGCGAAGTGCGCAGCGTCCGCGCCGACGAGCGGCACCCGATGCAGATCGAGCGGCTGCGCCCGCAGCTCCCGCATCCGGATGTCGGCGACCGCCCGAACCCTGCCCAGATTGACCCACTTGCCACTACCGGGTTCGACGAAGTAGAAGGTTCCATTGCGCAGCTGCATGTGCTGCGGCAGGTCGTTCGTCGGGCTGCGCGGGCGTCCCATCACCGGCCCATCGTAAGCAGGTTCGGCGCGGCTGTTTCGCTCCACCTGGCCTTGATGTATTTCTCGGTGGTGCTCTTCGACTTGTGCCCGCACAGCAGCTGGATGCGCTCGATCGGCGTGTCGCTGAGCCACATATCGGTTGCACCCTTGCCCTTGAGGTCGCGGAACCCGAATGAAGGCATGCTGGCCAGGGCCGGCACCTTCTGGCGCACCCTGTCCTGCGCCTGCTTGAGCATGGCGGAGATGCCGTCGTACGTGTAGGCCGTGCCCTTGAGCGTGTGCACGATCGGCTGGTGCAGGACCGGCACCTCGCCGATCGCGTGGGTGACGATTTCACCGAACTGGCCGTCGAGCCCGATGTCATCAGGCGCTTCGTCTTGTCTGATGAACCGCAGCACCGGCTTGCCAGCCTTGTGCACCACGTTCGCCGGCGTCCAGCCCAGGACGTCGATCTCGGGCCGCTGCAGCGTGCGGTAGACGAGCTCCATCATCAGTCGCACCGTGCGGTTGGCGGCGTCGAAGACGGCCCAATACTCCTCATGAGTGACATAGCGGCTGCGCTCAGTCTCGGCGTTCCGCTGCACGCCGCTGGCGCGCATGCACGGGTTCACCTTGATCGCGCCGTGATTGTTGCGCAGCATCCAGCTCATGCACGACGAGAGGCATGCGCGCTCGCGGTTGGCACGAACGCCGCGGCCAGTCTTCTTGCCGATGTCGAGATAGTCGGTGACGTGGTGGGCGCCGATCTCCGCCGGAAGCATGTCGCCGAAGAACGGTTTCAGGTAGACAAGTGCGTCGCGGTAGTCGTCGAGAGTGCGCTGGGCGAGATCCTTGGCGCCGACGCGCTGCTCGCAATCGATGATGAACTGGTCCATGAACCAGGCCATCGTGCCGTAGGTGCCGGTGGGGTCGTTGTAGTGCTCGGCGCGCTTCTTCGCTGTGCCCAGGTCACGCCCCAGGTTCTCCCACTTGCCGTTCAGGTGCGCGTAGTAGAACGTGCCGTGCCGCAGGTAAACCCGAGTCGGCAAGCCCAGGCTAGTGTCCTTGCGCTTTCTGCCCACGCTTGCTCCCGTTGATCAGTTGGAGGAGGGCGGCCCGGTTGGGCTGGCCCGCGGGGGGATTCTGCGCTTCGGGTTGGCGGCCGATCAGCACGCGCTCGAACTCGCCGCGTGCGACCAGCGGCTTGCCGTTGGGCTTGCGATTGACGACCAGGCCGAGGCGCGAGAGGTAGCGGCACTGCGCCGACGGCGCCTTGAGCGGCTGGCAGATGCCCTCGATCTCGGCATCGGATAGGAACGGCAGCGTGCTCATGAGCGCTCCTTCATACTGCGGCCTTCGAAAATACCAAGGAAACGGAATGGAGAAGGGTTACACCTCTGTCGATAGAGTTGTGTTTCCGATCGCGGGTGCCTTCGCCGTGATCGCTTTCCTGCACATCGCATTCGGCTTGAGAGCAGTTGCGGAAATCTTTGGAGAAGACGCACCCGCCTGGGTGCAGGCAATTGGGTCGATCGCTGCCGTGTTCTTCGCGATACGGGTCGCGAACAATCAACATGAGCAGAACCTCCGGCGAGATCGCGAGACAAATCTTGCGGCGGTGGCTCGCGCCGTGGCGGGGCCACTCGCCATGGCTGAAGAAATAGCCTCCCAACTTGAAGCGCTTCGTAAAATGCTGCACAACCGAAACTGGCAAGGGACATTGTTCGGAGCAAATTTGAAAGATGAACCTGATCGCATGCTCAACGAATATCGCGCACTTCCCTTGTACGCATTGCCTACTTACGAATTGATCAAAGACGCGGTTGATGTTGGCAACAAGATTCGCGTCGTTACTCTCCTCCTTAACCAATCTTTCGACGAGCAGACTGGTGGCCCAACGCTTCTTTCGAACAACCACGGGCAACATTCGCTTCAAGCCATTGTCGATTTGGATACCGAGATTGGCCGTTTCCGAACTGAAGTAGCGAAAGTGACAGCGGGGCAATCGGACCATCCTGGAGCGTAGCGGCCGGCCTGACCACGGCGAGCGGTCGAAGGGTTCCTTTTCAAGATTAATGCGCGCGTCGCGGCGGAGCTTGGGTGAAGTCCGCTCGTCGATGTTGACGGCGTGCAGGTCTCGCCGCATATTGGTCATGTCTGGCCGCCTTTCGGATACAGGATGTCGTTCGCCGTGCATCGCTTGTCGCGATCGGTGATGAGGCCGTTCCGACGCAAGTCGCCCAGGTAGGTCGTGAAAGTGCCGCCGGCTGCCGTCATGCCTACGGCGTCGGCAACCTCCTGGCGCGTGGTGCCAGGTGCGCCGGCCGC
Organism: Variovorax sp.; assembly: GCA_037720315.1. Taxonomy (GTDB): domain Bacteria; phylum Pseudomonadota; class Gammaproteobacteria; order Burkholderiales; family Burkholderiaceae_C; genus Variovorax. The sequence continues at coordinate 58,487 of JBBJMS010000002.1, read as the reverse complement.
GACGATCGCCTCGAGCATCGCGAATGCACCGGAGCGCAGCGCCTTGCGCCACAGCTGCATCGCCTCGTCATGGCTGGTCGGCGCCGCCGGCACCTTGTCGCCCAGGGCTTGGATGCCGGCTTCGGTCGCGTACATCAGGCCGGCGCGCTCTTCAACGAAGCCGCCGCGGCGCAGATCGCTGATGTACGTGGTGAAGGTGCCGCCCTTGTGCGCGAATTGCGTCAGCGTGCCTACTTGCGGACGGGAGTAGCCAGCCGGGTGTCGCGCAGCGAGCTCCTGCAGGATTCGCACGGCACCGGCGCGCAGCCCATCAACGCTGGCCGGCGCTGCGTGCGTGCGCTGGGACACTTCCTGTCGCGCTGGGCGAGCGCGGGGCACGATGTCGACGGATACCCCGGTGACTTCGGCCTGTAATGCCTGCAGCCCTGCGGCGATGTTCTTGATGCCGGCGAGCATGGCCTTGCTGATCGAAGCACCGCGCGGCATCGCAGCCACAGCATCGCGCACCCGCCGCGCGACCTCCGCCTCGGGCACGCCGTCGCCGGTACGTTTCTCGGCGATGGTTAGCTTTCGGCGGGTGTCCGTCAGTTCCTTGGCCAGTTCCGCCAACGTGCGCACTTCGGCTTCGGCTTCGCGCTGAATGCCTTCGAGCTTCTGCAGCTTGGCCAGGACCGCCTTCGACGGGGGCGGCGGCGCGATCATGCCGCGCGCGCCAGTCTTCGGATGCGTGGTCTGCACAGCACCCACCCGTGTGCGCTCCACAGTCCGGGTGAGCGCCGGGCCAAAGGCGAAGAACTCGCCCGGATCCAGGTCACGTAGGATCTTCTGCGCGTCGCCGCGAGTCATGCCGAGTTCGTCGGCCGCACGCTGCACGTCGACGTCGAGGCCAGTGCGACCGACCAGCTTGTTTAGGAGCTCGGCCGCGACATCCTTGTGCAACTTGGACAGGCGCTGCGTCGCACCCACCAGAGCCAGGCCTCGCTTGCGACCCCGTGTCGCCAGGTCGATGACGGCGCCGGTGCTCTCGCTCTGCCCGGTCTGCGGAGCGAACATATGCACCTCGTCGATGACCACCATGGCTGGATGCCAGATGGATTTCGGTGCGTTGATCAGCGCCTCCAGGAACCGCCGGACGAACAGAGTGCGCTCGTGCGCCTTGAGTTCGTAGATGTCGACGATCGCAGAGGTTCCGGATTCCCAGATCGCCCGTGCCAACGCCGCGGCGGTGTGAGGGTTGGCGACAGCATCGGCATCCCGTGGTGCGCAAATGATGTAGTCGAAGCGCTCGCGCAGGCTGGCGAACTCGCCCTCCGGGTCGATGACGATCTGCTGCACCTTGGCCGCCGTCTGTTCAAGGATACGGCGCAGCGCATGGCTCTTGCCGCCGCCGCTGTTGGCCTGCACCAGCAGCCGCGTCTCCAGCAGCTTGGCCAGGTCAATCGGAAGGGTGCCGAGGGAAGCGGGCATGGTGATCCTTATTCCTGCCACTCGACGCCACAAGAGGCGACGCAGCGGCCATTGCTGAGACCGTTCACTGCACGGACGAAGTAGGGGAGGCGGCTGCCGCAGCGCGGGCACTTGAGCTCGGCCTTCACGTCAACGGCCGGGCGGTACGTGGGCGGCATGCAGTGCTCGCGCTTTACGGCCACCAGGGCGGCTTGGCGGTAGGGGCGCAGAAGCTTGAAGCTCTGCGTGGTCATGGCCGAACCCGCTTGAACTCGACAACCCACACCCACGGGTTCGCCGCCCAGCTGCCGAGGCCGTTGATCCGCTCCCAGATGTCGCGATAGTGCAGAACGAAGCTGCCGCGCTGACTCGCCCCGGCGAGCAGCACCTCCCGACCGCTGGCGTAATCGCATTCACGTGCTCCTTCAGCCCGGGCATCCGCTTCGCTGATGTCCTGCAGGCGCTCTACGCGCACGCCGGTGACTTCGAGGTCGATGCGGCTGGCGGCGCGCGGCATGTGAATCGAAGGTGTCCACTTCTTCTTCAAGCCGAGTGTGTCGCCCAGGCGGTCGCCGTGCGTGTAGGTGGCGAAGTGGTCCGTCTCGATCCATCCCCCGGACTGGCCGATGATCTTGGCGTGCGTCTCACGCACCCAGAGCCGATCGCCCGGAACGCCGTAGGGGCAGCGCACCTTCTTGACCGTCTCGTGAACATCGTGGCCGGGGCCATTGCCCGAGAGCCACGACAGCGCGGCCACACCGGGCTCGTCGTCATCGATGCCGACACTCAGGCTCGGGCCGGTGGCTTGCTTGCACACCCGCCGCGTTTGCGTCTTGCTGCCGTCGAGCAGCGCCCGCACCATGGGCGCGGAGAACAGGATGGGGCGTTCCTTCATACTGTCGCTCCCAAACTGTGGAGAAGAAAATGAACTGGGCGATTGAGAATGTGGTTCAGACCGAGAGCGGCCCTCGCTTTGTGCAGACGGGCACGTATAACGGCGTGGGCATCGAGATCGTGACGGCCTACGATGCGACGTACGACATGTGGCCATTTCACGTCTACGTCGTTCGCGACTACGGACGCGAGCGCGTGACGGAAAAGCCGACGACGCTGATGCACGCGAACATGAACGGCGCGTTCGAGCAGGGAATGCAGATTGCTGTGCAGCGTCTCACGCCAAAGCCGGATGGCGCCTTTCAGACGGCTGTGAAAAGCTAGTTTCACGCCGCAGCCCTCCCGTAGATCTGCGCCTCGTGCGCAAAGTTGGCGCGGATCAGCGCTTCGGCGAGCGGCGGGCAAACAGAATTTCCGCACATGCGCACCTGAGCGGTCTTCGTGAAGGGCTTGCCGGAAGCGTCCGAGTCGATCCGATATGTCGGCGGGAAGCCCTGGGCCGTGTAGAGCTCGCGCGGTGACAGCATGCGCAAGCCGATGTCGACGATCGCGTACTCCTCCCCTTGCACCGTCACCAGTCCGAAGCGGTGCTTCGTGGTGACCGTATGCATCGGGTCCTCGATGCGCGGATCCTGGTCGGAGCCATAGTAGGCAATCAGGAATGCGCGGACCTCGGCGAAGTGCGTGCCACCGGCGCTCAGGGTGTGCAGCGGCTCCTCGATACTTTGGGCGGTGCTGGTGCCGCGCAGCTTCACGAGGTTGCTCGTAACGATCGCCGCGGCCGCGCCGCTGGCGGTAATGGTGTTGAGAGGCTGCTCGACGTCACGGACACCATGACTCCAGCGCTTTGCACCGTTCGCCGACTGCTCGCCGTGCCCCATGTGCACGAGATGCGCAGCGACAAGACTGTGATGGTCTTGGCTGGTGACAGTACCAATCGGCTGCGGCAACTCGCTGCCAACGACTCCCGTGTAGTGCTTCGCGAGGAAGGCGGACACGAGAGCGTGCTTCTGCCCGTTGACAACTGTGCCGAGAGGCGCATGCAGGTTCAGCGCGCGCGGCGCCTGGCCGGGTCGCTCGCCGTAGCCCGTCTGGACCAAGGTCGGCGCCACAAGCGCGAAGTGGCCACCCTTCACCTGGGCGCACTGGGTGCGCAGCGGTTCCTCGGCGCTGAAGACGCGCTGATTCGATGCGTTGGCGTGCTCGGTGAGAAATGGTGCAACCAGCGCTTCTGCCGGCACAATAAAGGGATGTGTCGCGTCGATGACGTAGCGAACGACGCCCTTTGCGACGCGGCGCAGCGTAGCCTCCGCCAGCGGGCGCTTGCGCTCGAAGATCGACGGGCACGGGATGGACCAGTCGATGCACTCCGCGGCTGTGCGCCAGGCGATCAGCTTTCCAGTCTTGACCTCTTTCGAGGTGGGCGCGCCGTGGCTTGGCTTCGGCCAAGCGATCGAGATGCCGTCCCGCCGCGCGACCAGGAAGAAGCGCTTGCGGATCGTGGGCGCACCGTAGTCGCACGCGCGCAGCTCGCGCCAGTCGACGGTGTACCCCAGGCCCTGCAGCTGGCGCACGAAGCTGTCGAACGTCTTGCCCTTGCGCGTCGGATCGGGACGAGCCGTGCCGTCCTCGGCGATCTGCAGCGGGCCCCAGGTTTTGAACTCCTCGACGTTTTCCAGCATCAGCGCACGCGGCTTGCACTTGGCAGCCCAGCGCAGCGCGACCCATGCCAGGCCGCGTATCTTCTTGTCGACCGGCGTGCCGCCTTTCGCCTTGCTGAAGTGCTTGCAGTCGGGAGAGAGCCAGACCAGCGCCACCGGCTGGTTGCCAGTGACCTTGATCGGGTCGACGTCCCAAACGCTCTCGCACAGATGCGTGGTGTGCGGGTGATTGACCGCGTGCATGGCGAGCGCTTCGGGATCGTGGTTGATCGCAATGTCGACGGGACGGCCGAACGCAGCCTCCAGTCCGGTCGATGTGCCCCCGCCGCCGGCGAAGTTGTCGATGATCAATTCCCCTGGCAGTGCCAGAGGCAGCGTGAAGGTGTCGCGCTTCACGCTGGACGCCCCAGGGCAACAGCGTCCCGCACCGACTCGACCGCGATACCTAGTGCCTCCGCGGCGGCCGCGCACGCGGTGTCATGGTCGCCGCTGAGTGTCAGGGCGCGCTCGTATGCGGCCCGGACTTTCTCAATGGGAAGGATCATGATCACGCTGCACCCTTCGGCTTGCCCTTGCCCTTGCCACCTTTGGCCGATGGCGCCGGCTTCGACGTATTGACGAAGACGTCTTCGGGCGTGAGCGGCGGAGTGCTTGGTGTCTGCTCGCCAAACACGTCATCGACGGTGAGTGGCGGCGTCTTGTCTTTTGCGACCTCGGGCATCGTCAGCTTGAGCGAGATGTCCCGCTGCTGAAGGATCGAGAGCGTGCCGATGATGTGATCGTCGATATCGGCCGATGACGAGACTGAGAACTTGATCTCGGCCGAGCCGCCCTCGATCGGCGTCACCCGGAACTTCTGCACTTTGCAGAGCTGCAGCACGATCGCCGTCGTGTCGTCGATGCCGAATGCGACTTCGACGCGCGCGCCGACCTGTTGGAAGTCCAGCTTGATCGGGTAGTCCACGCCTGGCAGTCGCACATTCGGCTGTTCGTCCACCGGCAGGTCCATCTCGCTCTGCGGACCGGTGGCTTCTTGCCGAAGATCGCAGAACAGCATCGCGCGCAACTGCTTGTGAATTGCCGTCAGCGACCTGTTGTTCGTGTTCCAGGTCACTGCAAGGTCGATGGCCATGACCTCTTCGTCGCCGTGCTTCTCGACGCGCGTTTGCACGTTCGCGAGCTTGACAGTGGTCGGTTCGAGCAGTTCGAGCATGGGTGCCTTTCGGGTTGTTGTTGATCAGGGGTGGGCTGGGGCGCTACTACATCGCCGGGCGCTTCAGGTGAATTACTCCGTGGCTCCTGCTCCAGCCCGAAAGGGGTCAGGCGATGACGGGCGCCCTGAATTTCTGGAACGGCAGCTGCTTGATGTGCTCGCCGAAGTACTTGCCCTTCGACTCGGCCGCCATGAAGGCGACGTGCACTTCGGGCTCGACATCGGGGTAGTGATAGACCGCACCCGCGCCGCGCGCGAATGTCACGGCCAGCGTGCGGCGCGGGGCGTCGTAGCCGACGGCGCCCACCTGGTTCGACTCGACAGGCGTCATGGGGATCGCAACGTACTCAGCGTCGGTGTATGGCTGCGGCTCGGTGAAGGTCTTCTTCATGATGGTCCTTGGTGGTGGAGAGGTAGTCAGGCGGCCTGCTGGCCTTGAATGGCTTGCACGTGAGCGACAAGCGCGGCGAGGATGTGCGGGTACTCGGCTTCGTGAAACAACACCGAGCCGCGATCCTTCGCGCCCGTGAAGCCGAGCGTGACCAAGCCATCGGCAGTGATCTGGATCGGCGCGATCCGCTCTTTGATCTGGCCGAGGCTCAGCGTTGGCTTGCTGGTAGGCGCGGCAGTCCGCACCGGCATGGGAATCACGGTCGGCGCCGGTGCGGCGGCCTGCGCTGGGACAGCAGCAGGCGCTTGGGCGGGTGCCGGTGCAGGAGTCGCGGCGGCCGCGTGTTCGCGCGCCACGCGCTGGCGCTCTGCTTCCTGCTCGCGTTCGATCCTCTCGACCTCTTCCTTGCGGATGCGCTCTCGCTCGGCGTCCTGGCGCGCTCGCTCCTTCTGGTCGTGCTCGGCAATGCGGGCCGTTACCAGCATGGCCAGGTCCTCGGGCGCCTTTTGCACAATGGCCGCGGTGTCGGGGAAGAGGAAGGAATGTTCCGCAGCCTTCTCACGCAGCGTGGTCAGATTGGCCTGGATGCGATCGGCTGCCGCGCTCGCGGCGATCTTCGCGTTGGCGAGCGTCGTGTCGACCGCGTTCTGCATGCTGTCGAAGGTGCGCAGGCCCTTGATTGCCCCGCCGAAGTCCGCTGCTGCTGCCGGCATGTACGGCTTGCCGAGCCGGGCGTTCATGGCGGCAATGTGATCGGCCAGCGCCTTGACGCCGCCGGCAACGATTTCGCCGCGCCGCGCTTCCTTGCGGTCCTTCACCAGCTTGTGCAGTTCGAGCCGTGTCGCGCGCGCTTCTGCCGTGATGTCGTCGATCGTCTTGAACAGGACATCGATGCTTTCGGTCTGGCTCAGCGCATGCTGCTTGGCGGCGGCGAGCCGACTCTCGACTTCACCGCACCATTTCACGGTCTTGTCGGCGTTGGCAAAGTCCTGGTCAGTTTTGAGCTCGCGGTTGATGCCGGCAAATACCGCCAGGGCGTGCTCGCGGTACTGGGCCAGATTGCTGGCCGTCACCATGCCGGTGACCTCGATGCGCAGCGCGGGCAGGGTCTCGGGCGTCCGGCCGACGACTTCCGCGACCGGCTCGGCCGGTACGTGGTCGGCAAGATCGGCTTCGAACTGCGCCCAGCCCGCGCGGATCCGCTCGAACCATTGCGGGTCAGGCAGCACCCAAACGTAGCCAGTTTCTCCGGGGTGCCATCCGACATCACGAAGATCAGCTTTTCCGCACCGGTCACCATCAGCACCTGCTGGCACTGGGGGGCGTGCTCTTCGGGCACCGTGCCTGCGAGCACGAGAGCACCGTATCCCGCGTTCCACTGCTTGCACTCGAACGCAATGCGGTCACCGGAAGTGAGCCCGTCGCACGATGCAGAGATCTTGCCGAGCGAGCAGGTCACCGGATACAAATCCTCGCCGATGATCCCTTCGGTGATTTCTCGCACTTTCTCTTCGATGGAGTGGCCGTGGTCGAGGACATGCTCCTGAACCCAGTCGCTGAACACCTTGGCGATGCCGGTCTTTTTCATGCGCAGCAACTCGTTGCGCGTCACGTTGCGAGAGAGGCCCAGCATGGCTGCCGCCTCACTGGCTCCGAAGTGATCGAGTCGAAACTGGTCCCAGGCGCTTTCGCCCTGGATGAGGTCGTGAATTTCCATGATCATTCCTTGTTCTTCAGGGCGTTGAGGCGAGCTTCAAAAGACGCTTTGAGTTCCGTCTGGTGGGCTGGGTCGGCTACCGCAGCAATGAGGGCTGCGGCTTCGTTGAGCGCGTCCTCGGTCCTCGCGGCGTTCATCGCAGAGGCGACCTGGGCGAACGTCACGGCAGGGGCTCCGGCCTTCTTGTTTTGAACGTCGATCACGCCGTCGGCATCGGCTTGCGTGGCCGCGGTGATCGGCGCGCGGATGGCGGCCTTCTGCTGTTCCGTGAGAGCGCCCTTGGTCTGCGCCTTCAAGATGATTCGCTCTGCGGTCTCGCGACCCTCTGCGATGACCTTGCGCCACGCAACCAAGTTCGCGTCGAACTTGTCGGCGGGGTAGGGCGGGACGGTCTTTTCTTCGACGACGACCGCACTGGCATCGCGCGTGGCGACCGCGCTGCCCTCTTCGTACAACGTTTTCCCTTCCATCTCCTCGGCCGTCGGTGCGGCGCCCATCTCGGGAAACGCGAGCCGAAGGGCCTGGGCTGCCGCGCACTTGGCGATCTGGCCGCGGGGGCGTTTGGTCCACATCGCATTCGGAGCGACCGACTTCTCCTTGCCGCCCTTGACCGCGTAGTTCTCCATCCAGTACTCGACCGCGACGAACTCGTCGACCTGGCCGGACTGAGTGCGCTTCTTGACCGTCACGCGCGCCCATTCGGGGAATGTGATCTCGGCGCCGCCGATCTTCTCGGTCAGCATCGGGCCGAACTCCGGCTCGGTCTGGCCGGCGAACTGGCCTGTGCGCGAGGCCTGCGTGCGGTACAGGCCGACGCCCGGCATCACGACGTCGACCATGCGGCCTTCCTTGCTGTTCCACATCGGAACGATATGGACGGGCTTCTGCATTGGGTCCAGGCCAGCGGCCCGGCAGTAGCCCAGAACCATCTTCACGGACTGGCGGGCCGCACCCGGATAGAGGGAACTGGTCAGCACGTCGATCAGTTCGTCGTCGTTCAGCGCCAGCGCGCTGCCTTGTTGTGTCGCGAGTGCAGTGCTCATGGAGGTCTCAGGGGTTGATGAACAGAAACGGGCTTCAGCGTTGCAGGGCAAGGCGGACCAGCCAGACGACGAGGGCAAGCAGAGTGGGGAGCGCGAGCGCGATGGCTATCCGCACGCCGCGTGAGAACTGCTTCGGCTGCGGCAGCGGCGCCGGCGCGGAATGCATCCCGCATGACGAGCACATCCAGGCGCCGTCCTTCGGCGCGTCGATGTCGATGGGCGCGAAGTAGCCTGTTTCGAGCGTCATGCGAGGTGCTCCAGTGAAAGAAGGACGACGAGCGCGAGGCCCGCGCAGGCGCTGCCGATCAGCACGATGCGGTCTGCCGGGTGCAAGGGCGTTTGCGATTCCATCGGGACGATCTGCGCGCAGCTGCTGCGCTCGTAGGGACGGCGCTCATCCAAAGTGCGCGAGAAGCGCTGCACGGTGGGATCAACAGACGCGGTAACACGGGTCGCTGGGTGCGAAAGCGGATATGGATCACGACGCCCTCCGTTTGCGTGAGCGCACGAACGGGTCACGACCGGCTGCCACACGCTTCTTGACCGTGGTCCATGGCTCGCCGAGTACTTCGCACCACTCGGCCAGGCACCGGGTCACGCCGTTGATGGTGTGCAGAGGGTTGCGGCTGGTGTTGCGGGCCTGCTCGCGGTAGGTCGCCCAGCGGCAGTTGTCGGGCGAATAAGGCCCTCGGCTGTCAATGCGGTCGAGCGTCAGTCCGGTGGGGCGATCTCCCATGTCAGTGAGGAAGCGAGGGAACGAATCCCGCCATGCATCGCAGACCGCAATCCCTTTCCCACCGTAGCGGGAAAAGGATGTGGACCGCGGGTTGTGGCATCGCTGGTTCATCGCGATCCAGATGGGATACAGCTCGTGTCCGCTCAAGCCATGCATCAATGCTCCGCCTGCGCGTCGCTGTGGGTCGCTGGTCGCGTCGACGGTGCCGCAGTGCTGGGCCGGGGCGGACAGCTGGACCGGGAACACCTCGGGGAATGGGCGGTTGTTCATCGCGGTCACTTGATGAAGTGCCAAACGACGGCCGCGACGATTGCCGCGACCAACAAGGTGGCCGCGACGCCAATGGCGACGCCAACGAGGAACGGGCTCATGCTCCGGCTCCCGGAAGTTGTGCGCCCCAGCGCGCGGCGATTGCATAGGTCCGGCTTGTCGCGATGCACTCGGCCTGGGATTTCGCGAGCGCCTGCTGTTCAAACGGCGTCAGGTAAGGAAGGTGCCGGCAGATGCTGGCAATGCGTTGGGCGATGGTCACGACAGCTCCGCCTCAGCCGCTTCTTCAGCCGCCTGCCGCACGTGTTCAAGGTAGGCCGGGCACTGCTCAGGCCGATCGCTTGCGCGCTGGCCAAGGGTGCATTCGCTGCTGGTGTAGGCTGCGTGCCCTTCGCCGTAAGGCGCGTGATCTACTTCAACGCTGCAGTGCGAGCACTCTTCGCAGGCCGGGTCCGCGTCCTGAAAGGCGGCACCGACGACAGCCCACGCGACCATGCCGGCGCGGATGTCTGCGGTAATCGAGGTGGTGTACATGTTCTCTCCGGTGCCGCCGCGGGATTGCAGGGCATGGAGAGACTCTACACAAGACAAACTAGTACGACAAGTAAATCTAGTGATTTTTTTGCGGGAGGCGAAAGAATCCTATGGCAGCGGGCAAAGAAAAGCCCGCTCGCAAGCGGGCCAGCGCGGACTTCGGTAGTCCCTAGCGGATTACTGCCTGCTCAGCGACGAGCTCTGGCCCGAATGCGCCCGCACGGATAGTTCCTGAAAACTGGCCTTCGCACAGGAGCGAGACGCAGCCGCTCAGGAGCTTCTTTCTATCGTCACGCGATAGCCGTTCGATGTTGAGCCAGACGGGCGTCATGTCGGTGGAAGTTGCCTTGAGCATCGCTAAGTCCCCCATCATTTGAACCCCACCTGTAACGGCAACCTTTTTGCCAATCAGGGTTTTGATGTCGGCTTTTAGGTCAAGTAACTCCATCGGCTGGTACCCCGCCGCCCGCGACGCTGCAGGCGTCGTCGACTTGCCGAACCGATCGCGTAGCTTGTCATAGCAGGCGAGGCGTGCTGAGTTGTCCTTTGTGCGCGCGCAAATTGCGAAAGTTTCTGTCACATCTTCTGCATGGACGAAGCCAACGCAAACGGCGGTGCTGATTAAAAGTGCAATGTGCTTCAACAGATTTCCCTCAGGTTGTTCAAGATCGCGGCGCACTACCTGGCTCCGCTTTCACGTCTGGATGAGCAGTCGAGGCTGGCTCGGCTCCATCTTGCTTTGACAGTTGCCGAACGGGGTCACTGGAAAGTAATTCTGAAATGCGCTGCGAAATAGTTACGGGGGCCAAGCCGCGACGCTCGGCACCCCCGAACAACATAGCGAACAAAGGTCTTATCTGGGCGAGAGTTAGGGCGCTGCATTTTTCATATGCGCTTGAGATAACCGTCAGCGCCAACAGTGTGTCTTCGTGCGATGGGTAAGGAGAAATTGAACCTGGGGCGCCGGGTTTGCCCGTTGTGAGCGCAGCAGCACCTTCAGTGCGTGTATCGCCGCTACCTGCAAGAGAGATCATCTGCGCCGCTCCTAGGTTTAGAAGCTTCGCAACAACATCGAGACGCTTGCGCTTCGGCGCCGTGCCGCCCTCACGCTCCCACTGCTGAACTGTCTGCCATGCCAGGACCTTTGACAGCCCCTCCGCTTTGCTGACCTCCTCCGCAAGCCGCTCCATAGACCATCCCTTGGCGAGCCGAGCTTGCTTGATGTTTTCATGAATCGTCATTCCCGCAAGTTTTTCATGTGACCGCTTGTCATCCAACACAAGATCATCTAGCATTACTAGTAAATCTTGCATGGAGCATTGACATGGATATCTCGACCGAAACAAGCCCGGATTCGCCCGAGGCGGAGGCCATTCGCCTGATGGGCGGGCCTGTCGCAACTGCTCGCGAGCTGGGCATCGACAACTATCAGACTGTTCAAAGCTGGGTCAAGAACGGCATACCTGCGCGATATTGCCCGCGCATCGAGAACCTCACAGGCGTGACGCGCAAAGCGTTGCGGCCGATCGATTGGATCGACTATTGGCCGGAATTTGTCGAGCCCGAGGTCAAGACCTTTCCCGACTCCCAGCCCGCATCCCTCTGAGGCGCCTGGATGTCGCCGACTGTCGAGTGGTTCATCGCCGCCACGTTGTTCGTAGCGAGCGCGTCGCTCGCTGCATATCTCGTCGTCATCGCCGCCTTCGACCTCGCTGGGCTCGCGGTCGGGTCTGCCTTCTGGTCCGCCTTCGCGGTCGGGGCATTCGCCGACGCTGTCGCCATGCAGCGGCTGATGCGCTGCAAGCCACAGCCCGAACTCGTCGAGGGCGAGTGAATGCAAAGAGCACCAGTCCGCGTCTTTCCTGATGTGTCCCCCCGCAAGGCCATGCGCCTGTCGGCCGCCTCCGCTGGCGCCGGTTGCGCGGGATGGGCACATCAGAAAGGCCGTGATTTTTCGCGTCGTCATGGCCCTCATTTTTTTCGCCGAGCCAACTGGTTAGGCAACTGGTTAGACGTTGATTTTTTTCTATCGAGGCAGGCGATGGACATCTTGGAGTTCCCCCTACTGGGGCGGCTTAACGCGCCGAGTGTCGTGTCAGAGCAGTGGGTGAGGGCAGCGAAAACGTACCGCCATGCGGTGCGGATCGCTTGGGCGCTGAGACGGATCAAGGGAGCAAAGCCAGCGCATATGGCTGCAGCCATGGACTTCTATGCACAGCACGTGGGCGACTGGCTGAACAACGATGACAAGCCGAAGCGTCGAAACCTTCCGGGTGACTGCATTCCTCGCTTCGAGACGTATGTCGGCAACACGCTGGTGTCGCAGTGGCTCGCGGCTCACGCGCAGCTGACCGTACTTGAAGAGATCACGGCAACCAGGCAGGTCGCGTGATGGACTACGCCGACTTCCTCAAGTCCAAGGTCCAACTTGCGGCGTCGTTCGGCTTTGACATCGATGCAGCCGACGTCAACCGCTGCTGAAGCCGCACCAGCTGGCGACAGTGGTTTGGGCAATCGCGGGCGGCCGACGCGCCATCTTCAAAGCCTTCGGCCTCGGCAAGACCTTCGACCAGATCGAGATTGTTCGCATCGTTCGCGCTCGTGCCGGCGGCATGGGTTTGATCGTCCTGCCGCTGGGCGTCCGCCAGGAATTCATGCGCGACGCGCACGTGCTGAACACCGGCGACAGCGCCGCCATCACCGATGCGCAGCGCGAGCAGCTGGCCGTCTGGCACGCGGCGCTGCCGGGCCGCACGGTCACGCTGAAGTTCGTGCGCTCGATGGCAGAGTGCACAGACCCGGCGGGCGTCTACCTCACGAACTACGAGACGGTGCGTGACGGGAAGCTCGACCCGCAGGCGTTCACCGTGGTGAGCCTCGACGAGGCCGACTGCCTGCGCGGGTTCGGCGGCAGTAAGACCTTCCGCGAATTCATGGCGCTGTTTGCAGGCGACGACCGGCGCAGCATGACTGAGCGTCTGCGAGGCACAGGCGTGCCGTACCGCTTCGTGGCCACGGCCACGCCAAGCCCGAATGAATACGTTGAGCTGCTCGCGTACTGCGCTTACCTGGGCGTGATGGACATCGGCCAGGCCAAGACGCGCTTCTTCAAGCGCAACAGCGAGAAGGCCGATCAGCTCACGATCCATCCGCACAAGGAGCGCGAGTTCTGGCTGTGGATGGCGAGCTGGGCGCTTTTCGTGCAGCGGCCGTCGGACCTCGACCCGACCTTCAGCGACGACGGTTACGAGCTGCCGCCGATCGACGTGCGTTGGCACGAGATCCCTTCGGATCACAGCGAGGCCGGCGAAGAGATGAGCGGGCAAGGGCGCATGTTTAAGCATCAGGCCATTGGCGTGGTCGACGCGGCGCGCGAGAAGCGCGAGAGCCTGCCGCAGCGCATCGCGAAGCTGCTGGAGATCCGCGCCGAAGACCCGGCAGCGCACCGAATCATCTGGCACGACCTCGAGGCCGAGCGCGCCGCGATCGAGAAGGCGGTGCCGTCGGCCACCACGGTCTACGGAACGCAGGAGCTGGAGGAGCGCGAGGCCGCGGTCATCGCGTTCTCGGACGGCCAGATCCAGGAACTGGCCAGCAAGCCTGTGCTGCTCGGCAGCGGCTGCAACTTCCAGCGGCATTGCCACTGGGAAGTGTTCCTTGGCATCGGCTTCAAGTTCAAGGACTTCATCCAGGCGATCCACCGTGTGCAGCGCTTCCTGCAAACGCACCCCGTGCGCGTCGACCTGATCTACACGGAGGCCGAGCGCGAGGTGCGCCGAAACCTCGAACGCAAGTGGCAGCAAGACAAGGAATTGAGGCTCAAAATGACTGGGATCATTCGGGAATACGGGCTTTCGCGCATTGCGATGGCGAGCGTGCTCACCCGCGCCATGGGCGTGGAGCGCGTCGAGGTGACTGGCGAGCGATACGTCGCCGTCAACAACGACTGCATCCCCGAGACGAAGATCATGGCCAGCGACAGCGTCGGCTTGATCCTCACCTCAATCCCCTTCAGCACGCAGTACGAGTACTCGCCGAACTACGCGGACTTCGGGCACACGGACAACAACGCCCATTTCTTCCGGCAGATGGACTATCTGGTGCCGGAGTTGCTGCGCGTGTTGAAGCCGGGCCGCGTGGCCGCGATCCATGTGAAGAATCGGATCGTGCCGAGCGGCATGGTCGAGGGTGTCGGCTTTCAGACCGAATACCCGTTCGACCTCGACACGGTGGCCTGCTTCCGCAAGCACGGCTTCCACTTTGTAGGCCGCAAGACGATCGTTACGGACGTGGTGCGCGAAAACGCACAGACCTACCGCCTGGGCTGGTCGGAGCAATGCAAGGACGGCTCACGCATGGGCTTCGGCATGAACGAGTATCTGCTGATCTTCCGCAAGGCGCCATCCGACCCCAGCCGCGGCTATGCAGACGAGCCCGTCGTAAAGAACAAGGGCGAGTACACGCGGCCGCGATGGCAGTTCGACGCGCACGGCATGACGCGATCGAGCGGCGACCGCCTGCTCACGCCTGAAGACCTCAACGGCATGACGCACGCCGACATCTTCAAGCTCTTCAAGCAGCACTCGCTGACGCAGGTCTTCGACTTCGAGCACGACGTTGCACTGGCCGAGGCCTTGGCTGCGAAGGGCATGCTGCCAACGGCCTTCATGCTGCTGCAGCCGCAGTCCTGGCACGACGACGTCTGGACCGATGTCACGCGCATGCGCACGCTCAACGGCGCCCAGTCGGCTGCCGGCCGCGAGATGCATTTGTGCCCGATGCAGTTCGACATCGCGGATCGAGCGATCACCCAGTACTCGAACCCTGGCGATGAGGTTTACGACCCCTTTGGCGGGCTAATGACTGTGCCGTACCGGGCGATCCAACTCGGCCGGCGTGGTCGCGGCTGCGAGCTCAGCCCGGCCTATTTCGCCGACGGCGTCATGTACTGCGAGGCTGCGTCGCGCGAGGCGTCGATGCCCAGCCTGTTCGACCTCGAGGAGCTCGCAGCATGAACCGCGTGCAGAAGCTGGTTGCCCAACGACGCACGCACGAGATCCTGGCAAAGGGGCTCGACGTCGAGATCTGCATGGCGCTCGGTGATCGCGAAGGCGCCGCCCGCTGCCTCGCCGAGCAGAACGCGCTGATCGCCGCGCGCCTTGCACAGCTGCAGCAGCTGGAAGAGGAGGGCGGTTGCTACTTCGCCCTGGCCGGCCAGATGTCCGCCATGCAGGCCGAAGCTCGGGAAGGGAGGCTTGATGGCCGGTGAGTGGATCAAGATGCGCGCCTCGCTTCTGGCCAACCCTAAGGTAATCCGGATCGCCAGGACGCTGCTGCAAGACCCCAATTTCCTGGCATGGTTCGCCGGCGATACGCGTGACGTAACGCATAACGCTGCCGCGTTACCCTGCGTAACGGACGCGAATTTAAAGCTCCTCCCTGTCATAACGCGTGTAACGGTAGGCGCGTTACTACCGCTGTGGTCTTCCGTCAACGAATGCGCAGGGCAAGACGGCGTTCTGCACGGCACGGACATGGTGGAGGTTGACATGATCTGCGGCGTTCCGGGCATCGGCCGCGCGCTCGCCAAAGTTGGATGGATTGAGGTTCTTCCCAATGAGGAAGGCGTCCAGTTCTCCAATTTCCACGAGCACAACACGGTCGGGAAGGAACGCTCTTCCGGAGCCAAAAGCAACGCTGAACGCCAGAAAGAGTTCCGTGAACGGAAGCGCCTGGAGCGCGAAAAGCGTGACGTTACGGAAGTCGGAGCCATAACGTTACTGAGTAACCACAGAGAAGAGAAGAAGAGAGAAGAAAGAATACCCCCTACCCCCCAAGGGGTCCGCTTTGCCGATTTCTGGCAAGCGTGGCCGAACACGGATCGCAGAAGCCGCAAGGTCGAGTGCGAGAAAAAGTGGAAGGCCAAGGGGCTTGATCCCATTGCGGACCAGATCCTCGCCCACGTCGAAGCTTGCAAGGGCACCCGCAAGTGGCAGGAGGGTTTCGAGCCCGCGCCGCTCACGTATCTCAACGGCCGTCTGTGGGAGGACGGTGACGCCGCTCCCGAGCAGAGGAGCTTCGTATGACCGGCGACAAGCAACTCATCGCCATGCGCCGCGCACGCCGCGTGCCGCGCGCGGTTTGGATCACGGATAGCGACGATGCCTACAGCCGAGCCACGGCGCGCGACTGGCACCTGCACCCGAGCACGGCCGATGGCCAGTACCACGCTCACTTACGCATCGATGCCGCCGACATTCCGCACGCGCTGGATCTGCGCTGCCTCGTGAACCTTGAGGTGCACATCGCTTGTGATCGCGGTGCCGAGCGCGCGCATCGACTGTTCGACGCTGTGATGGCGGCAGACGCGAGCGCAGTCATCGCGCTCATCAACAACGAGGTGGTGTTGCACCGCCGGCAGCCGGAGAGGGCCCATGGCTGAAATCTTCTCTGAAGACGACATTGACTTCGCCAGGTACGAGGAGGTCACCGACCACAAGCAGAAGGTCAAGTCCGCATCGGTCTACGTGCAGGCGCTGCTTGACCGGGTCAATTCGCCGATCCGGGAGAAGCGGGTTTTCATGCCCTGGGGCAAGACGCACAAGCTGATCCAGTTCCGGCGTGGCGAAGTCACCGTCTGGGGCGGCCCGAACGGCAGCGGCAAGAGCCTGGTCACGGGCCAGGTTGGCCTGTCGCTGTGCGCACAGGACGAGAAGGTTGCCATCGCCAGCTTCGAGATGAAGCCGATCAAGACGCTGGAGCGCATGGGGCGGCAGTGGACCGGGCACAGCATTTACGACCCACAGATCATGGCCGACCCTGCCGAGCGACGGACGCTGCTCGAGCAGTACGAGAGCTTCCGTGACTGGACCGATAGACGGCTCTGGCTCTACGACCAACAGGGGACGGTGCATTGGAAGCAGGTGTGCGCTGTCGCTCGTTACGCGGCGCAAGAACTCGGCGTCACCCAGTTCTTCGTGGACAACCTGATGAAGTGCGTCGCCGGCGAGGACGACTACAACGGACAAAAGGCCTTCGTCGATGAGCTCTGCTCGATCGCGCGCGACGACGACATTCACATTCACCTCATTCACCACGTCAAGAAGCCCGCCACTGACGGCGCGAAGCCTACGAAGTACGACTTCAAGGGCACCGGCGCCATTACCGATCAGCCTGACAACGTGATCGCCGTTTGGCGCAACAAGGCCAAGGAGCGCACCGCGCCGGCAAAGCGCAATGCCGCGGAAGTCGACGCGCTGCTCATCGTCGACAAGCAGCGCAACGGCGAAGGCTGGGAGGGAAACATCGGGCTCTGGTATCTGCCGGAGAGCCAGCAATTCGTAGGCCGGTACGACAAGGGACCGATGGAGTTCTTCAATGCGCCGGCCGCCGAAGAGGTGGAGGGATGGTGACCCGCGAGCCGATCCGCTGTTGCGATCGTTGTGGGGCCCACGTTGCGGACGAGAGCGAGGCGCAGGCAAAGGCCTGGACATGCCTGCAGATCACTGGACGGTACCGCTGCCCGCGGTGCGTGCGCGACTTGGCGCAGGTGAACAACACGAAGGCGGAAACCTCATGAGCATCGGCGACACCATCCTCAGCATCTTCGGCGTCGACGAGGAACTCACAAACCGCGTGGTCTGCGACCGCACGGGCTACGGCATCACGGTCATTGCCACCTACACGGCACGGCTGCGCGAGAGCGGTCGCCTGGAGTACGTGGACGGCCGGCAGCGGCCGATCGTGCACCGCCTCGCAGGGGCCACGCGTACCCGCGCCGAGATGCTGGCCTGTGCAGCGCCGTCCGCGCCCGATGCCGGGGACGGTTCGATTGTTGGCCACGCGCGCCTCACGCAGGCGCGGAGTGTGTTCGACCTCGGGAGGTTCGCATGACGATATTCATCGGTATCGATCCGGGGTTAACCGGTGCAGTGGCCTTCGTCGACCACCGTTCGTGCGTTGTTGAGGACCTGCCGACGATGCAGCTGCCGGGCGACGGCATGGTGACTCGCAAGATCGACGGCCGCGCTTTGGTTGAACTGCTGCGGCGCCATACGGTACCGGGCGAGCCGGTGCAGGTGTTCCTCGAACAGGTCGGCACCATGGGCGGCAAGAACAACGCCGTGCAGACTCAGGGCTCGCTGATGCGCACGCTCGGCGCCATCGAGGCCGTGCTCGAGTGCTTGCGCATGCCGCCGCAGATGGTCTACCCCCAGAAGTGGAAGGCCTTCTACGCACTGGACAAGAACAAGGCCGCTGCGCTTGCCAAGGCGCGCTTGCTGTACCCGGCGATGTCCGGCACGTCGCTGAAGCTGGCCAAGCATCACAACCGAGCGGAAAGCATCCTCATCGCCCATTGGGGCTTGAGGACCACTGCGTGATGCTGATCCTCAAGCCGATCGGCCGCGGCAAGTGGCGCCCAATGCCGATCGAGATCGACGAGCGCCGAGTGCCACCGCTGTTCGTCATCGTCGGCCAGCGAATCACCATCGGCAACGTCGTGTTCCGGATCTCGGAGATCCGGCCGTGACGACCCGCAGCGTCCTGGTCACCAGCCCGCGCGCCGCGCTCACCGCGAGTCGGCTGCGCGAACTGCTGGACTACGACCCAGTGACAGGCGTCTTTCGCCATCGCCGGCAGTACGTCGGCCAAGTCGCAGGGTCGATGTCGACACGCGGCTACCTGCGCATCTACGTAGACCAGAAGGACTACTACGCGCATCGCCTTGCTTGGTTGTTCATGACCGGCGAATGGCCGGTTGGCCAGATTGACCACGTGGATGGCGAGAAGAGGAAAAACTCATTCGCGAATCTGCGCGAAGCGACGCCAGCGCAGAACCAGCAGAACATTTGGCGCCCGAGCATTCGCAACGCGACAGGCTACAGGGGTGTCTCGCTGCACGAATCGGGGAGCTTCGTAGCTCAGATCAGCACGAACGGGAGGAGGCGCTATCTGGGGATTTTTGCCACGGTGGAAGCGGCGTCCGAGGCCTACATGGAAGCGAAGCGACAAGAACATACACGCGGAGCTGGGAGTCGGCATGCCAACTGAAACCCGCCTCATCAGCAGCCCCCGTCAGGGCCATCAGGTCATCGCCGAGCTCTGGCAACAGGTCATCAAGCCGCACAGCGCCAAGGGCGCGAAGTCCTTGATCGAGTGGACCAGCGTCAATGACCACAGGCGCCACCAGCTGCGGAAGATGTTCCACGGCCCGGTGCTGCGCGACATCTCCGAACAGGTGTGGATGCGCGACCCGCTGACGGGGCAGCAGATTCGCTACGTGCCGTTGGCATGGAAGCACTACTTCGCTGAGCTCTTCATCCCGCCAACCTTCGAGGAATACACAGTGCGCGCGACCGGCGAGGTCAAGGTGCGGCAACGTCGGCGCAGCACGGAAGAGCTAGATGACGACGCGTTCGCCGAATTCTTGCTGCAGGTGCAGGCGCATGCGGTTACTGAGTGGGGCGTTGAGTTCTCCGAGCAGGAGGAGGGCTGATGCTGCGCCGCTCAGGGTTCAAGCGCAACGTCTACGCCCCGCCGCCGGCCGCGCCACTGCGGCGCATGGCGCGCTCGGGCGTCATCTCCCGGATCAGCGATGACGCGTCTCCGATTGCAAAGATGGACGTGTGCCGCAGCGAGGCCTACCGGCGCCTCGTGGCTGCCATGCCGTGCATTGCCTGCGGCTGCGGCCCGTGCCAGGCGGCGCACCCGAACACCGGCAAAGGCATGGCAACGAAGACCGACGATCGTCTGTGTTTTCCGCTTTGTGGTCCTCAGCCGGGCCGTCCAGGCTGTCATGCCCTGTTCGATCAAGGCGCCATGTTCAGCAAGTCTGCGCGGCGCGCAATCGAGCCGGCATGGGGTGCTGACACCCGCCGCCGAATCACTGCAAACAGCCAGTGGCCGGCCAACCTTCCCCACTGGAGCGAAACATGATTGGTCTCACCGACAAGCAGGCCGAGCTCTTGGCATTCCTGCGCGCCTTCGAAGCGGAGAACGATTCTTTGCCGACCGATCGCACGATAGCGAAGCACTTCGGCTGGGCAAGCAACAACGCGGCGTTCGAGCATCTGCGAGCGCTGGCGAGGAAGCAAGCGATCGAGCGCAACGCGCAGGGCGGCTGGCGCTTCACGCGAGCACTTCCAGATTCCCAGGCATGAACCGGAATTGAGATGAACGATACAAACCGGCCGACCGTCGAAGAGCGCTACAGCAGCGCGATCAACACCAGCAACATGAAGGTGGTACTCGACCGCCCGAACGTGGCGGACGTCATCATCGCCGCGGGCTGGAGCCGTGCGAAGTTCGGCACAGCGCTCATGCGTCTGCAGAGCGAGTGGGACGGCTCCGAGAAACCGCGCTCCTTGGCGCCGGCCGCCGTCAAGGTGCTGGCCAACGTCTTCACGCGCGAGGGTGTGCGTGATGGCAAGGTCGTGTTCAAGGATGCGAAGAGCGTGGTGCACCTGCTGCCACCGGCGGAGGCGGCGAAGCGCCAGGCTCACGAGTGGCACATGCACGAGCTCGGCGTCCTCTTCCAGAAGCTGAAGACCCTGTCGGAGGTGCGCGCGCTCATGGCCGAGTACGCCTGGCTGCGGAACTTCCAGGACCCGCACACCAAGGCAGCGGCCGTCATCAGCTGGTGGCTGCATCACACGTGCACGGTGTGCGGGGGCGGCAAGTGGGAGGTGATTCCCGGGACGAACCGCCATTCGAATCGCGCGTGTAGCAGCTGCAAGGGCAGCGGCGACGCTCAGATTCCGTACGAGTGGGAAGGGCGTCGCATGCTGTCCGAGATCGAAAAGAGCCTGAATCAGGCGCGTTGCTCAATGGGGGCTGCAACGAGCAATAAGTCGCGCGAGGCGCCTTGACGTTTCGAAACGCTTACATACAATCGCGCCCATCGAGGACCTCACTGCTTGCTGAAGCTGTCGAGCCTCGTACAACGGCACCAGCCTACATCGCCCGTCACGCTTGCAACACAGCGCGTTCGCCTTCGATGGACAGGTGCCTCCAGATTCAAGCCGCCCACCGAGGCGGCTTTTTCGTTTCCGCAGGGTAGGGAAGTTGGTCATCCCGCTGGGCTCATAACCCGGAGATCGCGCGTTCGAATCGCGCCCTTGCAACCACTTTCGGTGACAGCCGGCCGGGTGATGTCGAAGCGCCTGCGGAAACGCCAGCGCCGGGTCAGGTCTGACCCATATGACCACGCCCCGACCGCCGCCTGATGACAGCCAGACGCCAACCCACATTTCCAGGGCGCGCGCGGCCGAGGGCTTCGAATCCCATTCCGAGCGCTTTCGTCGGCATGCAGCATTCCCACTCCGCTGCCGTCTGCCGATAGCTCAACCCGCAGCGCCTACCCGTCGGGTCAACGGTGCGCCCCGTGTCCGCCGCCGGCTATACACCCTCTCTCCCTGGGATGCTGGCGGCGTGTCCGGCCCTCGGCCTTGAGCGCCGCGCAGCAAGACGAGCAAGGATCAAGCATGGCAACCCAGAAGGTCCACCAGTGCGGCGAACCGGTGCATGGCACGAACCACACGCTGACCTAAGGCTAGAGTGGCAAATCCTTGGGCAGAGAATGAGGCGATCAGTGTTGCGCCGAACACCGTCATGGAGTTCGGCGTCCCTGGCGCCTGGGTGTCAGCTATTTGTCTCGGAACGGGCACCTGCAACGAAGCGGAGTTCGGGAGCGATCCGGCCGTGGGCAGGTAAAGACCTGTCGCTTCCAGCCCGCGGAGCAAACGCCTGGCGCATTCGTAGCGAACGAAAACGGATTCTTCGCCACACAAGTCGGCACCGTAATCAAGTTCGGCGCCGACACGCGGTACAGCTATGCGACGATGACCGGCACGACCGGTAGTTGCGACATAGCGAGTTTCGGCGGGACGGACCCGGCGCCTTTCACGCCGAAGGCTTGCTACGTCGAGACTGCTGCCGGCGGCGGACTCGTTGGCAATGCTTTCACCGGGTCGGCGGGCACTGTTGCCGTCACCACCAAGCTTGCGCTTGCAGGAGCAGGGCGCTCGGCAAGCTCGGCTTCTTCTGCGCTTACGACCAAGGTCGCGGTCTCCAGCGCCGGTGTTTCGCGCACGGCCAGTGCGGCGACGCTGACGACAAAGCAGGCAATCGCCGGTACAGGCCGCTCGCTTTCGACTGGCGCGGGCACGTTGACCACCGGCGCCGCCTTGCAGGCAGCGGGCGCCAGCGTATCGAGCGCGAGTGCGGGGGTAACGACAAAGCTTGCAATCCAGGCGGCGGCAACGACCCCCAGCGGCGCCGCCAGCGTACTGGCGTCTCCGAATGCGATCGTGGCCGCAGGCGCGACCACGGCGCGCGGCAGCGCAACGCTGGGGACCGGCATTGCAATTCAAGCGGCCGGCACGAGCTCTTCCGCCGGTATAGCCGCGGTGCTGCAGGCCTCCGCGATCAGCGCGGCAGCTGCGAGCAAGTGCACCTCGTTCGCTTCGCTGCAGACAGGAATTCGGATTGCGGCGGGCGCTGCATCTCGATCGTCGGCGACCAGTTCGATCGCGACGGAGTTGGGTGTATCGGGGGCTGCGTTTTCACCTGCCAGCGCAGGTGCCGCGCTCACAACGCCGATGGGCTTCGTTGCGTCTGCGCGAACTTTCGGTCTAGCGCAGGCAGTGCTCGCAACCCAGATCGCCATCGGCGCGGCGGCCCGAACTTCGTCGCGAGGTGAGGCCAATCTCACGCTTCGGTCATCTCTTCCCGGCGCTGCATGGATAACCGATCCCCGATCGGCGGTTTGGCTCGTAGATTCGCGCCCCGCGCGGCTGACGGCCGCTGGCCGATAAGCGCTTCCCGGGTTGCGGACCCTCGATAGAACGACTGCGCAGGCTCACCCGCCGCGCGTCGAGTTGGCTTACTGAGAAAAGGTGAAAAGCATGTCTGGACTTTCCGATTTCGCACAGAACAAGACGATCGATGCTCTCTTCCGCGCGCAGGCGCTGGGTGCACCGGCGACGCTCTACCACGCCCTGCTGACCTGCACGAAGGGTGGGCGTCTCAATTCGACCGCCTACGCGCTCAACGACACGGTGGCCGTCACCGCGAACGATGGTGTGATCCACCTGTACAAGGTGACCGCGGCCGGCACCACGGCGGCGGCGCAGAGCACGCTCTACCCGGGCGTGGTGGGTGAGGTGATCGCCGACGGCACGGCGTCCATGACCGAGCAGAGCGCGGCAGTCGACCTCGGCACTGTCGTCGAGTGCACCGGCGGCAGCTATGCGCGTGTCGCGGTCGCCGCATCCTTGGCCAACTACGCCGGCACCCAGTCCGCGGGCAGCACCACCGCATCGAGCGGCACCACTGGCCAGACGTCGAACAACGGCGTGATCACTTTCCCGACGCCAACTGGCCAGTGGGTTCCTGCAGGCGGTGCGATCTGGGCCGTGGCGATCTACGACGCCGCGACCGTCGGCAATCTCTGGCATTGGGCCCCGCTGAGTGCGCTCAAGACGTCGATCAGCACCGGTGACCCGGCGCCCACGATCGCCGCAGGCGCGCTGGCGTCTCGCATCGGCAGCTGATGAGCCAGGTGCTCGACAAGCGTACGGCGGACTCTCGCCAGTACGACATCGACTGCTCGCTGCTTCTGGCACCGGGCGAGACGATCACGTCGATCACCGCTGTGACCGCGGACCAGGGTGGCCTGGCCTTCAGCACGCCCGCCGCAAACGATGTTGCGGTCACGTATCCGGATGGCCGTGTGGTGCCCATCGCCAAGGTCGTACAGGTCCTGATCACCGCTGGCGCCATTCCCGCGGGCTCGCAAGAACTGGTGTGCACGATTCGCGCGCTCCTCGTCACAAACCTCAATCCCGCGCTCGAAGCCACGGTCCTGCTGCGGTTGACCGACACCATCACCCCGTAGGCTGCCATGGGACGTCCATCCAATCTCAGCGAAGGGAAGTGGGAAGAGTTGAAGCGGCGCATCCTGGCCGGCGAAAAGCCCGCTGATCTTGCCCGCGAGTACGGCGTATCGAAAAGCGCCATTAGCAAGCAGGTTTCGAAACGAATCGAAACTGTCAAAGAGGTGGCAAACAAGATCCTCGACACAGAGGCAGCCATCCGCGAACTCAGCGTGGCTGATCAGCTGTCGGCGGTGACCCTCGCAAGCCAGCTGCGCGACATTTCTCAACATCTCGCCAGCGCGGCCAACTACGGCGCCGCCACGGCCCACCGCCTGGCTGGCATCGCGCACAAGCATTCGGAGAAGGTGGACCCGGTCAACCCCGAGTCCTCGCTGAAGACGCTGACGACGATCTCGGCTCTGAACAAGATGGCGAACGAGTCGAGCCAGATCGGCCTGAACCTGCTGGCGGCGAACAAGGACCTCACCAAGCTGGCGAATCAGGACACGCCGGTCACGCCTGTGCGCATCGTGGTGCAGGTCGAAGATGCAAGTCAGCCCGACGCTCAATAGGCCTCAGGCCCGCTTCCTCGCGCTCCCCCACAAGTACCGGGCCTATGTCGCGGGCTTCGGCAGCGGCAAGACCTGGGCCGGCGGCTCTGGGCTTTGCCAGCACGCATGGGAGTGGCCGAAGGTCAACAGCGGGTACTTCGCGCCCACGTATGCGCAGATCCGGGACATCTTCTATCCGACGATCGACGAGGTGGCCTTCGATTGGGGCCTGACCACCGACATCCACGAGAGCAACAAGGAGGTTCACCTCTACTCGAACGGCACCTACCGCTCGACGGTCCTGTGCAGGTCCATGGAGAAGCCGGGCGACATCGTGGGTTTCAAGATCGGCAAGGCGCTGATCGACGAGCTCGACGTCATGAAGACGGAGAAGGCGCAGTTGGCCTGGCGAAAGATCATCGCGCGGATGCGCTACAACCTCGACGGCCTGAAGAACGGCGTCGACGTGACGACCACGCCCGAGGGCTTCAAGTTCGTCTACCAGCAGTTCGTGAAGGCGGTCCGCGACAAGCCCGAGCTGGAGACGCTCTACGGCCTGATCCACGCGAGCACGTACGAGAACGCGAAGAACCTGCCGGCCGACTACATCCCGTCGCTCCTGGCCAGCTACCCGCCGCAGCTCATCACCGCCTACATCCGCGGGCTGTTCACCAACCTGACCAGCGGCAGCATCTATCCGAACTTCGATCGGACGCTGAACCACACGGATGAGCGCATCGGGGCGAATGAACCGCTGCACGTCGGGATGGACTTCAACGTGCTGAACATGACGGCGGAGGTCAGCGTGATCCGTGGCGGGCTGCCGCGCACGCTCGAGGAGCTGACGAAGGTGCGCGACACGCCGAGCATGGCTGCCACGCTGAAGGAGCGCTACATCGACAAGGGCCACATCGTGACGGTCTATCCCGACGCGAGCGGCCAGAACACGAGCAGCAAGAACGCGAGCGAGTCGGACCTCAGCATCCTGCGCCAGGCCGGCTTCACGATCAGCGTGAACTCTTCGAACCCGGCCGTGAAGGACCGCATCAACGCGGTTGACGCGATGACGCTGAACGCCAAGGGCGAGCGGCGCTGGCTGGTGAACACCGACAACTGCCCGGCGCTGACCGAGGCGCAGGAACAGCAGGCCTGGGGGCCGAACGGTGAGCCCGACAAGACCTCCGGCCATGACCACCCCAATGACGCGATCGGCTACTTCCTGGTCAAGCGTTTCCCGATCCAGAAGTACTCGCTCGCTGGAGTCTCATAAATGGCAACTCGAAAGACAGCCGGTACCGTCGTGAACGACAAGCTGGTCAACGTCGTTGCCAACCTGGGCACCGACCGCGACAAGGCAGCAGCGTCGTTCTATGGCCTGCCAATCCTCACCGACGACCAGGCGATGAATGCCTACCGCGGCGCCTGGCTCCCGCGGAAGATCGTCGACATCCCCGCCCTGGACGCCACGCGCCGGTGGCGCGCCTGGCAGGCCAAGAAGGAGCAGGTCGAGAAGATCGAGGCTGAGGAGAGACGCCTGCAGCTGCGCTCGAAGGTGCGCGACGCGATGATCAAGGCGCGGCTTTTCGGCGGCGCCGCGATCTTCCTGGGCACAGCTGACCGGCGGCCGGAGCGCGCGATCGTGCCGGGCAACATCGGACGCGGCGGCCTCAAGTACCTGGCCGTGATGACCTGCAAGCAGCTGCAGGCAGGCGAGCTCGAGCGGGACGTGCTGCAGCCTGGGTTCGGCAAGCCGAAGGACTTCACGCTGTCGTCGGCGACGGGCGTGGTCAAGATCCATCCGTCGCGCCTGATCCTGTTTCCCGGCGCACCGCTGCCCGATCCCGAGACGACGATGACGCAGCACCAGGGCTGGGGAGACTCGGTACTGACTGCTGTCATGCAGGCGGTGTCGCACTCCGACAGCACGATGGCCAACGTCGCCAGCCTGGTGTTCGAGGCCAAGGTCGACGTGATCCGTATCCCCGAGTTCATGGCGATGCTGGAGTCGAACCCGAACTACCCGAAGCTGATCCATGAGCGCCTGATGCTTGCCGCGGCCGCCAAGGGCATCAACGGCATGCTGCTGCTCGACAAGGAGGAGGAGTACCAAACAAAGTCGGCGGCGTTCACTTCTCTGCCTGACGTCATCGACCGGTTCCTGCAGGCGGTCTCCGGCGCAAGCGACATCCCGGCAACTCGCCTGCTCGGCCAATCGCCTGCGGGGCTCAGCGCCACCGGCGAGAGCGACGCCCGCAACTATTACGACCGCATTCAGTCGATGCAGGAGCTCGACGTCAGCCCGGCCATGGAGATTTCCGACGAGTGCCTGATTCGCTCAGCGCTGGGCGTGCGGCCGCGCGAGATCCACTACATCTGGAACACGCTCTGGCAGCCCACCGCCGCAGAGCGCAGCGCCATGGGCAAGGAGGTCGCCGAGACGATCAAGACGCTCAAGGACGCCAACCTGTTCAAACCCGAGGCGCTGTCGGAAGCCGCGGCCAACCTGCTGGTCGAGAACAGCGTGCTGCCGGGGCTGGAGGCGGCGCTTGAAACGCACGGCCGCGACGTTCCGAAAGATCCGGTACCGACAGCTGCTGGTGGCGCAGCGCCTGCGCCGCGCAAGACGGTGAAAAAGAAGGTCACCGACGCCGCGCCGCGCACGCTGTACGTCTCACGCAAGGTCACGAATGCGGCCGAGCTGTTGAAGTGGGCGAGGGCGCAGGGCTTCAAGGCCACGCTGGCGGCGGCTGACCTGCACGTGACGATCGCCTTCAGCCGCGAGCCTGTGGACTGGATGGCAGTGGGCGACAACTGGATGGGCGATTCGAAGGGCACGTTGAACGTCAGCCCTGGCGGCGCGCGGCTCATGGAAAAATTCGGTGAGGCCACGGTGCTGCTCTTCAACTCGAGCGAATTGGCCTGGCGTCACATGGCGATCCGCGAGGCAGGCGCATCGTGGGACTGGCCCGAGTACCAGCCGCACATCTCCATCACCTACGAAGCGGGCGACGTCGAACTGTCGAAGGTCGAGCCGTACCGCGGCCGCATCGTGCTCGGCCCGGAGATCTTCGCGGAGGTCGACGAAGACTGGAAAGCGAAGGCAATCTCATGAAATTCAGCGATGCAATAAGCGTCTCCGGTGTGCGCCGGACGGCGGATGGGTACCTGGTCGCCGTGGCCCGCGTCGCGCGCACCGGCATGCAGACCTATCTGGGCAGCGAGGTCGACCCGGAGAACAAGCATGGACTCCGCGACAAGGCCACGGTGAGCGTCTATCGGCCTGCCGAGTCGGTGTTCCACGTCGACGCGATGAATTCCTATGCGCACCGGCCGATGACCAACGGGCACCCGCCGTCACGCGTCGTGAACTCGCAGAACTGGAAGGACGTCGCCATCGGCAGCACCGGCTCCGAGGTCATGCGCGACGGCCAGTTCGTGCAGGTGCCCATGGTGCTGATGGACGCCGCGGCCATCGAGGACTACGAGACCGGCAAGCGTGAGCTTTCGATGGGCTACGAAGCCGAGGTCGTGTTCCAGGACGGCATTTCGCCCGAGGGCGAGCGCTACGACGCCTACCTCGGCCCCATGCACATGAATCACCTCTCGCTCGAGCACCGCGCTCGTGGCGGGAATGAGCTGCGTATCGTCGATCAGCGCGCCGCCGATGCGTCTTTCAACCCGCGCGCCAACCCAGAAGGAGGCCATGACATGGCTGATACGCGAAAAATCCTTGTCGATGGCCTCTCGATCGAGACCACCGAGCAAGGTGCCCAGGTGATCGAAAAGCTGCAGCGCCAGCTGACCGACGCCGCGGCTCAAACCACGACCCTGACCGACTCGCACTCTCGTGCGCTGGCCGCGAAGGACACCGAGCTGGCCAAGAAGGACGCGGAGATCGACGGCCTGAAGGGCAAGGTCCTAACCGACGCCCAGGTCGATGCGCGTGTGAAGGCCCGCGCTGACCTGATCGGCAACGCGAAGACCATCGTCGATGCCGACTACGCCGGCAAGAGCGAGGCCGAGATCCGCAAGGCCTGCGTGGTCGCGAAGCTGGGCGATGCCGCCATCAAGGACAAGTCCGACGCGTACATCGAGGCCCGCTTCGAGGTGCTGCTCGAAGACGCCGCCAAGGATCCGGTTCGCCTGGCCCTGGGCGACGCCGCACGGGCGCCGGGCGCCAACGACAACGGCCAGACCGCCTACGAAGAACGCCTCACCAACGCCTGGAAGGGCACCAACGGCAAGAAGGAGGGCTAAGTCATGCCCGCAGTCCAAAGCACCTACGTGCAAAACATCCCCGCCGCCAAGGCCGGCCACGTCGCCGACATGACCCAGGCCGACCTGATCTCGCGCACGGTGGAAACCGTCGCGGGTGTCGCCTTTGGCGTGCCTGTCGCCCAAGGCGCGGCCGACAAGGGCTGCATCGCCTACGCCGGCACCGGCTTCCTGGGCGTCACCACGCGCGACCGCTCGGTGCTGACCGGCGAGCTGTACTCGCGCTACGAGTCGGCTCGGGTCCTGAAGAAGGGTCCGATCTGGGTGACCGCCTCGGTCGCCGTTGTGGCCGGCGATCCGGTCTACCTCACGCCGGCCGGCCTGTTCACCAACGTGGCCACCGCCAACTTCCTGATCCCCGGCGCGCGATTCGACACCGCGTCCGGCATCGGTGGTCTGGCCATCGTCTTCATCAAGTAAGGAGCACACAGCATGCCCACCCCCATCAAGCTGCTCGACGCACAGGCCGCCCTCGGCTTCGTGCTCTCGCAGACCACCTACATCGAGCGCGCGGTCAATCAGATCGTCTACGCCGATATCCAGTACCAGGACCTGATCCCGGTCGACACCTCGGCCCCGGAATGGGTCAAGACCGTCACGTTCTACTCGGGCGACAAGTTCGGCAAGGCCGGCTGGATCAACGGCAATGCCGACGACATCCCGCGCGCCGGCAGCGAGCGCACGAAGTACGAGACCAGCGTCTACACCGCTGGTATCGGCTACGGCTACGGCCTCGAAGAGATCAGCCAGGCGCAGATGCTCGGTATCAGCCTGCCGACCGAAGACGCGGCCGCAGCGCGCCGGGCCTACGAGGAGATGGTCGACGGCGTGCTGTTGCGCGGCGATGCGACCAAGGGCTTCCAGGGCCTGATCAACAACAGCGGCGTGACCGCTGTGACGGCACCGACCGGCAACTGGGCAACCTCGACGCCCGCGCAGAAGATCGCCGATCTGAACGCTGTGCTCATGCCGACCTATGCCGGCACGCTGTACACGTCGATCGCCGACACGCTGCTGCTGCCGTTTGAGAAGCTCCAGCAGCTCGCGCAGGACGTGATGCCGAACACCACGGAGACGGTGCTGAGCTTCTTCATGCGCCAGAACATCTACACGATGACCACTGGCCGCCCGCTGACGATCCGCGGCATCTACGGTCTGCTGACCGCCGGTGCGGGCTCGACGGCGCGTGCGGTGGCGTACGTGAAGGACCCGAGCGTGCTGAAGGCGCACATCCCGATGCCGCATCGGTTCCTCCCGGTCTACCAGGCCGGCCCGATCCGCTGGGAAGTGCCCGGCATCTTCCGCATGGGCGGCCTCGACGTGCGCAAGCCGCAGTCGATCCGCTACCTCGACGGCATTTAAGGAGCCACAACCATGAAAGTCACGAACAACACCGCCAATCCCATGGTGGTGGGCACCACCCACATCGGCCCGGGCTCCACCGAGCACGTCGCCGAATGGGACACCGTCAAGGACAGCTATCCCGTGCAGCACTTCCTGAAGGCCGAAGCCATCTCCGTGGCGAAGCCGGTGAAGAAGACCGGTGCTGAGTCGGAGGCTGAAGAGCGCACTGCGCTGTTCGCGGAGCTTGACAAGGTCGGCGCGACCTACGACAAGAAGGCGAAGACCCCGGATCTGCTTGTGATCCTGGAAGACGCCAAGAAGAAGGCCGCAGGCCAGTAAGCCACGGGGGCGGCTTCGGCTGCCCCTCCCAATTCAAAGGCCGCCCATGCCCGACTTCTACGGCACCGTCGCAGAGGCTGACGTCTACCACGCCGACCGTGGAAACGCGGGCTGGACTGGCCGAACGATTGACAAGGACGCGGCATTGCTGCGCGCTTCGATCTACGTCGATTCCGTCGGCCGAAAGCAGCTGAAGAACGGCACCTGGGTGACCATGTTTCCCGGTTCCAAGGCCGGCGGGCGCGCGCAGCTGCTCGACTGGCCGCGCACCGGCGCCGTCGACTACGAGGGCAACACGATCGGCGATGCCGAAGTGCCCATCGAGGTGCGCCAAGCCACGTACGAGGCCGCGCTGCGCGAACTGGTGACGCCCGGCAGCCTGACCCCGGACTACGTGCCGTCAGAGCAGGTCAAGCGCGAGAAAGCAGGTCCGTGGGAAGAGGAGTACTTCGCTCCGGCCGACGGCACCATCCCGAACCGGCCCATCGTGACGGTCATCCTCGACCTGCTCGCGCCCGTGATGATCTCGCGCAGCCTCGGCCTGGCCATCGTCGTCGTCTGATCCGCCATGAGCCTTGTTGCGAACGTTCCGCGCTTCATCGACAAGAAGCTGGCCGTCCACGGGCGTCGCTTCGATGTCGTGCGCTCCAACTCGGCGGCCAATCCGATGGCAAACATGCTCGGTTCGACGCTCGCGTATCCATATCGCAACCCCAAGGGCCACGGAAACGCCGACTGGCTCGTGATGCTCAACTCGGACACGCCAGCGCTTCCCGGCGACTATCTGATCAGTCCGGAAGAGGTCTACATCTACGCGCTGAGCTCGTTCCTGCAGCCAGCCCAGGCCATCCGATGCAATCACCGCGTGGCGCTGCTGCGACCCGCCGCGGACCCGGGCACCGGTGTGCAGGGCTACGGCGGGGTCTGCATCTCGGATAGCAGTGCTGCGCTCGGCACGCTCGACCTGGGCGGGAACCTCGTTGCCGGCTGGCCAGCTTCCATCCTGATCGGTGGGCGCCAGGCCACGGGCACCCACCTGCCGATGGCGGTGGCCAATGGCGGCTTCGAGATCATGCTGCCGAAGACGGTGCCGGTGGTGCTGCGCGCGGGCGACATCCTGCTCGACAACCTCGGGCGCCGGTTCATCGCCGACACGTGCGAGCTCAGTGAGCTGGGCTGGCGCATGGCAGTCAAAGAGGCGCACGCCTGATGGCCGACCTCACCGAAGTCGCCGACGTCCTGGTCGGCGTCATTGCCGCGGCCGTCTACCCGAACGGTACCGGCCAGCCGCCGGTGGGAGGCGTGCAGGCGAAGATCTACCAGGGCTGGCCCGATCCGGCGCAGCTGCAGACTGACTTGAGGGCACAGATCGCGCACGTGTCGGTGTGGCCCACCGCGAAGACGAAGATCACAACCCGCCGCATGCCCGAGTGGCAGCAGCCGGTGGCGCCGGCGCCAACGCTCTCGGCCGTAGTGGTGGGCGCCGCCTTCACGCTCTCGGGCACCGTGAGTACGCCGCAGGCGGTAGCGCTCATCATCGACGGGAAGGACTATGCGTACGGCGTTCAAGCCGGCGACACGCTTGCCACCATCGCCGCTGCGCTGGCAGTGCTCATCACCGTCGACCAGCCGGCCTTGGCAGCCGGCGCCGTCGTCACGATCCCGGGTTCGCACCGCGTCATCGCGCGGATCGTCTCGAACGGCGTCAGCGCGAAGGAAGTCTCGCGTGAGACCCGGATTTTCACGGTCAGCATCTGGGCCGACTGCTTCGACCATCGCGAGCCGCTCGCCACGATCATTTACCCGCTGCTGGCTGACCAGAACCGACTCGACTTGCCGGACGGTACCGACGCGACTGTCGAGGGCGCAGGCAGCGAGCAGGTCGACAGCGAACAGAAGCAAGGCATCTTCCGCCGAGACATCCACCTGGCGATCGACTACCCCACGATCGTCACGCGCACCGACACCACCGTCCAGATCGTGCAGACACGGCGCTACGTCGTGGTCGACGCGACGGCGACCCCGCTCCCCGTCATCAACCACTGAGGCTCACATGAAGCTCGTAGTAACCCATGCGTTCGGCGATCACAAGCCGGGCGACGAAATCACCGACGCGAGAGAGATCGAGGGCGTGCTCGAGAGCCACCCCGGCAGCGTCGTGAAGGTGGCGTCCGCGCCGACCGAAGCGCCCCAGGCCGGCAAGCGCGGCTGAACCCACCCACCAATTGATAGGAGGCTCTCATGCCCGTAGTTCAACAGGGGTCGATCAACACGACGGCCCTGATCGTCCCCGATCTGTACGTGCAGATCGTGCCGCCGCAGGTACAGCTGCTCAACGGCGTGCCCACGAACATCCTCGGCGTGGTCGGAACGGCCCCGTGGGGACCGGTCAACTCGCCGGTGATCCTGGGCAGCATGGCGGACTACGCCTTGCAGTTCAGCGCGATCCAGAACCGCAAGTACGACATGGGGACGATCATCGCCACGGCCGTTCTGCAGGGCGCTGCGAACTTCCGCGGCGTGCGGGTCACCGACGGTACCGACGTCGCGGCCAGCATCGCGATCCTGACCACCTGCCTGACGCTGACGGCGAGGTACACGGGATCGCTCGGCAACAGCATCGTGGCTTCGGTCGCCCCAGGCAGCGCCGCGAACACCTCGCGAATCACGATCGGCATGCCCGGCCGTGCGCCCGAGGTCTTCGACAACGTCGCAGGCACTGGGAACGCGCTGTGGGTCAACATGGCGGCGGCGATCAACAACGGGCAGAACGGTCTGCGCGGCCGGTCCGAGCTGGTGGTGGCCTCTGCCGGCGTCGGCGTCACCGCGCCGGCAACCGCGAACTACACCCTGGCGAGCGGAACCGATGGCGCTGCGATCGCCGCGACTGCACTGGTGGGCCTGGACACCGGCACGCGCACCGGCATGTACGCGCTGCGCGGCACCGGCGCATCGATCGGAGTCTTGGCCGACTGCGACACGTCCAGCACCTGGACCACGCAGGTCGCATTCGGCTTTTCCGAAGGCGTCTACATGATCGGCGTCGGCCCGGCCGGCGATACGATCGCGAACGCCCTGACGGTCAAGGCCTCGGCCGGCATCGACGCCTACCCGTTCAAGCTGCTGCACGGCGACTGGATCCTCTGGGCGGACCCGGTGGCCCAGATCACCCGGCTGGTGTCGCCGCAGGGCTTCTCGGCTGGCCGCCTGGCCAACCTGTCGCCCGAGCAGTCGTCGCTCAACAAGCCGCTCTTCGGCATCGTCGGGACGCAGCGCAGCCAGCTGAACCAGGTGTACGGCGCGGCCGAGTTGCAGGCCCTGTTCCAGGCGAACATCGATCTCATCTGCAACCCGATCCCCGCCGGCAACATGTTCGGGGCGCGCCTGGGCCACAACTCGAGCACGAACCCGGTCATCAGCGGCGACAACTACACACGGATGACCAACTACCTGGCGTACACGTTCAACGCCGGGATGGGTCTCTTCGTCGGCAAGCTGCAGTCGCTCGATCCGAACGATCCCGTTCGCCGGCAGGTGACTGCCACGCTCTCTGCCTTCCTGCAGGCGATGGTCGACCAGAACATGGTCGACGAGTTCAGCGTCATCTGCGACCTGAGCAACAACGCGCCGAACCGTCAGGCCCTGGGCTACCTGCAGGCCGACGTGAAGGTCCGCTACCTGTCGGTCATCGAGAAGTTCCTCATCAATCTGGAGGGCGGCCAATCGGTGCAGGTCGCGCGCCAGCAAACCATCGCTGCGGCGTAACAGGAGAAGCACATGCCGATGAATGGACAAACGGTCGGGCGCGACGTATCGCTCGACTTCATGACCTCGCGTGGCCTTCTGGTCATCAGTGCGGCGGCCATCACCAACTTCACCAGCGCGCCGGTGACCACGAACACCGCGAGCAAGGGGATGGACGGTGTCACGCGCTATGGCGTGTTCCCCGACGGCTGGCAAGGCAGCCTGGATGTCGATCGCTTGAACAGTCGGCTCGATGACTACTGGGCGCAGATCGAAGCCGACTTCTACAACGGCGTGAACATCCTGCCGGGCACGATCATGGAGACGATCCAGGAGCCGGATGGCTCGATCAGCCAGTTCCGCTATGTCGGCGTCATGTTCGACTTCAAGGACGCGGGCAGCAAGGTGGCGAACCAGCTCGTGAAGCAGAAGCTCAGCTTCATGGCCGCACGCCGGCTCAAGGTGTCCTGATGAGCGATCTGAAAGTCACGATGCGCGACGAACTGCCGTCTACGCAGGTCGTCAGAGCCGCCAACTTCGAAGCCTCGGTCGTCGCGCCGGACGGTCGCAAGATCACCTTGAAACGGCCCGGGGTGCTCGCGCAGTTCAAGGTCGTCGAGATGCTCGGCGGCGCGGCCGCGGCGAACAGTGTCTTCATGGGCATGGTCTTTCCAATCCTCTACGTGGTCGCGATCGACGGTGAGCCGGTGACCCGAGGCACCACACGCCTCGAGTTCGACGCGCTGATCCAACGACTCGATGAGGATGGCGTCGCCGCGGTGATGAACGGCGTGAACGAGCACTTCGGCACGCCAGACCCCGAGAAGGACAAGGCCGCCGTAAAAAACTAGGTCAGGCCACGGTCTTCCGGGAATGCGTGTGGCTGATCAAGCACAACGTCCCGTTCGACGTGGCCTTCCAGATGGACGACGTGACGCGCACGGCCATGTGCATCGTGCTGGCCGAGATGGAAGGCGGCACGTTCGACTGGGACTCGATGGGCTGGAAGGAGCCGAGCAATGCAACTTGATAGCTTCGGCGCACTCGGTGCGCACTTCGCGCGACTGGCTATTGCCGGCGAGGCCGTGACAAGCCACATCACCGAAGAAGGCGTGAAGGCGATCCAGGCCGATGCCAAAAGCCGCTTCGGAACCTATCAGGACGGCGAGGGCGGATTCCCGGCCTGGGCCAACCTTGCGCCATCGACGGTCGACGATCGGCTGCGCAAGGGCTTCACGCCCGACGACCCGCTACTGCGCACTGGCGGCCTGCGCGAATCCGTCGTTGCCGTTGCGGTGGGCAATGAGGGTGTGGTGGCGAGTCCGGACCCCGTGATGCTCTACCAGGAGCAGGGGACTTCGAAGATCCCGCCGCGCCCGGTGCTGGGACCCGCGGGATTCAATTCGAAGAAGACGGTGGCGCCGCTCGCAGCGCGCACATTGGTCGCCTGGATATCGGGAATCGGCTGGCGCAAGCCGCGAATCACTCTCCAGGACCTATGAGGGCGAGGAGCGAGACGATGCTCCAGAAAATCGCGAACCAGAACCAGCCGACCTGGCGCCACGTCATGCGCCTGTACCGCCACCAGAGCGAGGGCCGCGGGTTCCGCTGCCGCTGGTGTTCCTTGCGCAGATCCGGGTATTGCACCCAACTCAGGCGGTCGGCCAGCCACTCATGCATTCGAATTTTCATGCTCATTCGCATGGAAAACCTCTCAAGTTAGGGCAGTCCGATGTTTGAAGCCTATGCCGTCGGTGTCACGCTGCGACTGAACAATCTCGTGTCGCCCCAGCTCGCCCTGCTGGCCCGCGACATGGAGAAGCTTGAGCTGCTCTCGACGAAGTTGAAGTCTACGCTGCGACTCGCCGGGCAGGAGTCTGCTGGCCTGCGAGCGGTCGCTGCTGCAGGCAATGCCTCGGCAATCGCGCTGGAGCGCGCCACGCGCAGCGCGCAGTCGCTGCAGGCTCACCTGGCGGCAGTCCGCGCAACCTCCGCGTCGATGCCCGTGATCGCCCCCCACATGGGAGGCGGTGGAGGTGGGGGAGGGCCTCGCGTGATCCCGGGCGGTGGCGGTGGAGGTGGCGGTGCTGGTGGGGGCGGGGGCACAGGCGTCAGTCGCGGCCGGAATCCGGGCGGCTTGTATGGCGGCAACATCCACATGGGCGCCGGCGGTATCGGCATTGGCGGCATCGGCATGCACGCTGGCAGTGCGATGCTTCCACTCGCGCTGACCGCCGGCGGGATCTACGGCGGGCATTCGCTGTACGAGGCCGCCCGCGACTACGAGACGGCCTATACCCGCTTCAAGACGCTGAACCTCGGCGCAGAGGTGAACAAGCAGGCGACCGAGTTTGCACGCGGCAGTCGAGTCTTCGGCGTGGCCAGCAAAGACCTGATGGACACGGTGCGCGAGTCGGTGGGCATGTTCGGCAGCATGCCGAACGCGCTGAAGCTCGCGCCGATGATCGCCCAGATCAACGCCGCCAACTCTGGACTGTTCGGCGGAAAGATCGGCGCGATCGACGAAGGCGCGGCCCGCTCGCTCATGCGGTTCAACGACATGCGCGGCTTGACGGACTCGCCCCAGGACTTCATGCGCGGCCTCAACCTGGCGCAGCGCATGGTGACCGGGTCTGGCGGCGCCCTGAAGTTCTCCGACCTTGAGCAGATGGCCAAGCGCGGCGGCGCGGCCTTCAAGGGCTTGAACGACGAAGGCATCATGATGCTCGGCACGCTGGCGCAAGAGCAGGGCGGGGCGACGACAGGCAACGCCCTCATGTCGCTGTACCAGAACCTGGTCGCAGGCCGCACGACGAAGAAGACGATGGCGGCCCTGGCCGACGCCGGCCTGGCGACCTTGGGGTCTGTCGAGCATGGAAACGTGGGCGGCAAGCCCTACAAGACGGTGCAGATCACCGGCGTGGTCGGTGAAAAACTGCTGCGCGAAAACCCCGGCGAATGGCTGATGACCTATGTGGTCGACGCTGCAAAGAAGAAGGGCGCGCGCACCGACTCGGAAATCATCGCCTTTGCGAACAACCTGATCTCCAACCGCACCGGCAGCAACATGGCGGCCAACTTCACGACGCAGCAGATGCAGGCCCTGCGCGACCAAAAGTTGATCAGGGGCGCCATGGGAGCCGAGCAGACGGTGGGCGCATGGCAGAAGACGCTGGGCGGCAAGGAGGCCGAGTTCATCGCCGCCTGGACCAACTTCAAGACCGAGTTCGGCACCGCCGCCCTGCCGGCATTCTCGAATCTGCTGACCAATGGCGCGAACTTCTTGCGCGGAATTGGCAGCTTCATGGAGAACCCTGGCGTCAAGTCGTTCATCGAGGCATACCGCAGCCCGGGCAGTTTCTACAAGGGCCTGTTCGGATTCGACAAGAAGGTCGACGGCGCGCCCGGCGCTCAGTCTGGCGGTTTTGCTTCCAACGGCGGCGGTGCGGCCTTCGGCAATCCCATGATCCGCGGTGCCGGCGCGCAGATGGTGCAGGTCGAGAGCACGGTCATGCTGGACGGTCGTGCCGTCGGCAAGGCGCTCAGCGTGCACCAGGCCAAGGAGCTGCAGCGGCCGAGCACGGGCCCCCGCACCGCCGACGGCCGGATGTCGCTCCGCGCCTTTGACATCGCGACGGGAGGTTGAAATGGCAGACACGATCCTGTTGCTGAGCGATAAAGCGACAAAAACGCCGGTATTCGAGTTTTCCAACCTAGAGATCCCCGAGTCGCTGCCGCTGGGCGGTTCCCAACGACTGGCCAAGCACAACTTCCCGGGGGGCGCGCGCAACGTACAAGCACTGGGTGCAGACCACGCGCCGATCGGCTGGAGCGGCCTGATGCTGGGCGAGACTGCGCTGGAGCGTGCGAAGGGCCTGGACTTCCTTCGCGTGCGGGGCAATCCGCTGTTGCTCACGTTCTTCGAAAACACGTACACGGTGGTGATCGAGCGCTTCGAGTACACCGTCGAGCGCTTCTACAAGGTCGGCTACCGGATCACGCTCGAGGTCGTGTCCGACGACAGCCAGCCGGTGCAGGACATCCCGCCGCCTGGCTTTGACACGGCGATCCAGGCCGACGCCGACTGGATGGTGGGCATGGCCCCGGAAATCGGCGACGGTGTGCTCACGAGCGCGATCGGCGCAGTCGCCTCCGCAGTCAGCAGGGTGCGCAGCTTCGCCTCGGCTAGCCTGTCGACGGTCTCAGGGGTGCTGAACGCCATTTCCGCTGTGACTTCGCGGGTGACGGTACTCACTGCCGGTGTGCAGAACACCGTGATGTCGGTGGGCGTCGTCGGCGGGGTGCTTCCAAACACACCGCTGCCGGCGCAGATCATCAGCATGGCCTCCCAGGTGCGCGCGACCACGCAGTACCCGGTGCTGCTCGGCATGGGCAGCGTTGTGACGCGGATGGCGCGCAACGTCAGCGCCGCCAACCTGCAGAGCTCGACGCGCGAGCGCCAGGTTGCGGGTGGCACGCTGTTCGGGGTCGCGGCCGAGGAGTATGGCGACGCGACCCGCTGGCCAGCCATCGCTCAGGCCTCGGGCATCAAGGAGATGGTCCTTAGCGGCGTCCAGGCGCTCAAAATCCCGGCGAACCCGCAGGACTCGGGCGGAGTGCCTGGCCAGTGAGCGGCGAAGCGGTATCGAGCGCGACGGCGCCGCGCGTCGCCGTGTTCGCGAATGGAGAGCGGCTGGCGGGCGTCGACAGCTTCGAGGTGGACAACAACACGCTCTATCACGCTGACACGTTCCGCTTGACCCTCTGCCTCAGCGAGCAGGCTGCCAATCGCGACTGGAACTGGTGGTCCTTGCAAACGGAAATCGAGATCGAGATCCTGTGCGGCTACCCGGCCGACCCGGCGAATGCACGGCGCGAGGACCTGGCGTCGCTGCTGGTCGGCTTCGTCGATGACATCGAGATCGATCCGATCGCCGACGAGATCGTTATGGCCGGGCGCGACTTGACCGCGCGGTTCATCGATACGAAGACGATCGAGAAATACCAGAATCTGAGCGCCTCGGACGTTGCGAAGAAGCTGGCCGCTGAGCACGGCCTGACGCCGGTCGTCACCGACACCCAGGGGACTGTCGGCAGCTACTACCAGATCGACCGTGTAGCGATACAGGACGACCGGCCGCAGTGGGACGTGCTGACCTATCTGGCAAACGTCACGGGGAATGTCGTCTACGTGACCGGCCGGGAGTTGCACTTCAAGCCCAGAGCGGATCCTGCCGTCGAGACGCCTTACGTGCTGCGCTGGCAGCCGCCGGCGGACGGGATGGGCTCTCCGGTGTTCAACGCCATGAAGCTCACGGTGCAGCGCAATCTGACGGTGGCCAAGGACATCAAGGTCACGGTGCGCAGCTGGAACCAGAAGCAGAAGAAGGGGTTCACGGTCACTGCCAACCGCGTGAAGGTTCGCAACAAGACCACCAGCAAGGTCGTACGCCCGGTGGGCCCGCCGCAG
This sequence comes from Variovorax sp., assembly GCA_037720315.1. GTDB lineage: Bacteria > Pseudomonadota > Gammaproteobacteria > Burkholderiales > Burkholderiaceae_C > Variovorax. The sequence goes on along the minus strand of JBBJMS010000002.1, from coordinate 18,982 downwards.
CAGTACTCGTTCTTCTTTCCGAACCTCACGCCCGATGAGGCGCAGAAAAAGGCGAATCAGCTGCTGAAGGACATCAGCGAGCACGAGGTGAACCTGAATGCCGACATTCCCGGTGATCCGGCGGTGAGCCAGGCGACGGTCCTGCGCCTGGAAGGCACCCGCACCGCGTTCGACCAGCTGTATTTCCCGGCGTCAGTCGTGCATTCGTACAACGACGGCAGCGGGTACCGGACCGCCATCCGCGCCAAGAACTCGAGCCCAGAAAGCACGGTGATGCCATGAAGGAATTTGAGAACGCGATGTCCGTGGCAGCGCAGCGCGCCGGCGACGCGAAGCAGGGCGCGCGGCACGCGATCGTCGACGCCTACGACCCGAACACTTTCAGCGTGAAAGTCCGCCTGCAGCCGTCGAACGTGCTCTCGGGATGGATTCCGATCGCGAGCTGCTACGTCGGCAACAGCTGGGGTCTGTTCGCGGCCCCGACCATCGGCGACGCCGTGCAGATCGACTGCCAGGAGGGCGAGCTCAACGCGAGCGCGATGACCGGCTCGTTCTTCAACGACGAGGATCGGCCACTGGCCGTGCCGTCGGGCGAATTCTGGCTCAAGCACATGAGTGGCAGCCTGCTGAAGTTCCTCAACAGCGGCGACGTCGAGCTGGTCGCCAGTCGCGACCTGCTGGCCACGGTGGGGCGCAACGCCAGCGTGACGGCGGTCGGCCTGGTCAGCGTCACCGGCCAGACCATCGCGCTCAACGCCCCAGGCGGCATCGCGCTGAACGGTCCGCTGACGCAGGGCCTGGGCACCAACGGCGGTAGCGCCCACCTGAAGGGACCGGTGCTGGTGGATACCGAAGTGACCGCTCAGACGACGCCGCTGCACAACCACGCGCACACCGGCGTCGCGTCCGGCGCCAGCAACACCGGCGGGCCAGTTCCATGACGGACCTCTATCACTTCATCGGCGGGGACCTGAGCGACTCAGCGACTGGCGACGTCCTGCAGGTCGAAGGCTTGGAACAGACCAGTCAGCGCATCCTGCGTCGCCTGCTGACCAACCCGGGCGACTACATCTGGCACCCGAATTACGGTGCCGGCGTGGGCAAGAAGATCGGCACGCTGCTCGACGTGCGCGCGATCACCGGGTTGATCCGGTCGCAGATCTTTCTCGAAGCGAACGTGGCGCGCACGCCGGCGCCAGTGATCGCGGTGTCCGCAATCGCGAACGGCATCTCGGTGCGCATCCAGTACTACGACGGCTCGACGGGGAAGCTCGCGACGCTGGCTTTCGACGTGAACCGCTGATCAGGGAAACATCATGGCGCTCAACACCAAAGACTTCGCGACCATCGTCAGCGACCAGGTCACCGCAATTCAGGCCGCCTCTGCGCGCCTGATCGACACCACGATCGGCTCGATCATCCGATCCGTCACCGAAGCCAATGCCGCGGTCGTCCTCTGGATACAGAGCCTGATCGTCTATCTGCTGTCGACCACGCGCGCATCGACCGCAACGGGGACAGACCTCGACACCTGGATGGCCGACTACGGCGTCACCCGGCTGCCGGCCGTCGCGGCCACCGGCAATGTCACTTTCGCGCGCTTCACGGCGACGAATGCGGCGATGGTTCCCGTGGGTGCGCGCGTGCAGACCGGTGACGGCTCGCAGGTCTTCGAGGTCATCGCGGACACGACGAATCCCGCCTACGCCGCCGGGTTCTACACGCTGGCCGCGGCCGTCAGCAGTCTGAGCATCAAGGTGCAGGCTGTCGCCGCCGGCGTGGGCAACAACGTGGTGATCGGCGCGGTCAACACCCTGGCCACCGCCATCAGCGGCATCGACACGGTGACCAACGCGGCAGCCTTCACCAACGGCGCCAACGCCGAGAGCGACACTGCACTGCGCACGCGCTTCGTCGCGTTCGTGGCCAGCCTGTCGAAGGCGACAAAGGAGGCCGTCGGCTATGCGATCACGAGCCTGCAGACGGGGCTGCAGTACACGCTGGTCGAGAACCTGAGCTATGCCGGCGCCACCGACTACGGCTATTTCTACGTCGTGGTCGATGACGGCACGGGCACGCCGGGCGGCACTCTGCTGACAAGCGTGGCCAATGCGATCAACCTGGTGCGGCCCGTGACCTCGCGCTTCGGCGTGTTCGCGCCGATCGTGCTGACCGCCAACGTCTCCATGACCGCTTCGATCGCCGCGGGCTATGACCCGGTCGCCACCAAGCAGCTGGTGGATGACGCGGTGACGAATTTCATCAACGGGCTGGGCCTTGGGCAGTCGCTCGTCTACACCCGTCTGCTGCAGGTCGCGTACAACGCCTCGCCGGGCGTCGCGAACATCACCGCGCTCCTGGTGAATGGCGGCACCGCGGATGTCACGGCGACCGTGAAGCAGGTCGTGAAGGCTGGAACGGTGGGGGTTGCCTGATGGCCACGGGCGACAAGAGCGATTTCCTGTCGCGCATCAAGTCGACGCTGCCCCCGTGGTTCACCGATTCCACGCCGATCCTCAACGCTCTGCTGTCGGGCCTTGCGCAGGCCTGGGCGAACATCTACTCCCTTTACTTGTTCGCGCAAATGCAGACGCGCATCAAGACCGCGACGGATGGCTGGCTCGACCTGATCGCCGGCGACTTCTTCGGGACGCGCATCGCGCGCAAGGCCAACCAGCCTGATGTGAGCTTTCGCGCGGTGATCATTGCAAACCTCTTTCGCGAGCGCGCCACGCGCCGCGCGCTTATCCAGGTGCTGACCGAGCTCACCGGCCGCGCGCCAACGCTGATCGAGCCGCAGCAGCCCGGCGACTGCGGCGGCTACGGCATCCCGACCAGTGGTTATGGCGTTGCCGGCTTCTATGGTTCCCGGCTGTTGCCGTCGCAGATGTTCCTCATCGCTTTTCGCCCGGCGACGGCCGGCATCCCGAACATCGCGGGCTACGGCAACTCGCCGGCCGCGTACCGCACGCCCTCGATCGGCGGCATGTACGGCAGCCTGTCTCTCATCGTCGGCCAGGTCACGGACGCCGATATCCAGGCGGCAATCGACAGCGTGAAGCCGGTCGGCACCGTCATCTGGACCACCATCAAGTCGTGAAGGGGCCTCTAAAATGACGAGGCCCCGCGGTGCATCAACACTGCGAGGCCTCTGACCACCATCCCTGTACGAGAGGAACGATGGCTGAAACCGATATTGCCATGAAGTGCTGCACCCGCTGCGGCATCAACAAACCATTGGTCGATTTCCCGAAGAGCAAAGGCTACAAGGGTGGTGTGAACTCCCGCTGCAAGCGCTGTAGGGTCGAGCAGAGCGCTGAAGCCATGAAAAAGAGGCCAGAACACTACAGCGCCTGGCGCGAGAAGTGGCTTGCCGAGCGGCCGGGCTACGTCGACGCGGTTCGCCGTGCTTGGATCAACGCGAATCCTGAACGAGAGAAGCAGCGGCAGGTCGACTGGTACGCGGCCAACCAGGACAAGGTGCGAGCGAGGCGCCTGAACTATTGGGCGCGCAAGAAGAGCGCACCTGGCAGTCACAGCGCAGCCGATGTGCTCGACCTGCTGAACCTGCAACGCGGCAAATGTGCGTGTTGCCGATGCTCTATCGAAGAGCGCTACGACGTTGATCACGTCACTGCGCTGGCCGCTGGCGGCTCGAACGATCGATCGAATCTTCAATTGCTTTGCCCGACGTGCAATAAGAAGAAAAACGCAAAAGACCCAATCGCGTTCATGCAGGAAAACGGCTTCCTGCTGTAGATCTCTTTCCCCCTTCCCCAACGGCCCGCAGGCATTCCGCCTGGCGGGCCTTTTTCATGGAGCAACGATGGATCGCCCAATCAACTACCCCGGGCAGGTGCCGCTCGAAACGGATCTCCTGCTCACGAACCAGTCGGTGATGGTCGGGTTGGCAAAGCTGTGCCAGTCGATCTTCGGCACCAATGGCATTGCGGCCGGATTCGGCACGACGCAGACGGTCGTGCCTTCGCTGAACGTGCTGATCGCCCCCGGCGAGATCTACAGCCAGCAGAACCTTGAGGCCACGGCCGTGAGCTCGCTGCCGCAGGACCTGGCGCATTCGATCGTCAAGCAAGGAATCATGCTCGATGCCGTGACGCTGCCGCTCACGCCGCCCGGCACCGCGGGCTTCAGCGTCAACTACTTGGTCCAGGTTGCCTATCAGGACAGCGACAGCGGCTCGACCGTGCTGCCCTACTACAACGCCAGCAATCCTTCGGTGGCGTACTCCGGCCCCGCCAACAGCGGCGCGGCGCAGCCGACCATCCGCAAGGGCGTGGCAGTCGTCAGTCTGAAGGCCGGCACGGCTGCGACCACCGGCACGCAGACGACGCCCGCGCCCGATGCGGGCAAGCTCGGGATGTATGTGATCACCGTTGCGAACGGCGCTTCGACGGTGGTGAACGCGAACATCAGCGTGTACCCGGCCGCGCCGCTGCTCGGCGATGCGCCCGTGACCAAGGGTCGCCTTCTGGCCGTGCGGACCTACAGCGCGACCGCAACCCACGTCCCGACTGCCGGCATGACGTTCTCGATCGTCCAGGTGCAGGCTGGCGGCGGGGCGGCTGCAGGTGCGACCAACCCCGGCGCGGGCAATGTGAGCCTCGGCGCCCCAGGCAAGTCCGGTGCGGGTGCGATGAGTCTGTTCACCGCCGCGCAGATTGGCGCGAGCCAGGTCGTCACGGTTGGCCCCGGTGGCGCGGCGGTTTCAGCAGGCGCTGGCGGCAACGGTGGGTCGTCCTCATTCGGCTCGCTGCTGAGTGCACAGGGCGGCACAGGCGGCGGCATGTTGAACAACCAGACGCCCCCGACGACCAACGGCAACGGCGGGACTGTTTTCGCCACGGGCGCGAATCTCTGGCAGGCACCTGGCAATGGCGGGTTGCCGAGCACTGCCATCAGTAGCGCACTCGGCGCCATGTGGGGTGGAGCAGGTGGCGGCACAGTCTTCGGTCCCATGGGCCAGCAAAACGTCGCGAACTCGAACGGCATCGACGCGGTGACGATCGGCGGCGGCGGAAGCGGGGTCGCACTCATCAATGGCGGCGGCAGCGCCATCGGCGGCAGTGGCGCGGCCGGTCGAGTCATCGTTTGGGAGTATGCATAAATGACCACTACTTACGCACTCATGATCGACGGCATGGTCGCTGAGATCATTGCCCCGCTCGTGGACATCGATGGCAATCAAGTGCCGATCGAGCAGCGCTTCCATCCGGACTTCGTCGCCTCGTTGACTGTGTACGACCCGGCGAATCCGCCGCCTCCGCCGCCGGCGCCGCCAGGCCCGACGCACGCCCAACTGGTGGAGCGCGCAAAAGCAGACACCCGCATCCAGCGGCAGCCAATCATCGTCGTCCTCGATGGCCTGCAGTCGTCCGCACTTGCGCTTGGCAATGCGCCGCGCGCCCTGGCGATCGAGACGGCCAAGCAAGGCCTGCGCGACATCACCGACACCGACCTTTCGGCCGCGGTGACCTACGAAGACATGCGACTGAAGGTGAAAGCGGCTTACGTAGGGCTCGCCAAGGCGCTCCCCGTGGACGTTCGTCTTGCTTTCTCGGAGGCTTTGAAATGAATCCGTTTTGGAAAGTGCTGATCTGCGTCGGCATCTTGTACGCGCTGTGGATTCATTTTCTCGCGGTGATGGCGCTGCTCGACGCGCGGGAGCGACAGGTGCTCACAACCGCAGCCAAGGTGCCGGGCTACCCAGTGCTCGGGGCCGGTCTGGTGCTGGATTTCCTCGGCAACCTGATCGCGACCTTCCTGTTCGTAGAACTTCCACGCGAGTTCACTGTGTCATCGCGTGTGAAGCGCCACTGCCGCGACAGCAAGGGCTGGAGGCGTGAGATGGCGACCTGGATTCGGGACAACTGGCTGAAACCTTTCGACCGCACTGGAGGGCATGACTGATGGCAACCCGCTCTCAACAAGCGTCGCTCGAGAGCGGCTCAATGCCTCTAGAAGGCCAGCCGAGGAAAGTCGTGCGCTTCGACCCAACCTTTAACACCGGGACGATCGTTCAGATCGTCGTCATCGTCGCTTCTGCCTTCTCAATCTACACGGGGCTGAAGACCGACACCGTGCAGCAGAAGGCAGAACTTGAATCGGTCAAGGCATCGGCACTGGTCGAGCGCATACAGACCAAGGAATCGCTTGCCGACCTGAAGGCTGATGTCAAAGAGATCCAAAAGACCACGAACGACGTGAAAGAGAGCCTTGCCATTCTTCGGGGCAGGGGTTCGGACACAGGAGCACGCAAATGACGAGCAAAGAACGCATGGCCGCCTGGTACGACACCTACATCGTCAAGGGTTGGTACAAGACCTGGACTGTATGGCTCGCGGCGCTGGCTGTGCTCGGCCCTGAACTGCTCCAGATCGCATCCGAAAATATCGACTTGGTTTTCGATGTATTGCCGATCATCAGCGACGGTACAAAGTCAACGCTTCGCCTTGTCCTCCTCTGCGTCATCCCGATCGCTCGCGCCGTGAAGCAAGCCGGCCTACCGAAGCCGGTTGAGCCGAAAACGGAAGCATAGATATGGACGCCGAAACCCTTGCGCGCTGCACCGGCGCGCGGCTCGAGCGCGCCCGCTCGTGTCTCGAAGCGATCGACGCGGCTATGTCCGCATACGACATCTCCACGCCTGCTCGCGTTGGCATGTTCCTCGCGAACGTCGGGCACGAGACCACGCACTTGCGAAACCTCAAGGAACTCGGTGGCCGCGACTACTTCATGCGGTACGAGGGCCGGAAAGACTTAGGCAACGTTCGCGAGGGGGATGGGCCCAAGTTCCACGGCCGAGGAATGTTGCAGACGACCGGCCGCGCGAACTATGCGCGCCTGCGTGATCGGCTCCGCGCGCGAGGCATCGACTGCCCTGACTTTGAAGAAGTGCCGGACGCGGTGGCGGAACCGCAGTGGGCTGCGATGTCCGCTGCGGATTACGTTGGCATGCGCAACCTCAACGCCCAGGCCGATGCGGGTGATTTCCTCGGGTACTGCGTCGGAGTCAACGGACGCAACCGAAAAACGGGCTTGCCGAATGGATGGGCCGAGCGCACCGACCTCTATGCGTCGGCGCAGAAGGCGCTGTCATGACCTGGGCGCTCGCGAATTGGAAGTGGCTGGCGATGGTCGGCTTGCTGGCGCTCCTCGGCGTGCAGCAAGTGCGTGTCGATCGGGCACAGACCCAGACCGCCGAGGCCCGCACTGAGCTCGCCGACTTCAAGACCGTACAGGCGCAGGTCGCTCAGATCGCAGAGCAGGAAGCGCGCGCCGAGGAATCCCGCCGCGAGTCGGCAAAGCGAGAGGAGATCGACCGTGCCCGAAAAGAAACCGAAGTGGCTGAGGCTGCTGCCCGTTCTGCCGATGCTGCTGCTGCAAGCCTGCGCAGTCAGCTCACCCGGTATGTCGCCGCCAGTCGTGGCACCCCCGCGAATCCCCAGCCTGCCACCGGAAGCCCGACAGCCGAAGACCCCATTGGAGTGCTCGCCATCGTGCTCGAGCGCATTGATGACCGCGCGGGAATCCTGGCGCGCACTGCTGACGCTGCCCGCATTGCCGGCCAAGCCTGCGAGCGCTACGCCGACCGATTACAGCCTGATCCCGCCCAAGTGAACCCCTGACCAAACCGGAGCCACCATGTCTACCCACACCCCCCTCGAAGCACTTGACCAGCTACTCGGCACGATCCGCACGGCGGTTGCCATCTATCTCGATTCCACCAAGCCGACGCCTGTTGAGCCACCCGCTCCTGCTCCTGCTCCCGTAGAACCGCCTGCACCAGCGCCGGCACCGGTGGAGCCGCCTGCGCCGCCGCCTCCTGGAACCGTCACCAGCGGACTCCCCGCAGCAGAAGGCGCGAGCTTCACGCTCGGCGCTGCAGGCACGGTGCGCTATGGCAACCCGAGCGGGACCAAGTTCAACGACATGCAGCTTGCGGCCGGCACCTACGTCTGCGGCGAGCACACTTCGCAAGAAGATCCAGCATTCGGCGAAGCGAAGACGTGCGCGCTGTTCGTGGCTGCGTCGCCAGTCGAGCCGCCTGCACCGGCACCGGCACCGCCTGCGCCGCCTTCAAGCGACCTGCACGCGCTCGCATATCAGCTGACCGAACCAGCCGGCCTGGCGATGCGCTTCGGAACGGCCTTGACGCGCACGGACATTCCGGTTCTACCGGAGCGCCCGGTGGTCGGCTACTTCCAGAACGGCCCGGTGTCGTCGCCTTGGTCGCTCGGGCCGCCGAACAACGACCCGAATCTCTACATGACGGTCGGACTCAATACGATCGGACGGCCAAAGGTAGGGCTCCCGGTGTCGGTCGAAACATCGATCGGCGTGAGCCAGAATGCAGCCATCGGTGGTGAGGCTGCATTCATGACCCCGCATGCTCCCTGGCAAAAAGGCGGCAAGGTCTTCTCAGAAAGCATGGAGAACTACATTGCGCGGGGCGAACTCCTGGCGAACGATCCTGCCGATCGTGTCGTTGCTTCCTTCCGTGGCGGCAATCAAGCCGATTCGCCAGTCACTCGGCTAGCGCTCTGTGCAACCCAAGGCAGTGCTACTCGTGGCCCGCGGATCTTCACCGACGGCACCGTCACCGCAATGAACCAAGCGATCTGCGCCTTGCCGGTGGGTTACGTGGTCACTGCGATCACTTCCACCGGGACCGGCGAGTTCGCGGCAGTCGCCGTCTGGGACACCAATCTCGGCGTTGGCAAGGTCGTCTTCATCGCACTTGGCGGCACGAGCGACGGCACGTATCTCGGCGACATGCCCGGCACTTGGAAGAACGGTCGCGTTCCTTACGTCTGGTGGGGCAATCCGCTCGACCTGTACCCCGGCTTCATGAGCCAGGGCAACTACTCGTTTATGAAGGTCATCGGCGAAATCACGCTTCCGGCGAACTGCAAGGCACCGAGCGCGATCAACGCGACCACGGGCATGAACCACCTTCGCGCGGTCAAGTACAGAAACGGCAACATCAACAACTTTGCCGAATTGAATTTTCCGTGGGCCGACAATCTGTCGAAGATGGCGCCAGGTGGTGAGGACTTCGAGAAATATCCGAAGGGCGCTGCCGTCGTCGTCGCAAGCGGTCAGGAGGGCACAGGCTGCGTCATCGACATGAAGCCGCTGATGAGCTACTACAACGATATGTATTTCGGCAGCGCCGCGAAGCATGCCGAGACGCGCAACATGGGGCAGGGCGCGTCGCAATGGCCTTACCTCATCGCCGACCATCCCGAGTCTGCCCCGGTCATCGTCAAGGAACTGTCGGGCCTGGGTGAAGTGCGCAATATCTGGATGACGCAGATCGACACGCCGTTCCCGATCGCAGTCGCGGTGACCAAGACCGGCACCGCGAAGGTGTTCTCGCTGGGTCGCTATGCGCCGGGCGAATTCGTCAAGGCGCCTGCGCCGGCTGACATCGCGCAAGTCGGCTCACTGTCAGGTCTGGGTGACAACATCACCGATGTCGCGTACTGCAAGGGCCATGCGAGCGTTGGCGAAGGTGCGGGCAACAAAGCCTTCTGGGTCTGCGATCGGCAGAACAAGGCTGCGAAGCTGGTCAAACTGGCGACCGATGCGGGCGGTGCGGTTACGGGGACCGTCTCGACGGTCATCCAGTCCGGCGATTGCGACATGATCTTCATCGCTCAGGTGGACAACTACCACACCATGTGGAACACGATGACGGTGGGCGACCATGCCGGCGCGAGCATCCGCAACTACCGCTTCGACGTGATCGACTATGGCGGCGATGCGACCTGGGACGGCACGCCGCCGCTGTCGGCTGGTGGCGAGTACTGCGGCAAGCAGGACCTGCCGTTCCATCCGATTCAGGGCTCCTGCGCAAACGTGCCTTGAGGGATGAAGGGGTCCGCTAACCCGGCGCCGACAGGTCATCCAGGAGGCCAGGCACGCACCACCACGCCTGGCGGGTCACGTGTAGGTTGTGGCGCACTTCCATCCCCTGCAGCAGGATGCCACCCTTGATCGCTTTCACCATGGGATGGCAGAGGGTCGGCAGCAACTCCTTGCTCGAGCCGGGCTTGTCGAAAAGCCGAGCTTCCCATTCGGGTGTCACCGGTCGCATGGCCAGCACCAAGAAGCCGGCTACCGGGCGCTTGCGGACATCTTCGGGGGGGAGCTTGTCGCCGCCTCGGCGGAGCTGATACACAACGCAGAACACTGGGAAAGCATACAGCTTTTCTGCAATCCGGTACGCTGGGCGAATGTGCAGCCACTACATCAGCGAACGCCGCCGGGCCTACTACCGAAAGCACTACGGGATAGATTTGCCGCCCGACTGGGACGCGCCGCGCGGCTCGTCGCACGTTTACCCGACACAGCTCGCACCGATCGTGCGCCGGCCGGTGGAGCGCGAGTCCGGCGACGAGGCTGTGCCGGAGTTCGACGCCGTGATGGCGCATTTCGGCCTCCTGCCCGGGTTCGCAAAGGACGTGAAGTACGGCGTGCGCACGTACAACGCCCGCACCGAGACGGTGGCCAGCCTGGCCAGCTTCAAGAACGCATGGGCCAAGGCCCGGCACTGCATCGTTCCCTGCGAGGCGATCTACGAGCCCGACTGGCGCACCGGCACGCACATCCCGACCAGGTTCACGGCGGCGAACGACGAGACGCTCGGTGTGGCCGGTATCTGGCAGCCGTGGCGCGCGCCGACGGGCGAGTGGGTCAACAGCTTCGCGATGCTGACGATCAACGCCGACGAGCACGAGATGATGAAGCACATGCATAGGCCTGACCCGAAGCGTCCGCTCGAGATGCAGGACAAGCGCATGGTGGTGATCCTGCCGGAAGCGCAGTATGCGGAGTGGCTGGACGCACCGGTCGAGCGCGCCATGCAGTACATGACCCATTGCCCGGCCGAGCGGCTCATGACGACGGCTGAGCCGCCAGTTCTGAAAGAGGTCAAGCGCGCCGAAATGCGGCCTGACGAACCGCCGCTTTTCTAGACGAGGTTGAGCCGCTGGGCCGAACCAATGAAGATAGCGAAAAAAGGGGCCGGAGCCCCTTTTCAATGGTCAGGCGCATTCAGGCAGGCTGAGCAAGTTGTCAACGCGCGTGTTGTCTGCTTCTGTGCGCAGATATTTTCGGCCTGACGCGGCACGTGCGACGACGACGTTGGAGTGCTGGGAGCCGACCTGGACGAAGAACTCGTAGGTGCGGCTCTCAATCCCTTTGATCGCATCGTCGAGGGTCATCTTCCAACGGCCGCCGTCGGGGTTGACACCGCCGACGTTCGAGATCCGCTCGTCTATCGCGAGGCGGTTCGTTTTGTTGATGCAGTGGATTTGTGCACGGATGGTCATATCAAGCTTTCTTGCCCGGAGGCGTTACAAAAAAGCCGGCCCATTCCCAATCCAAATCGTGCAAACTGACAGTGTCACCTGATCGTTTAAACGGTCTGACCCCTGGCCGGCTAGGTTAGGGCGCAAGGGGCCGGGACTGCAATCCCGGCCCTTTGTCGTTGTGGAACGAGGACACTATATCTGGGGCGATAGGGGTCTACAACCCACTAGATGTAGTGTTTCCATGTCGCTTCGAGCAATTAATGCACAGCGTGTAGAGCGTCGGCGCGGGCCCATACCGCATGCTTGGTGATTCACCTTAGCCGTCGCGCCTATGCATGCACCCTGCAGCCGGTTTTCAGCCTGGAACCCGCACCAGTGCTTGATCTTCGACCGTCGCGAAAATCGCCGACGTCGATCGACAAAAAGATAAATTTCTTTTGTGGTAAGGCGGGACCAAGGGCAATGCGCCCATGCCGTAACGTTCATCGTGTTGCACAGCGAGGCGAGATACTGGATATTGGAAACCTCCAATAAAGCCGCCAATATCGACTGGCAAAAGAAAAGGCCCGGCTATCTATTTGATAGCAGGGCCTTCAATGCCTATGCGGCTTTGTCTTGGCTCCTCGACCTGGGCTCGAACCAGGGACCTACGGATTAACAGTCCGGCGCTCTACCAACTGAGCTATCGAGGAAAACAGCCTCAGATTATAGCGTTGCTTTTGGGTCGTCCCGGCGGGCTTCGACCTCCGCGATCAGTCGTGCTGCGGCTGCTTCGGGGTCGGAGTCGGAGATGAGGGCGCGCACCACTGCAACCGAGCCGACGCCGGTTGCCAGCACCTCGGGCAGGCGCTGCGCATCGACACCGCCGATGCCCACCTGCGAGTAGCCGCGCAGCAAGCGCGCATAGGCCGCGAGCCGCGCCACGCCCTGCGGTGCGGTGGCCATCTGCTTCAGCGTGGTCGGGTACACCGCACCCATCGCGATGTAGCTCGGGCTGACGATGTCGGCGCGCACCATTTCGGCATAGCCGTGGGTGCTGACGCCGAGGCGCATGCCCGATGCGCGGATGGTTTGCAGCTCTTCGGTCGTGAGGGCGTCGAGGTCTTCCTGGCCCAGGTGCACGCCGTAGGCCTCGGCTTCGATGGCGACTCGCCAGTGGTCGTTGATGAACAGCAGGGCGTCGGTGCCGCGCACCGCCGCAACGACCGCGCGCACCTCGCGCTCAATGGCTTGCGCATCGTCGGACTTAAAGCGCAGTTGCACGGTCGGCACGCCGGCGCGCGCCATGCGGCCGACCCACGCGGCATCGGGCAGCACGGCATACAGGCCGAGCGCGGGCGGGCAGGGCGGAAAGGCATCGTCGCGGTCGGCCGGCGGAAACAGCCGCATGCCGAAGTCGACCGGGCACTCCGGCCAGGCCTGGGCGTCGAAGGCGCCGGTGCGCCGCGTCTGCGTGCTCCACGCATCAGCCAGGCATTCGGCATCGACATCGATGAAGCCGAGCGCGGTGCAGGCCTGCTTGGCGCCGCGGTAGACCGCATCGTCGGACGAGAAAGACGACGAGGCGGCTTGCGGCGTGTCGCCGAATCGTGGCTTGTGAGCGGTGACGATGGCCTGGGCGATGGCGTGCGGGTCGTTCATGGGGTCGCCTGCATTCATTAGGAAGACGCGTGATGCCAGAACGGCGTGCCGAGCACTGGCGTGCTGGGCTGTGCGGATTGCTGCGCGGCCATCGCACCCGCGCGGTGGGCGCTGCGGCCGGCCTGCACCGCATCGGCAAACGCGCCGGCCATCGCGACCGGATCTTGCGCCAGCGCAACCGCGGTGTTGAGCAGCACGCCGTCGTAGCCCCACTCCATCACCTGGCAGGCGTGCGAAGGCAGGCCCAGGCCGGCATCGACCAGCATCGGCACCGGCAACCGCTCGCGCAGCACCTGCAACGCGTAGGGGTTGACCGGCCCGCGCCCGGTGCCGATGGGCGCGGCCCAGGGCATCACGGCCTGGCAGCCGACGTCGACCAACCGCTGGCAAAGCACCAGGTCTTCGGTGCAATAGGGCAGCACCTGGAAGCCGTCGCGTATCAGCTGCGATGCGGCGTCGACCAGGTTCAGCGTATCGGGTTGCAGGGTGTAGTCGTCGCCGATCAGTTCGAGCTTGATCCAGGGCGTTTCGAACAACTCGCGCGCCATCTGAGCCGTGGCGATGACTTCCTGCACGCTATGGCAGCCGGCGGTGTTGGGCAGCACCGGCACGTCGAGCCGGCGCAGCAGTTCCCAGAAGCCGTTGGGGTTGTCGCTGCCTTGCGAACCGGGCGTGGCGGTCTGGCGGCGCAGCGATGCGGTGAGCATCGCCGGCCTGGCGCGGCGCACGGCGGCTTCGAGCAGGTCGGGCGACGCATAGCGCGCGGTACCGAGCAGCAGCCGGCTCTGGAAGCTCTGGCCGTAGAGCACCAGCGGATCGGTCGATGGGGTGGTGGTCATGGTGTTGTCTCAGCCGCCCGTCACCGGGCGGATCACTTCGATGCGGTCGTCGGGTTGCAGGGCGTGCGATGCGTAGCCCGAGCGCGGCACGAACTGCCGGTTGACCGCGGCGGCAAAAGGCGGCGTCGCCTGCACGAGCGCCAATGCATCGGCCAGCGTCGCATCATCGGGCAGCGTCTGCGGGGTGTCGTTGATCAAAATGTTCATGGCGATGTCGTTTGCAGGCTGGGCGCAAGGTCGAAGCGGCTCGCGAGCGTCGAATGCCCGGTGGCGAGCAGCTCCATCGCAATGTCGAGCAGTGCAGGCGCAATCATGAAGCCATGGCGGTAAAGGCCATTGATCTGCATCACGCCGGGCCGGGGTTGGCGAAAGGCGGGCAGGTTGTCGGGCAGGGTCGGCCGGCACTGGGTTGCGATCTCGAGAATGCGCGCCTCGGCAAAGCCGCTGTGCACCGAATAGGCGGCGCTCAGCAGTTCGAGTGTCGACCGCACGCTGGCCGGCGACATGTCGTCCGATTCGATCTCGGTCGCGCCGATGACGAACACCTGCTGCGGCTTTGGCGCGATGTAGAGCGGATAGCGCGGGTGCACCAGGCGCGTCGGTCGGGTCAGCGAGACCTCCGGTGCATGCACACGGATGACTTCGCCGCGCACGCCGCGCAGTGCGTTCCACTGCGTTCGCGCGCCGAGGCCGCGGCAGTCGATCACACGGTCCGGCTGTCCGTTCTGCCCGGGCGCAAAGTCGTCCAGGGTGCGCGATTGATGCCAGTTCAACTGCACGTTGGGCAGCGCCTGCAATGTGGCCAGGAGCGCAGCGAGCAGCCCGCGATTGTCGAGCTGGCCTTCGCCTGGCAGCAGCAGACCGTGTGCAAAGCGCTGGCCGATGGCGGGTTCGAGCGCGGCGATGGCGGCGGCGTCGAGCGTGGCCATCGCGGCCAGTTCGGGCACCAGCTCGCCGGTGCGGGCCAGCACGCGTGCAAGGCGCGCGGCCTCGGGCGCGTCTTGCCGGTGCCAGAGCACCAGCGTGCCCTCGCGCTGGAAGAACACCGGTTGCGCAAGTCCGGCGAGCAGCGCCGGCCATCGGTCGAGCGCGTGATGCCCCATGCGGACCACCGAAGGCGGCGCAATTGCGGATTCCGCCAGCGGCGCAAGCATGGCCGCTGCAACGCGTGCGGCTGCGCCATCGGCGTCGGGTCCGCCGGCATCGAACATCGTCACCTGGCAGCCAGCCTGCGCCAGGGAGACGGCCAGCAGCCGCCCCATGAGACCCGCACCGAGGATCGCTGCCGAGCCGAAGGGAAGAGTGACAGCGTTCATCGGCGGGTGAACCCGTTGCATCGATAATTTTCGGCATGACCCAAACACGATCCGGCTACGCCCGCGTTCTCTCCATCGCCGGTTCCGACAGCGGCGGCGGCGCCGGCATTCAGGCCGACCTGAAGACCTTCGCGGCGCTCGGCTGCTACGGCATGACGGCCATCACCGCGCTCACCGCGCAGAACACGCTGGGCGTATCGGGCATCCACGGCGTGCCGCCGGCGTTCCTGAAAGCGCAGATCCAGGCGGTGGTCGAGGACATCGGCGTCGATGCGGTCAAGCTCGGCATGCTGCACGCGCCCGAGGTGGTGGAGGTGGTGGCCTGGGCCATCGACCACTACAAGCTGCCGAACGTGGTGCTCGACCCGGTGATGGTCGCCACCAGCGGCGACCGCCTGATCGCCGCCGAAACCGTGCAGGTTCTGGTGCGCGAACTGTTCCCGCGCGCGATCGTCGTCACGCCCAACCTCGACGAAGCGGCTTTGCTGATCGGCCACGGCATCGACGGCGTGGACGCGCTCGACGATGCGGCCAGCGAGCTGCTCGCACTCGGCGCGCAGGCCGTGCTGCTGAAGGGCGGGCACCTGCCGGGCGACGACGTGGTCGACCTGCTCGCGCAAGCCGGCGGCGCAAGGCTGCGGCTTTCGTCCGCCCGCATCGCGAGCCGGAACCTGCACGGCACCGGCTGCACGCTGTCTTCCGCCATCGCAGCGCATCTGGCGCTTGGCTACGTGCTGCCCGACGCGGTGGAGCGCGCGCGCGGTTATGTCGTGGCCGCGATGGCGGCCGGTGCCGACGTGAAGATCGGTGCAGGCCACGGGCCGCTCAACCACGGTTTTGCGCCAGTCCCGATGCGCCGCCTATCCATCGCGGCCGCGTGATCCAGGCCAGCGCAAAGGTCACAGCCAGCGTCGGCAGCGCAGAGCCGAACTGGGGCGCCCATTTCGCGCATGCGTGGTAGATCGCGATGCCCGCGATCCAGAGCAGCGCGGCGCCCATGTCGACGCGGCGCGCACCCACCGATACCACGCCGCTGCCCGTGCCGAGCCGTCCCAGGATCACGCCGTAAAGCGGCACGAAGACCGAGCTCAGCAACAGCAGGAAGGGTTCGAGCGAGTGCATCGGCAGCACCAGCGCGAAAGCGATGCACACCACGGCGAGCAGCAGGCCCCAGCGGCGAATGCTCCAGCGCGGCTGCAGGCTGTGGGCCGACACCGAGCCCGAATAAACGTCGCCGTAGGCGTTGTCGAGTTCGTCGATGAGGATCAGTCCCAGCGCGATCAGGCCGCCCTGCGCGAGCAGGAGCGCCGCGACGAGGTTGGTGCCCGGCTCGGCCACGCTCACCACCATCACGCCCAGCGCGTAGCACCAGATGTTGGCCAGCGCATAGCCGACCCAGGTGCCGCCGAACGCGCCGCCGACGCCGCCGGTGCTGCGCCTGCCGTGGCGCGCGTAGTCGGCCACCAGCGGCAGCCACGACACCGGCATCGCGATCACGAGGTCGAGCGCGCTGAACATGCCCATGCCGCCGTTGCCCGGGCGCGCCCAGAAGGCCTCGAAACCCTTGGCCTGGAGCTGCGTCGCGAACTGCCAGGTGAGCCACAGCAGCGACAGCACCACCAGCGGCAATCCGAAGCGGCTGACGAAGCGGCGCACCAACTTGACCATCGAGCCCGCCAGCAGCGCGATCAGTACCGCGCCCCAGAGCAGCGTGGTGAGCACGATGCCCGCCGTGCCGTCCAGCGGCAAGCCGAATGCGTGCTTGCCGATGGCCTGCGTGCCCTCGCGCATGATCACGATCTCGAAGGTGGTCCAGCCAATCAGCTGCACGATGTTCAGCACCACCGGCAGGCGCGCAAAGGCGCTGCCGTAAGTGGCATGCATCAGCCCGGCGCTGGCAAGGCCGCTCTCGCAGCCCACGCGCGCGGTCCAGGCCAGCAGGCCGGCGCCGATGCACGAGCCCAGCACGATCGCCAGCACCGCGTCGCGCGTGCCCACGGCCGGCACCAGGTAGGCGCCGATCTGCATCACCAGCAGGCCGACGCCCAGGCTGAACCACAGGGCCGTGTGGTCGTGCCAGCGAAAAACCCGGTCGGCTTCACGCACCGGCGTCAATGCTTCATTGGCGCCAGCCGGCGCGGATTGGTTGTTGTTTGCCATCCATTTGCTCCCATGCAAAGTGATTGGCAGGTGGGCGAGGCCACGGCGGCAGGACCGCCACGCGAGATAAAAACGTGACGGCCGCCGGACCAGCTTCCCTGCGCGAGGATTACCTCAGTCAGGTTCAAAGGGACTCTCTCAGCCGGTCAGCAACTTTCGTTGCCGGCCCGCACCCCTAGCGTTGCTTCAGTCTGGCGAAGCAGAGCGGATTGTAAAGCCGCTGTGCAGGCCAACGCAGTCGACCAGCGCCGCGAAATCGCCATACACAGGCCGACGCCCTTGCCGCAGGATCTTGCGGAAGTAGCGGTTCACGCGCTCGTCGCGGCTGCACCATTCGGTGAAGATGCGGAGTTCTTCGCGGCCCAGCGGGTGCGTCACGCCGGCAAGGATGTCGGCAATCTTGGCCCAGTACAGAAAGGGCAGCGCCGCTGCGAGGCCGACGACCACGGCGACCGGCACGCTCACGGGCAATGGCCACGAGATCGCCTCGAGAAACAGCGCGGCGATGGCCACGCCCAGCGCCAATGCGCTCGACATGAGCAACTGCAGGTTGCGCGGCGACGCCTGCTTGCGCAGGTTGGCCAGGTCGGCCTCCTGCGGCGGGTCGCTTTCGATGTCGAAATGAAGACGAAGACTGGCCCAAAAATCCATCGTGCGGAATTCCATGCATTGAGTGACACAACACGTCTGCGACTGACCGTGAGGCCGGGCGCAGCCGGGTGTGACTCTACGCAGAAACCCGCAGTCTGGATTCAGCAGAACGGCGCATCCATCCGATGGCCCATTGCTGTAGCAGCCCGTACGCCGCGGCGACCCCGATGGCCAGCAGCAGGCCCGCCGCGATATCGAGCGGGAAATGAACGCCGATGTAAATGCGCGCCCAGCCGGTGACAACACCGATGGCGATGATCCCGATGCCCACGTCCCGGAGAGCCGTGCGCAGGCAAAAGACCAGGCCGATGGTGAACATCACCGAAGCATGCGCGCTGGGCAACGCGCCGCGCGCGCCATGCGGGATGTAAGACGGGCTCAGTCCGATCGCGAATGGCCGTGGCATGGCGATGGCTTCGGCCAGCGCGTGCGCCAGGACCGAAGCCAGTGCCGCGGCAATCAGCGCGCCAAAGATGCAAGCGCGCTGTGAAGGCCGCCGCCAGGCAGCGCAACCCATGAGGGCCACGCAAAGCCAGGAAGCGTTTTCAGCGAGTCCGGAAGCTAGCCACAAGAGCAGTGGATGCGGTGCGTAGCCTGCGGCGAGTGCCTGAAAGAGTTCGATGTTCAGCGCCTGCATGCGCAACATCTTAGAAACGCATCATGTCGCTGGCATGAATGGTGGCTTCACACTCTGTTCAGGGTTGTTTCGTCATCGTCACATCAACGCGGGCGGGACACGGGCGCTGCCGTGAAAGCCACCCCGCCAGGCCCGGCCTTGAAGTTCAGCGGGCTCACCGCGGTCTGCTGCGCCACACCCGGCTTGGTCCAGTCGCACACGCCGTCCGGGAACACGGCGTTGAGCCGCCCGAGCTGGCCGACGTCGAGCCGGCCGCCGTACTCGGCCGCATCGACCGGTCGCAGCTGGCACTTGAGCACGTTCTCGGTCAGAGGCCCGCCGGCGACGCGGCGTGGCGACGACGACGCCTTCAGGAACGGATCGGCATCGCACACCGCGGTGTCGGTGATGCGGGTGGTC
>JBBJMS010000132.1:0-9759 GCA_037720315.1 Variovorax sp. | reverse complement strand
GGCACCTGGTGTTCGGCGCGCGCAAGCCCTAATGAGCGCCTGACGTCACCACCGGTATCTCGGTTGCGGGCGGCGTGTTCCGGCTGCGCCCGCAGCGCACGATGCCGTCGATCATCACCATGCCGACGCCCGGAAGGTCGCCGAGTTGCACGCTTTCGAGCAGGCCGGGTGCGGGCGAATGCTGCGCGCGGTCCATGAAGACGAAATCGGCATCGCGGCCGACTTCGATCAACCCGCAGTTCAACTTGCGGATGCGCGCCGTGTTGCCGGTCGCGAAGCAGAACACCAGCTCGGCGGGGATGTTCGCGATCGACGACAACATGGCCACCATGCGCAGGATGCCGAGCGGCTGCACGCCCGATCCAGCCGGGCCGTCGGTGCCGAGGATCACGCGGTGCGGGCACTTGAGTTCGAGCGCCGCTTTCGCCGCCGCGATGGCGACACGCTCGTTGCCGTTGTGCACGATCTCGATGGCGCGCGAACTCTTCTCGCACAGCTGGCACACATGCGCCTCGGGCAGCGAGGTGTGGCCGCCGTTGATGTGGCCGATGATGTCCGCGTCGGCTTCGAGCACCACGTCCTTGTCGATCAGGCCCGAGCCGGGGATCGACGGGCCGCCGGTGTGGATGGTGCTCTGGATGCCGTACTTGCGCGCCCAGGCAACCATCTCCTTGGCTTCGTAGCCGGCTTTCACCGAGCCCAGGCCGACCTCGCCGAGCAGCCCCACGCCGGCTTCGGCGAGTTCCTTGAAATCGCTCTCGACCATGCCTTTCTCGATGACCGGCGCGCCGGCCAGCACCTTCACGCCGCTGGGGCGGAAGTTGTCGAAGGCGCGCTGCGCGGTGATGGCCAGCGCCTTCAGGCCGACGATGTCCTTCGGCCGTCCGGGCAGGTGCACCTCGCCGGCGGAAATCATGGTGGTCACGCCGCCATTCATGGTGGAGTCGATCCAGCCGATCTGCCCCTGGCGCGGCGTCCAGTCGCCGAACACCGGATGCACGTGGCTGTCGATCAGGCCCGGCGCCACGCAGGTGCGCTTGACGTCGATGGTGGTCTGCGCGCCTTCGATGTCGCAGTCCTTCTCCTTGCCGACGGCGACGATCAGCCCGTCGTTCACGACGATGGTGTCGGCATCGAGGATCGGCCGGTCGATGTCGCCCGACAGCAGCAGCCCTATGTTCCGGATGACGACCTTGCCCGACTTGGCGCCGGTTGCGACTTCTGCCATTTCTTTGCCTCTTGAGGTTGTGCGCTGTCTTCTTCGGGAGTGCCGGCATTGACCGTGCGCAGAACGGTTTCGATCACGAAGTCTTCCCAGTGCCCGACGGCTTCGGGCGTCTCAAGCGGCTCGCCGAGAAAAGCCGTCAGGGTGTGTCGGTTCGACGTGTAGAAATAGCCGGTGGATGCGATCAGCAAATACAGATCGCGCGCCGCCACGTCGTCGCGAAAGAGCCCCTGCGCAGCGCCGCTCTCCAGCAGCTTCTGGATGATCGAGATGGCCCGCGACGAATACTCGCGCGCCCGCAGCGACTTGGCGACGTGCCGGCCCTTGTGCAGATTCTCGGTGTTGAGCAGCGTCACGAACTCTGGGTTCTTGCGGTAGTAGCCGAGCACGAAGCGGATCACCGCCGTGAGCGACTCGACCGGGCGCGTGGCATCGAGATCGATTGCCGCCTCGGCCTCGTCCATGCGCCGGTAGATGCCTTCGAGCACCGCGATGAACAAGCCCTCCTTGCTGCCGAAGTAGTAATAGATCATGCGGTCGTACGACTTGGCCGCCTTCGAGATCTTCTCGACACTGCCGCCGTCGTAGCCGTACTTGGCGAACACCTTGGTGGCCGCTTTAAGGATCGCGTCGCGCGTGGCCTGCGCCGCCGCCTCGCGCACGCCGGTGCGGCGTGTCGCGGGCTTGGTGGTAGTCGCGTTGCGCCCAGCCATTGCTCAGTGGCGGCCGACGCCGGGCCGCCCCAAGGCGAGCCGCGCCTCCCCCGCGGGGGGTGGAGAATTACACGCAGCGAAGCGCAGTGAAAAGCCGGGGGGCATCATTTCTCTGCGAAGGCGCGTTCGACGACGAAGTCACCCGGGGTCGACGTATTCCCTTCCTTGAAGCCGCGCGCCTCCAGCAGATGCTTGAGGTCGACCAGCAGGCCGGGGCTGCCGCACAGCATCACGCGGTCTTCGGCCGCATTGAGCGGCGGCAAACCGAGGTCGTCGGTCAGCTTGTTGGTCTCGATCAGCTCCGTGATGCGGCCCATGTTGCGGAACTCCTCGCGGGTCACGGTCGGGTAGTAGAGCAGCTGCTTGTCGACCATATCGCCCAGGAACTCGTGCTTGGGCAGGTGGTCGATCACCAGGTCGTGGTAGGCCAGCTCGTCGATCTGGCGCACGCCGTGCACCAGCACCACCTGCTCGAACTTCTCGTAGGTCTCGGGGTCG
Source organism: Variovorax sp. (assembly GCA_037720315.1). Lineage (GTDB taxonomy): Bacteria > Pseudomonadota > Gammaproteobacteria > Burkholderiales > Burkholderiaceae_C > Variovorax. Next base: position 7,323 of record JBBJMS010000132.1, on the reverse strand, counting down.
CGAATGATGCTCATGAAAGGCGCCAGGCCGGTGCCGGTGCCGAACAGGTAGAGGCGCTTGCCCGGCAGCGTGTAGTCGATCAGCAGCGTGCCGGTGGGCTTGCGGCCCACGATGATGGTGTCGCCGACCTGGATGTGCTGCAGCTTCGAAGTGAGCGGGCCTTCTTCCACCTTGATGCTCAGGAACTCGAGATGCTCTTCGTAGTTCGGGCTCACGATGCTGTAGGCGCGCAGCAGCGGCTTGTTGTTGACGCGCAGCCCGATCATCGTGAAGTGCCCGTTCGAGAAGCGCAGGGCAGGATCGCGCGTGGTGGTGAAGGTGAACAGGCGGTCGGTCCAGTGGTGGACGCTCAACACGCGTTCTTCGCTGAATGCACTCATAGGAAGCGGGATGGTTATGAATGAAGAGGGAGCCGCCGATTGTCGGCGAGCCGCGAAAACACCATTGCAAGCTTCGATCCGGTTTGCTACATTGGCCTTCAATGTAGTGGTTGCAACATGAAAGTGTAGGGAATGCTACACAAACCCCGTTTTCAGCACAAGCCTCCAGCACCAGCGGACCGCCAATGACCGAACACAGCAAGACAGACGGATTGCCCGGCATGGACATGCCGGTGCTGCCCGAGACCGCGGGCCGCGCGCCCCTGCGCAACGAGCGCATGACTACAGCCAAGGTAGAGTGCAATGCCTGTCCGGTGCTCTGCCAGATCTCCGAGGGCCGCACCGGCGCCTGCGACCGCTATGCCAACAAGGATGGCGTGCTGGTGCGGGTCGACCCGGTGCTGTTGCTGCGCCGCGAGCTCGATGCCGCAGCGCCCGCGCTGGTGGCGTTCGCTCGCCCCGCCGCGGAGCCGGCGGCCGAAGGCGCCCAGCCCGAATGGAACGGCGATCTCCTGCACGCCGACGAGGTCTTCGTCACCGGCGTGGGCTCGTCCACCACCTATCCCGACTACAAGCCCGCGCCCTTCATCGTCGCCTCCAAGGCGAATGGGGTCGACATGGTCACCGTCGTCACCGAAGGCATCTTCAGCTATTGCAGCTTCAAGGTGAAGATCGACACCGACCGCTATCTCGGCGCCGAGCAGGCCAACGTGCGCTACCGCGGCGAGGTGGTGGGCCACGTCACCACGGCCGAATACGGCTCGCAGATGCTGTCGCTGGGCGGCGTGCACCACCTCACCGGCGGCAGCAAGAAGGAAGGCCGCATGACGGTCGAGCTGATGCAATTGCTCGGCAACAGGAAGCCGGTCGAATGCGTCATCGACGGCGGCGCCGGCATGATCGTTCAGGCCGGCCGCGCGCCGATCGTCAACGGCGTCGAAGAAAAGCGCATGCGCGTGGGCTGCGGCTCGGCGGCGGTCGGCATCTTCGCGCGCCAGCTGTTCGGCCAGGCCGACGAGGTGGTGGTGGTCGACGACCACATCACCGGCGTGCTCACCGAGCACCAGGCCGGGCGCTGCCTCGACATGCCGGCCTCGGGCATCCAGATGCGCGGGCGCAAGTCGACGCCCGGGCGCTACTTTCAGGTGGCCAACCCCGGCAACGGATGGGGCGGCACCGACATCGACGATCCGCTGTCGATCATCGAGGGCTGGGACGAAGGCGTCGCGCGCCCGGGCCTGCGGCTCCTCATGACCTCGACCACCGGGGAGCATGCGCAGTGGTATGTGCTCGACGAGCAGCTGCGCCCGGTCGAGCAGCAGATGCCGGCCGACGTGCGCCGCACCGTCGAGCGCATCGGCGAGAACTGCGAGCCCTCGCTGTGCAGCGTGCTCTTTCTCGGCGGCGCCGGCGGCAGCCTGCGCGCGGGCGTCACCGAAAACCCGGTGTTGTTGACACGCGCGATCAAGCGCGCGCTGGTCAACGTCACCTGCGGCGGAGCGCCGGCGTACGTGTGGCCCGGCGGCGGCATCACGGTCATGGCCGACGTGCTGCGCATGCCCGACAACAGCTTCGGCACCGTGCCGACGCCGGCCATCGTCGCGCCGATCGAATTCAGCATGCGACTGAGCGACTATGCGGCGCTCGGCGGCCACATGGACCATGTGTTCTCGCTCGAACAGGCGCTGGCGCGAGGCGCCTGGCAGGACGATGGCGCACCGCTGGCGCGCCGGTGGCTGCCGATGGACGCGGCCAACCCGTGGCCGCTCGGCCAACCGCCGATGCTAGGCTAGCAAGGCAGTTCATGAGCGCGCAACGCAAGCCTCTCGACAGCAACCGCTGGCACCTGAACCACGGCCCGATCGACATCGTGGCCGAGGCGCACGGCGACGCGGTGGAAGTCGCCGTGGCGCACGAGCTGGCATGGCGCCGCTTTGCCACCGTGCTCGACGAGCTGGTGGCCGAGCTGCCTTTGCTGCGGCAGCCCGTCAGCGCCGAATGCGCGCTGCAGGGGCCCATCGCACGACGCATGTGGAAGGCCTGCGCGCCGTTGCGCGCCGGCTTCATCACGCCGATGGCTGCCGTGGCCGGCGCTGTCGCGCAGGAACTCATCGCCTGCTACCGGCGCCCGGGCATCGAGCGCGCATGGGTCAACAACGGCGGCGACATCGCGCTGCACCTCGCGCCGGGCCATTCCGTGCGCGTCGGGCTCTTTGCCGACCTGGCCCTGTTTGATCCGCGCGACACGTCGCCGATCGACACCGACGGCCAGTTCGACGTGCGCGCCGATCTCCCGGTGCGCGGCGTTGCGACGAGCGGCTGGCGCGGGCGCAGCTTCTCGCGCGGCATCGCCGACAGCGCGACAGTGCTCGCCGCCACCGCGGCCGAAGCGGATGCGGCCGCCACCGTCATCGCCAACGCGGTGAACGTCGACGACGCCGGCATCCATCGCCTGCCGGCCAGCGCGCGCAAGGACGACAGCGACCTCGGCGACATCCTCGTCACGACGAATGTCGAGCCGCTCGCATCCGATCAGGTGCGCCGCGCACTGGATTCGGGCGCAGCTTGCGCCGCGCGGCTGCAGCAGGCCGGCCTGCTGTGGTCGGCCATGCTCGCGTGCCAAGGCCAATGGCGCATGGTCGAGCCTTTAAGCTCGCAAGCGGCAGTGCTGCCGGGGAGCGCCGCACGTTCCAGCGCCGCAGCAGTTGGTTCAGTATTTGCTTAACGAAAAGCAGGGCTTCTTTTCATGATCGATATCCGCCGCGTCTTCACCCAGGTCGAGCACATCCACCACGAGTTCGGTCCGCCTGCCGCGACGCCACTGGTGCGCGGTGCCATCGGCGCGGTGCTGACCAACCCGTTCGCCGGCCGCTACGAGCCCGACATCCTGCCGATGATGACGCTGCTCGACCCGGTCGGCCTCGACATGGCGCACCGGCTGCATGCCGCGATGGGCGTGCCGATCGAGCGCATCGCCACCTACGGCAAGGGCGCCATCGTCGGCGCCGCCGGCGAGCTGGAGCACGGCGCGCTGTGGCATGTGCCCGGCGGCTACGCGATGCGCGAGCTGCTCGGCTGGAAAGGCGACCGCGCCGCCTACCGTGCGGGCACGGTCGACGAGAAGAAAACGGGCCAGCCGGCGAATGCGCTGTCGATCGTGCCGTCCACCAAGAAGGTCGGCCCGCCCGGCGCCGCGCTCGACGTGCCGCTCACCAACATCAATGCCAGCTACGTGCGGGGCCAGTTCGATGCCATCGAGGTGCGGGTGCCGGGCGCACCCGCGGCCGACGAGATCGTCTACATCCTGGCCATGAGCACCGGCTACCGTGTGCATGATCGCGTCGGTGGATTGCGGGCGGAAAACATTGCAAAGTGGGACGGTCTTCGTTGAAGCGCGGACCCGACTCCAAGAGAAGACAAGGAAACGAACCATGAGCGTCAACATCCGAAAGCTCGTCGTGCAGGTCGACGAAACCCGCAAGGAAATGGGCCGGACCATCGAGCCGCCCACCCGCCGCGCCGTCGCGATCGCGGTGATCGACAACCCCTATGCGGGCCGCTACAGCGAATCGCTCGACGCGCTGATCGCCATCGGCGAAGAGCTCGGTGCGCTGCTCGGGCAGAAGGCGGTCGAGGCGCTGGGCATCGCGCCCGGCGACGCGCAGAGCTACGGCAAGGCCGCCATCGTCGGCGAGGCCGGCGAGCTCGAGCATGCGGCCGCCATCCTGCACCCCAAGCTCGGCGCGCCGCTGCGCGTCGCGGTCGAGAAGGGCGCCGCACTGGTGCCCTCGGCCAAGAAGCGCGGCACGCTCGGCACCGCCATCGACGTGCCGCTCGGCCACAAGGACGCGGCCTTCGTGCGCAGCCATTTCGATGCCATCGAGGCGCGCGTGTCCGACGCGCCCCGCGCCAACGAGATCGTGGTTGCCGTCGCCGTGACCGACAGCGGCCGCCCGCTCGCGCGCATCGGCGGCCTGCAGACCTCCGAGATCAAGGGCGAAGACGGACTCCGCTGATCCGCTCGCCGCCCATCGTTTTCTTTCGTTCGACCCCAAGGAGCCTTCAATGAATCCCCTGCGTCATGTCTTCAGTGCGGCCGCACTCGCCTCGCTCGTCACCGCACTCGTTCCTGCGCATGCGCAGGGCGTGATCAAGATCGGCGAGATCAACAGCTACAAGGCGCAGCCCGCCTTTCTCGAGCCCTACAAGAAGGGCATGGAGCTGGCGGTGGACGAGATCAATGCCGCCGGCGGCGTCAACGGCAGAAAGATCGAGCTCATCACGCGCGACGACAACGCCAACCCCGGCGACGCCGTGCGCGTGGCCGAAGAACTGGTGTCACGCGAAAAGGTCGACATGCTGGCGGGCACCTTCCTGTCGAACACCGGCCTCGCAGTCACCGACTTCGCCAAGCAGAAGAAATTCTTCTTCCTGGCCGGCGAGCCGTTGACCGACAAGATCACCTGGCAGGGTGGCAACCAGTACACCTTCCGCCTGCGCCCCGGCACTTACATGCAGGCCGCGATGCTGGTGCCCGAGGCGGTCAAGCTCAAGAAGAAGCGCTGGGCCATCGTCTATCCCAACTACGAGTACGGCCAGTCCGCGGTGGCGGCATTCAAGCAGCTGCTGAAGGCGGCGCAGCCCGACGTGGAGTTCGTCGCCGAACAGGCCACGCCGCTCGGCAAGGTCGATGCGGGCAGCGTCGCGCAGGCGCTGGCCGACGCCAAGCCGGACGCGATCTTCAACGTGCTCTTCGGCGCCGACCTGTCCAAGTTCGTGCGCGAGGGCAACACGCGCGGCCTCTTCAAGGACCGCGAGGTGGTGAGCGTGCTGACCGGCGAGCCCGAGTACCTCGACCCGCTGAAGGACGAAGCCCCCAACGGCTGGATCGTGACCGGCTATCCCTGGTACGGCATCAAGACGCCCGAACACAACAAGTTCGAGCAGGCGTACCAGGCCAAGTTCAAGGACTACCCGCGACTCGGTTCGGTGGTGGGCTACAGCATGATCAAGTCGGCCGCCGCGGGCATCGCCAAGGCCAAGAGCACCGACACCGACAAGCTGGTCGCCGCCTTCAAGGGCCTGCAGGTCGACACGCCCTTCGGCAAGATCACCTACCGGCCCGAAGACCACCAGTCGACCATGGGCGCCTACGTGGGCCGCACCAAGAACGAGGGCGGCAAGGGCGTGATGGTCGACTATGTGTACCTCGACGGCGCCGACGCGAAGTACCAGCCTTCGGCCGCCGAACTGAAGAAATCCCGCGCTGCTGATTGAGCGAGAGGTGAACAGGTCATGAGCTTTTCAGGGTTCATCGTCCAGCTGCTCAACGGGCTGGCGAGCGCGTCGTCGCTGTTCCTGGTGGCGGCAGGCCTGTCGCGGATTTTCGGCGTCACGCGGATCGTGAACTTTGCGCACGGCTCGTTCTTCATGGTGGGCATCTACATCGCCTACACGCTGGTCGAGCGGCTGGGCACCGGCTTCGGCTTCTGGCCGGCGCTGGTGCTGGCCGCACTCGCGGTCGGCGTGCTCGGCGCGCTGATCGAGGTGGTGCTGCTGCGGCGCATCTACAAGGCGCCCGAACTGTTCCAGCTGCTCGCGACCTTTGCACTCGTGCTGGTCATCAAGGACGCGGTGCTCTGGCTCTGGGGTCCGGACGAACTGCTCGGCCCTCGCGCGCCGGGGCTGTCGGGCTCGGTGATGATCCTCGGGCGGCAGTTTCCTTCCTACGATCTGTTCCTCATCGTCGTGGGGCCGGTGGTGCTCGGCCTGGTCTGGATGCTGCTGACGCGCACCCGCTTCGGCACGCTGGCGCGCGCCGCCACGCAAGACCGTGAGATGGTGAGCGCGCTCGGCGTCAACCAGGCCTGGCTTTTCACCGCGGTGTTCGCGCTCGGCGCGTTGCTCGCCGGCCTGGGCGGGGCGCTGCAGCTGCCGCGCGAGCCGGCCACGCTGGAGATGGACCTCAACACCATCGGCGCCGCCTTCGTGGTCGTGGTGGTCGGCGGCATGGGCTCGATCCCCGGCGCCTATGCGGCGGCGCTGCTGATCGCCGAGATCAAGGCGATCTGCATCTGGCTCGGCGTGGTCGACGTGTTCGGCATCAGCGTGTCATTTTCCAAGCTCACGCTGGTGGTCGACTTCCTGGTGATGGCGGTGGTGTTGGTGTGGCGCCCGTGGGGCCTGTTCGGCGGCCGCAGGCGCCGAGCCGGTACGTCGGCATGCAGGAAGAGCCGCTGCGGCGCGCCGGCAAGGCCTACCTGATCGCCGCCGCCGCGTTCGGGCTGGTGCTGGCCGCCATGCCGCTTCTCACCGCCGGCTCGCCCTACACCACGGTGCTGATGATCGACCTGCTCATCGCCGCGCTGTTCGCAACCAGCCTGCACTTCATCATGGGCCCGGCCGGCATGCACTCGTTCGGCCATGCGGCGTACTTCGGCCTCGGTGCCTACGGCGCCGCCTTGCTGGTGCGCGCGAGCGGCATGCCGATGGAACTGGCGCTCCTGGTCGCGCCGCTGGTGGCCGCGCTGGGTGCGCTGGTCTACGGCTGGTTCGCGGTGCGCTTGTCGGGCGTGTACCTGGCGATGCTCACGCTCGCCTTCGCGCAGATCACCTGGGCCGTCACCTACCAATGGGACAGCTTCACCGGCGGCAGCAACGGGCTCACCGGAGTGTGGCCGTCGGAGTGGCTGTCGGACAAGCGCAACTACTACTGGCTCACGCTGGCGCTCGTGGCCATCGGCGTGCTGTGGCTGCGGCGCGTGCTGTTCTCGCCCTTCGGCTATGCGCTGCGCGCCGGGCGCGACTCGGTGCTCAGGGCCGACGCGATCGGCATCGACGTCAAGCGCATGCAGTGGGCGGCGTTCGTCATCGCCGGCACGGCGGCTGGCCTGGCGGGTGCGCTCTATGCGTTCTCGAAGGGCAGCATCTCGCCGGAATCGCT
>JBBJMS010000131.1:0-9772 GCA_037720315.1 Variovorax sp. | reverse complement strand
GCGGCAGCACGATCACCTGCGGGATCTCGGGCAGCCCGCGCACGAGCACGAAGCTCGCGGCTTCGAGCACATCGCGCGCCCAGGCGGTGAATTCAGTCAGGCTGCAGCGCGGACCCTGAATCTCGCCCTCGACCGCATCCAGATAGAGCGCGGCGACGACCTGGACGCCGGCAACGTCGCGCGCCAGCGCGTTCCACTGGCCGCCGGCCTCCAGCAATGCGCGCGCTGCAGCGAGCCACTCGGCCAGCGGTCGAGGTCTTGCCAAGGCCGCGCGCAACGCTTCGACGGTTGCGGTGATGCTGCGCAAGTCGACGTCCTGCGGCTTCGCGCTTGCAGCAGCAAACGAACACCAGCTGCGCCAGTCGCGCATGCCTCGGTCGCGCAGGCGGGCTTCGAGTGCGCGGACCGGGCGATGATCCAGCGTTGTCGTGCTCTTGAGCCAGTCGAGCACTTGATCGCTCGATGCATCGTGAGCGCACGCCCGCAGCACGCTCATAAACGTTGCGGCCGCGCGCGTGGTCGACAGCTTCCAGCCGGTTTCGTCGTGCGGCACCACGCCATGCGCCACCAGCTGCGCGCCGATGCGCCGCGTCAGCGCGCGGTCGGTAGCGACCAGCGCCACCGGAGCGCGGCCCTCGGCCAGGTGGCGCAGCACGCAGGCTGCGCTGCGTTCGGCCTCGTCTTCCGGATCACTCGCCGCATGCAGCGCGGCGGTGCACGCCGGCGCGTCCGAGGTGGCGAGCCGAAGATGCATCGCACGGTCGCCAAACAGCGCTGTCAGCGTATTCGCGAGCGGATCGCTCTGCAGACCTTCGAGCACGATCAACTGATCGACCTGTGTCAGCACACCTGGACTCAGCAACACGTCGGTTGCATAGCAGGAGCTGGCGACCCAGGCGAGCGCTACGCCGTTCAGCGCGCTCTCGCTGTCGAACCATTCGGAGCCCCTGCCCGCATCGACGGCATCGCGCATGCGTTGCGACCAGGCGGTGCGTTCGTCGGGCTGAACTGCTGCAGCAAGCGGGGCAAGCTGCTGTGCGATCTCGACCAGCCGGCCCGCCAACGCGATGCGCGATGCCGCAAAGCCCGCACGCCCCAGCAGCGACTGCGCGGTGAGCAGATCGCGCGCCATGTCGAAGGCAATGTCGTCGGCGCCGGGCACGAAACCGCCAGCACTGCGCGCCCAGTTGCGCGTGGTCTCGAAGCGGGGCGCGAAGCCCGGTGTTCCGCAGGTTGCCCACATGCGCGCGCGACCTGCATCAATTGCGCATAGGGCACCAGCACCACACTGCGCGCGGCATGGAGCCGGCGCTCGGCGAGCAGGCGCGAGATGCGCCCGACGATGCCTTCGGCGGGATCGCACCAGAGCGTGTGTACCGGATGGATTTCAGAGGGGTGCATGAGAGGTGTTGCGGCGGCTTTGGCTATGAGCGCCATAGCCCGCGTGCCAGGCACGCCGGCACTTGGTTTCTGTCACAATGACCCGCACTTTAGCTGCACCAAAACTCTCCGCGCAGAAGGAACACACCTCATGGCCAGCGACCTCATCAAACACATCTCCGACGCATCCTTCGAGGCCGACGTGCTCAAGTCCGGCAAGCCCGTGCTGGTGGACTACTGGGCCGAATGGTGCGGCCCCTGCAAGATGATCGCGCCCATCCTGGACGAGGTCTCCACCACGTACGAAGGCAAGCTGCAAGTCGCCAAGATGAACGTCGACGAAAACCGCGACATCCCCGCCAAGTTCGGCATTCGCGGCATTCCCACGCTGATGCTGTTCAAGGACGGACAACTCGCCGCCACGAAGGTCGGTGCGATGAGCAAGGCGCAACTCACCGCCTTCATCGACCAGCAGCTCGCTTGAAGCATTGCGGGCTGCTTGCGCGCAATGCGCCGGCAGCCTCGTTTTTGCTGTCATAATCTCCCGCAGATCACCGGCCCTCTCAGGCAGCCGGTTCGAGTTTCCCGGTTTGTGAGGCACCTCTCGCCTCTCTCGAAACCTCCCCCCTAATTATTCCCAGACAGATTTCCCCGCACGGGGTCATTCCATGCACTTAAACGAACTCAAGGCACTTCATGTGTCTGAAGTCCTCAAGCAGGCCGAAGCCCTTGAGATCGAAAACGTCGGCCGCATGCGCAAGCAGGAGCTGATGTTCGCGATCATCAAGAAGCGCGCGAAAGCCGGCGAACAGGTTTTCGCCGACGGCGTGCTCGAGATCCTGCCCGATGGCTTCGGATTCCTGCGCAGTCCCGACACCAGCTTCACCGCAAGCACGGACGATATCTATATCTCGCCGAGCCAGGTGCGCCGCTTCAACCTGCATACCGGCGACATGATCGAGGGCGAGGTGCGCACGCCCAAGGACGGTGAACGGTACTTCGCACTCACCAAGCTGGACAAGGTCAACGACGGCCCGCCCGAGCAGAACAAGCACAAGGTAATGTTCGAGAACCTGACGCCGCTGTTCCCGAAGGAGCAGATGAAGCTGGAGCGCGACGGCGTCAAGGGCGAAGAGAACATCACCGGCCGCATCATCGACATCATTGCGCCCATCGGCCGGGGCCAGCGCGCGCTGCTGGTCGCGCCGCCCAAGAGCGGCAAGACGGTGATGATGCAACACATCGCGCATGCGATCAGCGCCAACTATCCCGAGGTGCACATGATGGTGCTGCTCGTCGACGAGCGGCCCGAGGAAGTGACCGAGATGCAGCGCACCGTGCGCGGCGAAGTCATCGCATCCACCTTCGACGAGCCTGCCGCGCGCCATGTGCATGTGGCCGAGATGGTGATCGAGCGCGCCAAGCGCCTGGTCGAGCTCAAGAAGGACGTGGTGATCCTGCTCGACTCGATCACGCGGCTTGCGCGCGCCTACAACAACGTGGTGCCTTCATCGGGCAAGGTGCTGACCGGCGGCGTCGACTCCAATGCCCTGCAGCGCCCCAAGCGTTTTCTGGGTGCTGCACGCAATGTAGAAGAAGGCGGCTCGCTCACCATCATCGGCACCGCGCTGATCGACACCGGCAGCCGAATGGACGAGGTGATCTTCGAGGAGTTCAAGGGCACCGGCAACTCCGAAATCCATCTCGACCGTCGCCTCTACGAGAAGCGCGTGTTTCCGTCGATCCAGCTCAATCGCAGCGGTACGCGCCGCGAAGAGCTGCTGCTGGCGCCCGAGATTCTTCAGAAGACCCGCATCCTGCGACAGCTCATGTACAACATGGACGAGATCGAGTCGATGGAACTCATGCTGAAGAACATGAAGGCGACCAAGACCAACGTCGAGTTCTTCGACATGATGCGGCGCGGGGGCTGAGTGCTGAGGCATATGCAATAATCTCGGGCTGAGCGAAAAGTGCCGCCCGGCGCCCTGCAAGGCGTGTGGCTCTCGCATCGACCAAAGGAAAGATCATGAAAGAAGGCATTCACCCGAACTACCGCGAAGTTCTGTTCGTCGACCTGTCGAACGGCTTCAAGTTCGTGACCCGTTCGTGCGCGAGCACCAAGGAAATGGGCAAGACCGACGACGGCCGCGAGTTGCCGCTGTACAAGCTCGACACGTCCAGCGAGTCCCATCCGTTCTACACCGGCACGCAGAAGTCGGTCGACAACATGGGTGGCCGCGTCGAGAAGTTCCGCAACCGCTACGGCAAGACCAGCGGCGCTGCCTCCAGCTAAGGCAGGCGCTTCAGAGTCGAGGGCAGCCCGGTTTACCGCGCTGCCCTTTTTCTTTTGTTCTTTTGACCGCCGAATTTCCGTTGAATCAACCGACGCCAGCCATCGTTGCCCAGAGTGCCGTACGCCGCCTGCCGCGGATGGCGCTGTTGCTGCTGTGCGCCGCCTATCTCATGCCGGGCCTGCTGGGCCGCGGACCGTGGAAAAGTGCAGACATCGCCGCCTTCGGCTACATGGCCGAACTTGCGCGCAGCGCCGAAGGCCTGGCGCGCTGGTTCGATCCGCTGCTGCTCGGCATGCGCCCCGAAACGCCGGCGCTGCTCCCCTACTGGATCGGCGCCTGGGCAATCCAGATCGCACCGGCCTGGATTCACCCCGACCTGGCGGTACGCTTCGCCTTTGCGCTGCTGCTTTGGGGGGTGTTCATGGCGACCTGGTATGCGGTGTATTCCCTGGCACGCGCGCCCCAGGCGCAACCGGTGGCGTTTGCCTTCGGCGGCGAGGCAAGTCCGATCGACTACGCGCGCACCATGGCCGATGGCGCGCTGCTGGCGCTGATCGCCTGCCTCGGCCTTGCGCAGCTGGGACACGAAACCACGCCTGCCCTGGCGCAGCTCTTCTTCGCATCGAGCCTGTTCTACGGCGTCGCGGCCCTGCCCTACCGCCGCATCGGCCCATTCATCGCACTGATGGCCGGCACCGTCGGCATGACGCTGAGCGGCGCACCGACGGTGGGGCTAGCGCTAGGCATCGGCTGCGTGGCGCTGCTGGCGCTCGACCGGCGCCGGAATACGAAGAACTCCCCCGAGGAGGAACCCACATATTCCAACAGCGCCATTGCGACGGTGCTTGGCGCGACGGTGGTCGCCGGATTGCTGGCGGTCGGGCTCGGGCTGCTGCATTGGAAGATCGCATTGCCGGGCAGCGAGCCGGGCACCAGCGTGTGGCGCGAACTGCGGGGCCAGGCCAAGCTGCTGTCGTGGTTCACCTGGCCGGCCTGGCCGCTCGCGGTCTGGACCTTGTGGCGCTGGCGCCGGCAACTCACCGCGCGCCATGTTGCGCTGCCGCTCTGGTTTGCGCTGGTGCCGCTGGCCGCGACGCTGACCACCGACTTTTCAGAACGCTCGCTGCTGCTCGCTCTGCCCGCATTCGCCACCCTGGCTGCGCTTGCGCTGCCGACCTTCCGCCGCAGTGCCGCAGCGCTGATCGACTGGTTCACGCTGCTGTTCTTCAGCGGCTCGGCCATCATCATCTGGGTAATCTGGGTCGCGATGCAAAGCGGCGTGCCGGCCAAGCCGGCGGCCAACGTGGCACGGCTGGCGCCCGGCTTCGTGCCCGAGTTCTCGGCCGTGGCTTTCGTTCTCGCGGTGGCTGCAACGCTGGCCTGGGCCTGGCTCGTGCGCTGGCGAACCGGCCGCCATCGCGCCGCACTCTGGAAGACGCTGGTGCTTCCGGCCGGCGGCGCGGCGCTTTGCTGGATGCTGTTGATGACACTGTGGCTGCCGCTGCTCGACTACGCGCGCAGCTACGTGCCGCAGGTGCGTGCGATCTCCGAACGCGTCGGCCAGCCGAGCTGCATTTCCGAACTTGCGCTCAGCCGGCCGCACATCGCCGCACTGCAGCATCACGGCCAGTTCAACCTGCAGCCGTTGACCGCCATCAACGCCCAGAGCTGCCCGTGGCTACTGGCGAGCCCAGAGGCCATCGGCCGCCTGCACACCATCGTCAACCTCGAGCGCTGGCGGTTCGTCGGCACGCTGCGCCGCCCGACCAGCGCCAGCGACGACCTGCTGCTCTACCAGAACATCGCGCCTTGACCAGCGACTGCCGATTGATTGCGCGGCACGCGGGAACCGTGCTCGTAGGCCAGCTTGCGGTCATGGCTTTCGGCGTGACCGACACCATCGTGGCCGGCCGTTATGCCGAAGGTGCACTGGCCGCTCTGTCGGTCGGCTCGGCCATCTTCATCAGTGTCTTCGTCTCGCTCATGGGCGCCATGCAGGCGCTGCTGCCGGTGTGGGCCGAACTGCATGGCGCGAAACGCACCGGCGAGGTCGGCCGCTCGGTGCGGCAGTCGCTCTACCTGTGCGGACTGGCCATTGCGGCCGGCATGGCGGTGTTGCTGTTTCCGGCACCGCTGCTGCGTTGGGCCGAGGTGCCCCAAGGTATGCGCGCCGAAGTCCAGGCCTACCTGCAGGTACTTGCATTCGCTCTTCCGCCGGCCCTGCTGTTTCGCCTGTTCAGCACCTTGAACCAGAGCCTCGGAAAGCCGCAGCTGGTGACCTGGCTCCAGGTCGGCTCGCTCTGCTTGAAGCTGCCGCTTTCGATCTGGTTCACCTTTGGCGGCGCCGGGTTGCCGGCGATGGGGCTGGTGGGCTGCGGCTGGGCGACGCTGCTGGTGAACTGGGCGATGCTCGGCTGCGCAAGCTGGCTGCTGCGCACGCGCCCCTTCTACCGCGAGTACAGCTTCTGGCAGCGCATCGAAGCGCCCGACTGGTGCCAGATCCGACAGTTCGCGCGTCTGGGCGTGCCGGCCGGGCTCGCCGTGCTGGTCGAGGTGACCTCGTTCACGCTGATGGCGCTGTTCATCGCGCGTCTAGGCACCGTGGCTTCGGCCTCGCATCAGATCGCGTCGAACCTCACCGCAGTGGCCTACATGGTTCCGCTGTCGCTCGCCATCGCAACCAGCGCACGCGTGAGCTTCTGGCTGGGCGCGGGCCACGACGTGCTGGCTCGCCGCGCCTGCCGCAAGGGGCTGGAACTGACAGTGTTCTTCGCCCTGCTGGTCGCTGCGGCGATGGCTGCGTTGCGCGAGCCGCTTTCTGCGATCTATTCGCGCAACCCAGAGGTAGCGGCGCTCGGCGCAACGCTGCTCCTGGCAACGGCCGTCTATCACTTTGCCGACGCACTTCAGACCTTGTGCGTCTTCGTGCTGCGCTGCTACCGCGTCACGGTGATGCCCCTGGCCCTCTACTGCGCGCTGCTCTGGGGCGTGGGCCTCGGCGGCAGCTATCTGCTCGCCTACCGCGGCATCGGCGGCTGGCCCGCCATGCAATCGCCCCTGGCCTTCTGGCTCATGAGCGCGACGGCGCTGGCCCTTACCGCGGCGCTCTTCCTGGCGCTGCTGTGGTCGACCGTCAAGCGACGGCGCTGAGTGCGGACGTCGCCGGCCGCAGCCGCGCCGCCGGGAACACCAGCGAGAAACACGAGCCCTTGCCAACCGTGCTCTCGATGCGCAGCTCGGCGCCGTGCCGCTGGGCGACGTGCTTCACGATCGCAAGACCAAGTCCCGTGCCGCCGGTTTCGCGCGAGCGGCTGCGGTCGATGCGGTAGAAGCGCTCGGTCAGCCTGGGTACGTGTTCGGCGGCGATGCCCGGCCCGCCGTCGCGCACCGCATACTCACCCCGGCCATCGGGCAGCAGGCGCCAGCTCACCGCCACTTCGCCACCGCCAGGGGTGTACCGGATGGCGTTGCTCACCAGATTCGACATGGCGCTCTGCAGTTCGGTCGGCGCACCGCCGATCTCGGAATCGTTTTGGACGTCGAACGACAACCGATGACCCTGCGCAAAAAGCCGGCTCGACAGGCCTCTCCCTTCGTCCTCGCACTGCGCCATGAGCGCGCGCACGCGGGTCCAGCGGTTGGCGGGCGGCGGCGCGTTGCCTTCCAGCCGCGACAGCGTCAGCAGGTCGTTCACCAGCGTTTCCATGCGGTGCGATTGCTGCCCCATCAGCGCGAGGTAGCGGGCCCGCTCCTGGGCGTCGAGCGGCAGGTTCTGCAGCGTCTCGACGAATCCTGCGAGCACCGTCAGCGGCGTGCGGATTTCATGCGACACGTTGGCGACGAAGTCGCGCCGCATGGCCTCTGCCTGTTCCAGCGACGTGATGTCGCGCGTGAGTAACATGCGCCGGTTGCCGGCATACGGATGCACCTGTACCGAAAGGCGTGCAGGCTGGCCACGCTGCGACTGGATATGGGAAGGCGCGTCGATGGTCACGTCGCGGCTGTAGTTCCACGACGCTAGATAGGCCACGAAGGCCGGGTCGCGCACCAGGTTGGCAAGGTGCTGCAGCAGGTCGCGCCCCGCATCGATGCCGAACTGGCCGGCCGCGGTCTGGTTGCACCATTCGATGCGCCCCTGTTCGTCGAGCAGCACCACGCCGTTCGGCGACGCCTGGATCGCCGCCAGAAATTCCTGCAGGCGATCTTCAGCCTGGCGGGTCTGCTGCTCGCGTACCCGCAGCAGCTTGCGGATGCGCTCGGCGAGTTCGCCCCACAGGCCCGCACCGCGAGATGGTAGACCGGCCGCGTCGTCGCGGAGCACACGCAACAGCCGCTGCCCGCGCCATGCGTCGAGACCAAACCACAGCACTGCGCCGAGCCACGCGCCGGGCCACCCGAACCGCCAACCGAAAAGTGCCACGGCAACGACGGCGCCGACCAGCGAGGCCGTCAGGAAGGTTGCAATACGAAACGGCATCCGGGCCATTATCCCGCCGGGCAACACGCCCGGACGAGCGCGCTGTTCAGACGGTCGCCTGGGCCGTGAGCCGGTAGCCCGCGCCACGCACGGTCTCGACCATCGGCGCGGCCGCGCCGAGCGATTCGCGCAGCCGCTTCACATGCACGTCCACCGTGCGCTCCTCGATGTAGACATGATCGCCCCACACCTTGTCGAGCAGCTGCGCACGGCTGTGCACGCGCTCGGCATGCTGCATCAGGAAGCCCAGCAGCTTGAACTCGGTCGGGCCCACCTTCAGCGGCGCGCCCTGCCAGGTCACGCGGTGGGTGGCGGTGTCGAGTGCGAGCTCGCCGACTTCCACGCGCTCGGTCGACGCCTCGGGGGCCCGGCGGCGAAGCACGGCGCGGATGCGCGCCAGCATCTCCTGGGTCGAGAACGGTTTGGTGATGTAGTCGTCGGCCCCGGCGTCGAGTCCGGCCACCTTGTCGGGCTCATCGCCGCGCGCGGTGAGCATGAGGATCGGCATGGCCTTGGTGCGCGGGTCCTTGCGCCATTGGCGTGCCAGCTGCAGGCCGCTCTGGCCCGGCAGCATCCAGTCGAGCAGCACCATGTCGGGCACCGCGGTGTCGATCTCGCGCTGCGCTGCCGCGCCGTCTTCCGCCCAGATGGGGTCGAAGCCGTTGTGGCGCAGGTTGACCGCGATCAGCTCGGCGATCGAGGACTCGTCTTCGACGATCAGGACGCGTGGTTTCTTCATTGATCTGGTGCGGCCTACTGGAGTGCAGACTCGATTTCCTGCATCGAAGTGTGCCGAACGTCGGCGCCCTTCACGATGTAGATGATGAACTCGGCGATATTCTTCGCATGGTCGCCGATGCGCTCGATCGCCTTGGCCAGGAAGAGCAGGTCGAGGCTGGCCGAGATGGTGCGCGGGTCTTCCATCATGTAGGTCACCAGCTTGCGCACGAAGCCGTCGAACTCCTTGTCGATCAGGTCGTCGTCCTTCAGGATCGACAGCGCCGCGGCGGTGTCCAGCCGCGCAAAGGCGTCGAGCGCCGTGCGCAGCAGCCCGGACGCCAGGTCGGCGGCGATGCGCAGTTCGCTCGAAGGCAGGGCACGGGCCGAACCGCTCTGGATGATCGACTTCACCATGCGCGCGATCTTGTTGGCCTCGTCGCCCACACGCTCCAGGTTGGCGGTGGTCTTGGAGATGGCGATCAGGAGGCGAAGGTCGCGTGCCGTCGGCTGGCGGCGCGCGATGATGGTCGAGAGCTCGCGGTCGATCTCGATCTCCATCGCGTTCACCCGCGTCTCCGTTTCCATCACACGATCGGCAGCTTCGGGGTCGAACTGCGCCAGCGCATATACCGCGGTGTGGATCTGGGCTTCGACCATGCCGCCGAGCTCCATCACGCGGGACGAGACGGCGTTGAGTTCGCTGTCGAACTGGCTGGAGAGATGCTTTTCGGTCATGGTGTCCTGTCCTTCAGCCGAACCGGCCGGTGATGTAGTCCTCGGTTTCCTTGCGCTTCGGCTTGAAGAACAGTTCTTCAGTGGAGCCGAACTCGATCAGGTCTCCGAGGTACATGTAGGCGGTGTAGTCGCTGCAGCGTGCCGCCTGCTGCATGTTGTGGGT
>JBBJMS010000130.1:0-9796 GCA_037720315.1 Variovorax sp. | reverse complement strand
ACAGCGCGCGCGCCGGCAAGCTCTGGAACGAGAACCAGGACCTGATCGGCCAGGGGCTTGCCAAGCTGGCGTCGGGCTTTTCGGGCGCGTTTCCCACCAGTTCGTCGTTCTCCCGCTCGGCGATCAATCTCTATGCGGGCGCGCAGACCGGCTGGGCCACGGTGGCGTGCGTGCTGCTGATCGGCGCCGCGCTGCTGTGGGCTATGCCGCTGCTCTATCACGTACCGCAGGCGGTGCTGGCGGCGATCGTCGTGGTCGCCATATCGGGCCTGGTGCGGCCGGGGCAGTTCGTCTCGCTCTGGCGCATCTCGCGCGTCGAGGCAGTCACCGCGCTGGTCACCTTCGTCCTCACGATCGCGGCTGCGCCATCGATCTATTGGGGTGTGCTCGCCGGGCTGCTGATGAGCCTGTGCCACTACATGTACCGCCACCTGCACCCGCGCATCATCGAAGTCGGACTGCATCCCGATGGCAGCCTGCGCGACCGCCACCTGTGGAACCTGCCGCCGCTCGCGCCCCGCCTGCATGCCCTGCGCATGGACGCAGAACTCGACTTCGCCACCGCCAGCATGCTGGAACGCGCGATCACCGTCGCGCTTTCGGAGCGGAGCGACCTCACCGACATCTGCCTGTTCGCGCAGCCGATCAACCGCATCGACGTGACCGGCGCCGAGGCGTTCGCATCGATCCGCCGGCTGCTCGAAACCAGGGGCGTGAGGCTGCATCTGAGCGGGCTGAAACTGCCGGCGCAGCAGGTGCTCGAACGCGCCGGGCCGCTGGCACCAGGACCGTTGCTGTTCGTCTACCGGACCGACAGCGATGCGCTGGCAGCGCTGAGCCTCAGTCCTTCACCGGACCCCGCAGGCTCTTGATTGCCGAGCGCTGGGAATCAGGACACGACCTGGTAGTACAGGTTCTGAGGATGGCGCGCCTGTGCAAAGAAAAGCCAGCGGTCCGCCAGAAGGCCGGGTATCTGCACCACCAGCGCGAGCACGAATGCGAAGCTCGATCCCACGGCTATGCCCCAGGCGAGGAGCAGCGCCGGAATGGCGAAACCCAACACCACCAGCATCAGCTTGATGTTCATAAGTGCGGCGTGGCTGGCGTGATGAAAGAACTCACGCGTGTTGAAGGAACCGGCCGTCATGCCCATTGATTTCTGCACCAGCCGCGGCGCAGCGATGCCGGTGGCCGACTGCAGCGTCGATTTGTGCTTTAGCAGCGCATTGCGACGCAGCGCCATGCTGCGCGTGATCCAGGCAAGCACCGTGACGGCGAGTGCAGCCGGGCCGGTAACTTGCAGCAGTTGCACGTCGCCAAGCACCGCGGCCAGCGCGCTCGCCAGGATGAGCCCCGACGACAAGCCCAGCAGCGTGAAGTTGACCAGCGTCAGCGGCTGCGCCCACTCTTCGATGAAGCGCAGGCAGGCGTAGATCATCGCGGTGCAATACCAGAGCAGCGCGGCGACGGCGATCGCGGCGACGGGCAGCAGCAGGCCGTCGATTCCGTTGTACAGCGCCAGCCACCAGAGCGCCACGATGCCGATGAAAGCGGGCAGCACAATCACCTCGCGGGACAGCCAGGAGGTGCGCCACATCAACACCGCCCGCCAGGCGCGCTCCGGGCGGCCCAGGTGGCCGAAGGAAGCACCGAGCCCGACCAGAAGCATCGCCTCGGCGACGACAAGCGCCGCGCTCAGGAACGAAGGCGAAAGCGTCATCCCGCCCAGGCGCGCCAACGCGAGTACGACGATCAGGCCCTGTGCTGCACCCGCAATGGTGGTGAAGACCACGACGGAGAACGCCGGATTCATCGCGTGCCCCGCAATTCAGGCGACACCTCGGTGGCGCCGCCGGCCTCGTACGTCACCCGCCGCGGCAGGTACTGGTTTGCCGGGCGGGTCTCCCATTCGGGCATGAGCGAATAGCCGCCACGCTCGCGAATGGCCTTCGACACGTCTGAATCCGGGTCTTTTACGTCGCCGAAGAACCGTGCGCCGGTCGGGCAGGCCTTGACACAGGCCGGCTTGCGGTCTTCCTTGGGCAGGTGCTCGTCGTAGATGCGGTCAACGCAAAGCGTGCACTTGGTCATGACCTGACGCTCTTCGTCGAGCTCGCGCGCGCCGTAGGGGCAGGCCCACGCGCAGTACTTGCAGCCGATGCACTTGTCGTAGTCGACCAGGACAATGCCGTCTTCCTTGCGCTTGTAGCTGGCGCCTGTCGGGCACACGGGTACGCAGGGCGGGTCTTCGCAGTGCAGGCAGCTCTTGGGGAAATGGACGGTCTCGGTGGCCGGGAAGGCGCCCGCTTCGTAGGTCTGCACACGGTTGAAGAAGGTGCCAGTCGGGTTGGCGCCGTAGGGCTTCTCGTCGGCCAACGGCCCGGCGCTGCCCGAGGTATTCCACTGTTTGCATGAAGTTACGCACGCATGGCAGCCGACGCAGACGTTGAGGTCGATGACGAGGGCGAGCTGCTTGGCAAGCGTCTCACCCTGCTCGGCCCTCACGCTGCCGCCGCTGTCCTTGCCCCCGCCCTTCCCTTGCGGGAGCAATGCCGGTTCCATCAAATCTTTCAGCCACTGGATCATTTCCTGCCCCGCCCTGCAAAGTAGGTCAAGACGCTCGCCGCCTTGCCGAGCACACCGGGCGCGGCCGGCACGCTGGCGATCTGCGGGAAGGTCTCTTCAGGTCCTTCCGGCTCGGCCGGCCTGATGCGCACCCGCACGTCGTACCAGCCCGCCTGACCGGTGATGGGATCTGAATTGCTGATCGTCTTGCCCCCCTGCGCGCCATCCAAGGGGAGCTCTTCCGATATCAGGTGATTGAGAAGAAAGCCTTTTCGCGCTTCGTCGGCGCCCGGCGCAAGCTGCCAGGCGCCGTCGGCCTTGCCGATTGCGTTCCAGGTCCAGACCGTCCCGGGTTCCACAGCCTCGCTGTAGCGCAGCATGCAGCGCACCTTCCCCCACTGGCTCTCGACCCAGCACCAACCGCCATCCTCGATGCCGGCGGCCTGCGCCGTCACCGGATTCACGTGCAGGTAGTTGTGGCTGTGGATCTGCCTGAGCCAGGCATTCTGCGAATCCCACGAGTGGTATTGCGCCATTGGCCGCTGCGTGATTGCGTTGAGCGGATACGTCGCCAGGTCGGTCGCCGCTTCTTCGAGCGGCGGGTACCAGAAGGGCAAGGGATCAAAGTAGGTGTCGATGCGCGCGCGCAGTTCGTCCGGCGGCTGTCGGCCGGTACTCTTGCCCTGCGCGGCGAGCCGAAAGCTCTGCAGGGTGTCGGAGTACAACGCGAGCTGCACGACGTCGTTTTTCTGCCGCCAGCCCTTATCCTTCGCGAAGTCGAGGTACTCCCGGTTCCAGTTGCGCATGTAGTGCATCGACTCGGGCATGTGGTACTGGAAGACGCAGTTGTTCTTGGCGTAGGCCTCCCACTGATTCGGATTGGGCGCCCCGCGCAGGTGCTCGGTGCCGTCCTTGCCGCGCCAACCCATCAGGAAACCCACGCCCGGCGCGGACTCGAAATTGACCACGAAGTCCGGATAGCCCGTGAACTTGCGCCCGCCCTCGGGCGTGGTGAAGGCCGGCAGCTTCAGCCGCGAAGCGAGCTCCACGATGACTTCCTGGAATGGCTTGCACTGGCCAGTGGGCGGCACGACAGGGATGCGCACCGAGTCGACCGGCCCGGTGAACTCGGAGATCGGCCGGTCGAGCATGCTCATCACATCGTGACGCTCGAGGTAGGTAGTGTCGGGCAGCACCAGATCGGCGAAAGCCACGGTCTCGCTCTGGAAGGCGTCGCACACGACCAGGAACGGAATCATGTACTCGCCCTTCTCGTCCTTGCGGTTGAGCATCTCCCGCACTGCCATCGTGTTCATGCTGGAGTTCCACGCCATGTTGGCCATGAAAATCAGCAGCGTGTCGAGGCGGTAGGGATCACCTTTTACAGCGTTCGTGATCACGTTGTGCATGAGCCCGTGGGCGGACAGCGGGTGCTCCCACGAGAAGGCGTGATCAATCCGGATCGGCGAGCCATCCGGGTTGATCGCGAGCTCGTCAGGGTTGGCCGGAAATCCCAGAGGCGCCGCATTGAGCGGCGTGTTGGGCTTGATCATTTCCGGCGAATTGAAGGCCCTGAAGTTTGGCACGATATGGCGCGGATACGGTGCCTTGTGCCGGAAGCCACCGGGCGCGTCGATGGTGCCGAGCACGCTCATCAAGACCGCCAGCGCGCGCACCGTCTGGAAACCATTGGAATGCGCCGCCAACCCGCGCATCGCGTGGAACGCGACCGGCCGCGCCTGCGTCGTCGCGTGCTTCTTGCCCCAGGCGTCGGTCCACGAGATCGGCAATTCGAACGCCTGTTTGAGCGCCGTCTCGCCCATCTCGCGCGCCAGCTTGCGGATGCGGTCAGCATCGATGCCGGTGATGGATGCGGCCCACTCCGGCGTGCAGCTCGCCACCCGGTCCCGCAGCAGCTGGAACGACGGGGCGACACGAGTACCGTCGGCCAGCACGTAGTGGCCTTCCAGCGCCGGGTCGCAGCCCTCGGAAATGCCTTCGGGATATGCCGCCTTCACGCTGGCGTCGGCTTTGTCCCAGATCAGCTTGTTATGAGGATTGCGGCCATCGCCCGGCGGGCCCCGCTCCGGGTCCGGGTCGAAGGCGAAGAGGCCCTCGCGTTCGCCGTCGTCGAGCACCACCAGTTGCGGCGCATTGGTGAAGCGCTTGAGGAACGCATGGTCGATCAGGTCACTCGAGATTAGCTCGTGCAGCAACGCCATGAAGAGTGCGCCGTCGGTGCCGGGCTTGATCGGAATCCACTCGTCGGCAATGGCCGAGTAGCCGGTGCGCACCGGATTGATCGAGATGAAGCGGCCACCCGCCCGCTTGAACTTGCCGATTGCGATCTTCATGGGATTGCTGTGATGGTCCTCGGCGGTGCCAATCATCACGAACAGCTTCGCGCGGTCGAGGTCGGGGCCACCGAATTCCCAGAAGCTGCCACCGATGGTGTAAATCATTCCGGCGGCCATATTGACCGAGCAGAAGCCTCCGTGCGCAGCATAGTTCGGGGTGCCGAACTGGCGCGCGAACAAGCCGGTCAACGCCTGCATCTGGTCGCGGCCGGTAAAGAGCGCGAACTTCTTCGGATCGGTGGAGCGAATCTTCTGCAGCCGCTCACTCAGCATGTCGAAGGCGCGCTCCCAGCTGATCGGCTCGAACTCGCCAGCGCCGCGGTCGCTGCCCGGCTTGCGCAACAGCGGCTGCGTGAGCCGCGCAGGCGACACCTGCTTCATGATCCCCGAGGCGCCCTTGGCACAGATCACGCCCTGGTTCAGGGGATGCTCGGGATTGCCGTCGATGTAGCGCACCTCGCCATCGCGCAGATGCACCCGGATACCGCAGCGGCATGCGCACATGTAGCAGGTGGTCGTCTTGACCTCGCAATCCGCCGTAGGCGTGGGCGACGCCATCGGATCGTGGAGAGGTTCGCTGGACAGGAACTTGAACACTGGCGATCCTTTTTCGTACTTTCGTGTGCGAGGCATACCGATCGTAGGGACGCCTGGCCAAGCGGAAAAGCAGAGAATATCGCTCACCATGAACGAAAAAACAGATCACTCCGGGGTACAACGGCTGCGCCTCAACCTGCGCCAGCTCGAGGTCTTCGTCGCCACCGCCCGCGAGGGAAGCACGCGTGCGGCGGCCGATCGCATCGCCCGGTCCCAGTCGGCGGCCAGCAGCGCATTGGCGGAACTCGAATCCTCCATCGGCGCGCTGCTGTTCGACCGGCTCGGCCGCCGGCTGGTGCTCAACGAGAACGGCCGTGCACTGCTGCCACGCGCCCAGTCGCTGCTTGACGAGGCGGCCGAACTGCAGACCTTGTTCAGCGACGAACACGCGGCACCGCTGCGGGTCGCCGCCAGCTTTACGATCGGCGAGTACCTGTTGCCGCAGCTGATTGCCGAGTGGACGCAGCGCCATCTCCGCAGCCGCGTGCAGCTGCGCATCGGCAACACCAGCGATGTGATCGACGCGGTAGCCGGCTTCGATGTCGATGTCGGTTTCATCGAAGGCCCGCAGACCCACCCGGACCTGGTGGTGCGGCGCTGGCGCGACGACGAACTCGTGGTCGTTGCCCCGCCCGGACATCCCTTGTCCAAGCGCACCGCCACCCTGCGCCAGCTTGCCGACGCTACGTGGGTGGTACGTGAACACGGATCAGGAACCCGTCAAGCCACCGACGCATGGCTGATCGGAAACCTGGACGCGGTGCAGGTGGGCTTCGAACTCGGCAGTACCGAAGCAATCAAGCGGGTGGTGGCGGCAGGAGGCGGGCTGGGCTGCTTATCGCGTCATGCGGTAAGGCAGAGCATCGACGATGGGCGGCTGGTCGAACTGCGCACCCGCCTGCCGCGAGCGGATCGCCGCCTCGCAATCGTGCTGCACAAGGACAAGCGGCTCGGTCGCGCAACAAGCGGGTTTTTGACGCACTGCAGTGAGCCCGCACCGAAGCCCGCCTGCACGAGGCCGATCTGAAGGGCTGAAGGCTCAGGCCTGGCCCGCTGCCAGTACCGCAAGCGCCACCGATGCGAGGCGCGAAGGCAGCGAATCGGCACGCGATGTCAGCACGATCGGCACGCGCGCGCCCAGCACCAAACCGGCGCATTCGCCACCGCCGATATAGATGAAGCTCTTGTAGAGCATGTTGCCGGCGTTAAGGTCCGGCATGAGCAGCAGATCTGCGCTGCCGCTCACCTGCGATTCGATCTTCTTGATGCGCGCAGCTTCCGCCGAGATCGCGTTGTCGAAGCCGAACGGACCCTCTACTACTGCGCCGGGCCATGCGCCCTGCTCCGCCAGATCGACCAGCGCTTTCGCATCGACCGTGGCGGGTATCGCCGGATTCACGGTCTCGACCGCCGCGACCACGGCAACGAGCGGATGCGCGATGCCGACGGTCTGCAACAGGCGCACCGCATTGCCGAGAATGTCGCCCTTGGCGGCCAACGAAGGCGCAATGTTGACGACGCAATCGGCCAGGCCCAGCAGCTTCGGGTAGCGCGGCAGGTCGAACAGGAAGACATGGCTCATTCGCGTGTCGCCGCGCAGGCCGGTGTAGCGATCGACTACCGCCGACATCAATTCGTCTGTGTGCAGCGACCCTTTCATGAGCGCGCCCAGTTCGCCAGCGCGCGCCATCGCCGTCGCGTGTCGCGCCGCTTGGCTCGCGCCGGGGCCGCTGTCGATGACCTCGAAGGCCGCTGCATCTGCACCCACCTCGCGCGCCGCATTTTCGATCGCAGCGCGAGGTCCGATCAGCACTGGCTGTGCGAGGCCAGACTCGGCGATGCGAGCAGCCGCGTCGATGGCCGCAGCATCGCATGGGTACACCAGCCCGATGCGCAGCGGTGCGGTCCGGGCGCGTTTCCGCGCCCGCTGCACCAGAGCATCGAGCCGCGGGTGCGGAGCGGCTTCCATCCTCAGACGTAGTCCTTGTACTTGTCCAGGAATCGGACCGGCTTAGCCAGCGCGTCGCGGCGGAACGGATCGCCAAGTTCGCGGGTGCACATGATCTCGATGACGCAGGTCTTGCCCTCGTTCATCTGCATGTCGATGGCCTTCTTGAGAGCCGGGCCCACGTCCTCGAGCTTGTCGACCACGATGCCCTCGGCGCCCATGGCCTTGGCAATGCCCGCAAAGCTCTCGCTCTCCAACTCGCCTGCAACGAAGCGGCGGTTGTAGAAGTCGACCTGATTCTTCTTCTCCGCGCCCCACTGGCGGTTGTGGAACACCACTGCGGTCACCGGGATGTCGTGCCGCACTGCAGTCATGAGTTCGACCATGCTCATGCCCCAGGCACCGTCGCCGGCGTAGGCCACCGCGGGTCGGTCGGGCGCGGCGCACTTGGCGCCAATCATGGTCGGCAGCGAGTAGCCGCAGTTGCCGAAGCTCATCGGCGCGAAGAAGCTCCTGGGCTCGTCGAAGCGAAGGTAGCTGTTGGCGATGGCGTTGATGTTGCCGATGTCGGTCGAGACCATCACCCGCGGCGGCATGGCCTTTTCGAGTTCACGCAGCACCTGGCGCGGGTGAAGGTAGCTGCCGCCGGTTGACGTCTTCTCGCCCTTGGCCTCTTCGATCGCGTCGAGGCTGAACTGGTCGCGTTCATGCGTCCATTCGTCCAGTTCCTTCTCCCAGGCGTCCTTCTCGGCCTTGATCGTCGCTGCGCGCTGCTCCTTGGTCGCGTCGCAGGCGAGCTTCTTGCCGTCCAGGCGTGCGAGCAGCGCCTTTGCCGTGGCCTTGGCATCGCCGTGGATGCCAACGGTGATCTTCTTAACCAAGCCGAGGTTTGTGTGATCGGCTTCGACCTGGATGATCTTCGCGTTCTTGGGCCAGTAGTCCATGCCGTGCTGCGGCAGCGTGCCGAAGGGGCCCATGCGCGAGCCGAGCGCGATCACCACGTCGGCCTGGGCGATGAGCTTCATCGCGGCCTTCGAGCCCTGGTAGCCGAGCGGGCCTGCGGCCAGCGGATGGCTGGCGGGAAACGAGTCGTTGCGCAGGTAGCCGTTGGCCACCGGCGCGCCCAGCCGCTCGGCCAGCGCCTTGCACTCCCCCACCGCGTCGCCCATCACCACCCCGCCACCCGACAGGATGACCGGGAACTTAGCGGTCGCCAGCAGTTCGGCCGCCGCGTCCAGGCTATTCTCGCCGCCGGCACCGCGTTCGACCCGCATCGGCTTCGGGATCTCGCATTCGATCTCGCCGTAGAAATAGTCGCGCGGTATGTTGAGCTGCGTCGGACCCATCTCGGAGATGGCCCGGTCGAAGCAGCGCGCGGTGAACTCGGCCATGCGTTTTGGGTTGACCACGTGGCCCTGGTACTTGGTGAACTCCTGGAACATCGGCAACTGGTTGGCTTCCTGGAAGCCGCCCAGGCCCATGCCCATGGTGCCGGTCTCGGGAGTGATCATCACGACCGGGCTGTGCGCCCAGTAGGCGGCGGCGATCGCAGTCACGCAGTTGCTGATGCCGGGACCGTTCTGCCCGATCACGACGCCGTGGCGCCCGGAGACGCGTGCGTAGCCGTCGGCCATGTGGGCGCCACCCTGCTCGTGCACGACGGGAATCAGGCGGATGCCGGCCGGCGCGAAGATGTCCATCGCATCCATGAAGGCCGAGCCCATGATGCCGAACATGTCGGTCACGCCGTTGGCGACCATGGTTTCGACGAAGGCCTCTGAAGGCGTCATCTTCTGGACGCCGGTTACGGCGGAACGGGTCGTCATCGCGGGAGGTTGCTTTGTCATGGAGTCTCCTTGGGTCGTAAAAGGCACGTTGTCTTGAAAAGTCGGAACGAGGCGTTCCGGAATCGGCAGTGTCGAAATATAGGTCGCCATCGAGCCTACGTCAAACCAAATCTCGGAATTCGATACGAATCGTCTTGTTTTTTGTAAGAAGACTATGATCGGCGTCATGAAAGTCGTCAAGAACCTCAAATTCGAAGCCGCCGATCTGGGTGCGGATACACCCACGATGCGCCTTTTCGCGCTGCTCGAAGTCATCGCCGCCAAGGACCAGCGCTACACGCTGCAAGGCCTGGTCGAAGAGACGGACCTGCCCAAGCCGACGCTGCACCGCATGCTGCAACAGTTGGAGGGCGCCGGCCTGCTGCGGCGCGAGGGCGACAGCCGGCAGTACGGCACCGGCACCCGTCTGCGGCGCCTGGCCGAGAACCTGTTGATGAACGACAGCCTTCACGGCGCTCGCCACACCGTGCTGCGGCATCTGG
>JBBJMS010000129.1:0-9964 GCA_037720315.1 Variovorax sp. | reverse complement strand
GCGCGCATTCGGCTTCCAGGTCACCTTCTTTCGCTCGCGTGTCGACGAGACGCAGGGCATGCGCTCGGCCTTCGCGGCGCGGCAGTTGATCTTTGCGCATGCGGCCATCACCGACCTCGACGGCCGCAAGCTCTGGCACGACGAGCGCATTGCGCGCGCCGGCTTCGGCGTTGCATCGGCGAGCGAGGAAGACACCGATGTGCGACTGCGCGACTGGACGCTGAAGCGCGAGGGCGGCGCCTATCGCGCACGCATACCGGCCGCAGGCTTTGCGCTCGACCTGCGCTTCACGCCGACCCAGCCGGTGCTGCTGCAGGGCGACTCGGGCCTCTCGCGCAAGGGTCCGCAGGCGCAGCAGGCCAGCTACTACTACAGCGAGCCGCAGCTTGCCACCGAAGGCCGGCTGACGCTGCAGGGCCGCGGTTTCGACGTGACCGGCAGGGCATGGCTCGACCACGAGTGGAGCGAAGCGCTGCTGCACCCCGAAGCCGTGGGCTGGGACTGGATCGGCATGAACCTGTTCGACGGCAGCGCGCTGACCGCCTTCCGCCTGCGCCGCCGCGACGGCTCGGCGCTGTGGTTCGGCGGTTCGCTGCGCAGCGCGGACGGGACGTTGCGTGTGTTCGCACCGGACGATCTGCGCTTCACGTCCGAGCGCCAGTGGACCAGCCCGCGCAGCCGCGCGACGTACCCCGTGCAGTGGCGCATCGGCACGCCGGCCGGCGAGTTCACGGTGCGCGCGCTGCTGGACGACCAGGAGCTCGACAGCCGAAGCTCCACCGGCCTCATCTACTGGGAAGGCGTGAGCGAACTGCTCGATGCCGCCGGCAAGCCGGTGGGCCGCGGCTACCTCGAACTCACCGGCTACGCGCAGGCGCTGCGGTTCTAGCTGCGGCGGCGATCGCGGAAGGCGATGACCTCGCCCATGATGCCGCGCCGGAATGCCAGCACGCAGATCACGAAGATCAAGCCGGTGACCATGGTGACGGATTCGCCGAGCGTGTTGAACCAGTCGATGGTGGTGAGCCGCGCCATCATGTTGCCGAAATCGCCGATCTTGTTTTCAAGCAGCACCACCACCGCCGAGCCGACCAGCGGCCCCGACAGCGTGCCCAGGCCGCCGACCAGCGTCATCAAAATGACCTGACCCGAAGCGGTCCAGTGCACGTCGCTCAGGCTGGCGAAGCCGAGCACCAGCGTCTTGAGCGAACCGGCCAGCCCGGACAGCGCGGCCGAGATCACGAAGGCCAGCAGCTTGAAGCGATCGACGTCGTAGCCCAGCGAGATGGCGCGCGGCTCGTTTTCCTTGATGCCCTTCAGTATCTGGCCGAACGGCGAATGTACCGTGCGCGCGATGACCAGGAAGCCGGCGACCACGATCGTCAGCGCGACGTAGTACATCGTGAGGTCGTCGCGCAGATCGACCAGGCCGAACAGCTTGCCGCGGGGCACGCTCTGCAGGCCGTCTTCGCCGCCGGTGAACGGCGCCTGCAGCACGAAGAAATACATCATCTGCGCCAGCGCCAGCGTGATCATCGAGAAGTAGATGCCGTGGCGGCGGATGGCCAGCCAGCCGAAGACCAGGCCGA
This sequence comes from Variovorax sp., assembly GCA_037720315.1. Lineage (GTDB taxonomy): Bacteria > Pseudomonadota > Gammaproteobacteria > Burkholderiales > Burkholderiaceae_C > Variovorax. The sequence continues at coordinate 8,375 of JBBJMS010000129.1, read as the reverse complement.
GCAAGGCGCCGAACAGCGTCCCGGCGATAAGGCCCACCTCGGGGGTGAGCTGCCAGATCTTCATGGCATGCCCCGCCACGTAGGCCGAGCCACCGAGAAACGCGGCATGGCCGAACGACAGCATGCCGGTATAGCCCAACAGCAGGTTGAACGCGCAGGCGAAGAGTGCGAAGCACAGCACCTTCATCACGAACACCGGATAGAGGCCGATGAAAGGCGCGGCGATGAGCGCCAGCAACAACAGCGCGTAGACGGCGAGGGATATCTTTTTCATTTTTCTTGCCGACTCACTTCTCGCTGCCGAACAGGCCGGCGGGGCGGAGCAGCAGCACGACGACCATGATCACGAAGACCACGGTGGCGGACGCTTCTGGATAGAACACCTTGGTCAGCCCTTCGATCACGCCGAGGCCGAGTCCGGTCAGGATGGCGCCCATGATCGAGCCCATGCCACCGATCACGACGACCGCGAACACGATGATGATGAGGTTCTGGCCCATCAGCGGCGATATCTGGATGACCGGCGCCGCGAGCACGCCCGCGAAAGCGGCCAGCGCCACGCCGAAGCCGTAGGTCAGGGTCACCATCAGAGGCACGTTGATGCCGAAGGCTTCGACAAGCCGGGGGTTTTCGGTGCCGGCGCGCAGATACGCGCCGAGCCTGGTCTTCTCGATCGCATACCAGGTGGCGAAGCACACGACGAGCGATGCGACCACCACCCAGGCGCGATAGTTGGGCAGGAACATGAACCCCAGGTTGGTGCCGCCGCTGAGCGCCTCGGGCGCGCTGTACGCCAGGCCGGAAACGCCGTAGACCGAGCGGAAGCCGCCTTCGATCAGCAGCGTGAGGCCGAGCGTGAGCAACAGGCCATAGAGGTGGTCGAGCTTGTAGATCCAGCGCAGCAGCAGCCGCTCGATCAGCATGCCGAAGAGGCCGACGATGATCGGCGCGACCAGCAACATCACCCAGTAGTTGATGTTGAAGTAAGTCATGGCCATCCACGACAGCACCGCGCCCATCATGAATAGCGCGCCGTGCGCGAAGTTGATGACGTTGAGCAGCCCGAAGATCACCGCCAGCCCGAGGCTCAGGATGGCGTAGAACGAGCCGTTGACCAGCCCCAGGAGGAGCTGGCTCAACAGGGCGGGCAGTGAAATGGTCATGGCGGCAGAGAGCGTTCCAGGGTTTCGAGGCGCAAGCGCCGAGTGTTCGTGGGGTGCCGCCGATCTGGCTCAGCCGGTCGGCAGGTGCCGCCCCCGGCAGGGGGTCGGCGGAGCGACACGCAGTGCGCGACGCCTGGGGGCGAGCCCTACTTCCAGAGCGCGCAGGTGCTTTCTTCCTTGGTGGTGAAGACCTGGTCGCCCGGCACCTTCTTGACGATCTTCAGCAGGTCCCAGGGGCCCTTGGATTCGGCCGGCTTCTTCACTTCGGCCAGCAGCATGTCGTGCACCATGCGGCCGTCGGGACGAATCGTGCCCTTGGCGTAGAAGTCGTTGATCGGCGTCTTCTTGAGCTGCGCCATCACCTTGTCCGCGTCCGTGGACTTCACCGCCTCGACCGCCTTCAGGTAGGCCATGGTCGCCGAGTAGTCGGCGGCCTGGATGTCGGTCGGCTTGTTGTTGGTCTTGGCTTCGTAGCGTGCGGCCCACTTGCGCGACTCGTCGTCCGCGTCCCAGTACCAGCTGGTGGTGTGCAGCAGGCCTTGCGTGGCGGGCAGGCCCAGGCTCTTCACGTCGGTCAGGAACACCAGCAGGCCGGCCACCTTCATCGTCTTGTCGATGCCGAATTCTTTCGATGCCTTCATCGAGTTGATGAAGTCGCCGCCGGCATTGGCGAGGCCCAGCACCTGCGCCTTGGAGTTCTGGGCCTGCAGCAGGAACGACGAGAAGTCCGAAGCGTTGAGCGGCGCGCGCACGGTGCCCACGACCGAGCCGCCCTTGGCCTTGACCACCTTCGAAGTGTCGCTTTCAAGCGCGTGGCCGAACGCGTAGTCGGCGGTCAGGAAGAACCAGCTCTTGCCGCCGGTATCGACCACCGCGCCGCCGGTGCTCTTGGCGAGCGCGACGGTGTCGTAGGCGTAGTGCACGGTGTAGGGGCTGCACTGCGCGTTGGTGAGCGCGGAGGTGGCGGCGCCATTGGTGAAGAACACCCGCTTCTTCTCTTGCGCGACCTTGGCCGTGGCCAGCGCCACGCCCGAATTGGTGCCGGCGAAGATCATCGTCGCGCCGGCGGTGTCGATCCACTCGCGCGCCTTCGATGCCGCGATGTCAGGCTTGTTCTGGTGGTCGACGCTCAGGATTTCGACCGGCTGGCCGAGCACCTTGCCGCCCATGTCGTCGATCGCCATCTGGATGGCCGTCTGGCCGCCCTTGCCTTCGAGGTCGGCATACAGGCCCGACAGGTCGCTGATGTAGCCGATCACGACTTTTTCCTGCGCCTGCACGGCGTGCGTGGCGAGGCCGGCGGCACCCAGCATGAGGGCGATGATCTTGAGTTTCGTTTGCATAGTGACTCCTGGGAGTGGGTTGGCGTTCGACGGGAAAAAATGGGTTCTGGCGTACGTCTGCTAGACGCCCAGCAGTTCGCCCAGCACGGGCATCTTGGCTTCGAGTTCGCCGGCGCCGAAGGCTTCGACGATGCGGCCGTGCTCCATGACGTAGAAGCGGTCGGCCAGCGGCGCCGCAAAGCGGAAGTTCTGCTCCACCATGACCACGGTGTAGCCCTTGCTGCGCAGCATGTGGATCATTCGGGCCAGCGCCTGCACGATGACTGGTGCGAGCCCTTCGGAAATTTCGTCGAGCAGGAGCAGCCGGGCGCCGGTGCGCAGGATGCGCGCCACGGCCAGCATCTGCTGCTCGCCGCCCGAGAGGCGCGTGCCCGGGCTGTCGCGGCGCTCGGCCAGGTTCGGGAACATGGCGAAGATCTCATCGACCGACATGCCCTCCCCCGCCCCTTTCAGCCGGGGCGGCAGCATCAGGTTTTCTTCGCACGAGAGGCTCGCGAAGATGCCGCGCTCCTCGGGGCAGTAGCCGATCCCATGGTGGGCGATGCGGTGCGTCGGCATGCCGATGGTCTCGGCGCCGTTGACCTTGATGCTGCCCTTGCGCGCCCCGGTCAGGCCGAGGATCGCTCGCATCGTCGTGGTGCGGCCGGCGCCATTGCGCCCGAGCAGCGTGACCACTTCGCCGGGCTGCACCACCATGTCGACGCCGTGCAGCACGTGCGACTCGCCGTACCAGGCGTTCAGGTCCTTGATTTCGAGTGCTGCAGTCATGTCAGTTTTTCACCCTGCCATCGCCTGGTATGCGAGGCATGAAACAGGCGCGCTCCAGTACCAGGGATGCCGCGGAACCGGCTTTGCCGGGCCGCTGGTATCGCCCCATCGAGGGGGAGGCGCCGCAGGCGCTTCGGGGGTGCTTCATCCTAGTGCGCACCCTGCAGTTGGCCGTCGGTGGTGCCCATGTAGGCTTCCATCACCTGCGGGTTCTTCGAGACTTCGGCATACGGGCCCTCGGCCAGCACGGCACCGCGCTGCAGCACGGTGATGGTGTCTGCGATGGTCGAGACCACGCTCATGTTGTGCTCCACCATCAGGATGGTCCGGCCGGCGGATACGCGCTTGATGAGTTCGGCCACGCGGTGCACGTCTTCGTGGCCCATGCCCTGCGTGGGTTCGTCCAGCAGCATCAGTTCGGGTTCCATCGCGAGCGTGGTGGCGATCTCGAGTGCGCGCTTGCTGCCGTAGGGCAGGTTCACGGTTTCCTCGTCCGCCTGGTCTTCGAGGCCGACTTCGGCCAGCAGCGCGCGGGCCCTTGCATCGAGCGACGCGAGCGACTTCTCGCTCTTCCAGAAATGGTAGGACGTACCGAGCGCGCGCTGCAGGCCGAGCCGCACGTTCTGCAGCAGCGTCAGGTGCGGGAACACGGCAGAGATCTGGAACGAGCGGATGATGCCGCGCCGCGCGATCTGCGCCGGCCGCTCGCTGGTGATGTCCTGGCCGTTGAAGAGGATGGTTCCCGACGTCGGCTCGAGGAACTTGGTCAGCAGGTTGAAGCAGGTGGTCTTGCCGGCGCCGTTGGGGCCGATCAACGCATGGATCGATCCGCGGACGACGGACAGGTCGACCTTGCTGACCGCGGTGAAGCCCTTGAATTCCTTGGTGAGCTGGCGTGTTTCGAGAATGATGTCGCTCATCTCGCGCGGTCGCCCTGGGTCTGGCAAAAAAATTCGGTCATGCGATCCATATGTATTGCGCCTTCATGGGCGCGGACCGCATTGTTGGCGGGTGCCCCGTCGTTGCCTACTGGGGCAAATGCCTATGCTGCAGTGCAACCGAGGCGAGAATCGGCCGATGTCTTCTTCCGTTTCGTCCTCGCTGGCCAAAGGCGCTCCCAAGTCGCTCTCCGGGCTGGCGCCGTTCCTGCGCCCCTATCGTTTGCAGATCCTCCTTGCGGTGGTGTTTCTGGTGCTCGCCGCCGCGACCACGCTCGTGTTTCCGCTGGCGCTGCGCAGCCTGATCGACGGCGGCCTGGTCGCAACCGACCGCGGCGCGCAGGCCATGGCCCTGCGCGAGCATTTCGTCGCGCTCTTCGCCGTGGCGGTGGCGCTCGGCGTGTTTTCGGCTGCGCGCTTCTACACCGTGAGTTGGCTCGGCGAACGGGTCACTGCCGACCTGCGCAATGCGGTCTATGCGCATGTGCTGCGCCAGAGCCCTGCCTTCTTCGAGACCACGCAAACCGGTGAGGTGCTGTCGCGCCTGACGGCCGACACCACGCTGGTGCAGACCGTCGTCGGCTCGTCGCTGAGCATGGGCCTGCGCAATGCGGTCATGGGCGTCGGCGCGCTGGCGGTGCTGATCTGGACCAACCCCTACGTGATGGTGCAGGTGCTCGTAATTCTGGTGCTGGTGGTGTTGCCGAGCATGTGGTTCGGCCGCCGCGTGCGCCGCCTTTCACGCGCCAGCCAGGACCGGGTGGCCGATTCGAGCGCCATCGCGGCCGAGGTGCTGAATGCGATCCCAGTGGTGCAAAGCTACACGGCCGAGGCGCGCGAGGCGGCGCGCTTCGACGCGTCGACCGACGATGCCTTCCGCACCGCCGTGCGGCGCACCAAGGCGCGTTCGGTGCTGGTGGCCTTCATCATCATCGCCACCTCGGCGGCGTTGCTGTGGGGCCTCTTTCAGGGCACGCAGGCGGTGCTGCGGGGCGACATCACGGCCGGCCATCTCGGGCAGACGGTGGTGTACGTGATCATTCTGGCGAGCGCTGCTGCGGTGCTTGGCGAGGTCTACGGCGACCTGCTGCGCGCGGCCGGCGCAACCGAGCGCCTGATGGAGCTGCTGCATGCCAGGCCGGTGATCGTTTCGCCGGCGCGGCCGGCCGACGCGAAGATCCCCGAGGCGGGCAGCGCGCTGCGCTTCGAGCAGGTCGGCTTCCACTACCCGTCGCGGCCCGACACGCCGGCGCTGCGCGACTTCAGCCTGTCCGTGAAGTCCGGCGAGACGGTGGCGGTGGTCGGATCGAGCGGTGCCGGCAAGAGCACCGTGTTCCAGCTGCTCCTGCGCTATTACGACCCGCAGTCGGGCCGCATCATGCTCGACGGCACGCCGCTCACGGCGCTGTCGCTCGGGGATTTGCGTACCCGCATCGGGCTGGTGCCGCAGGACGCGGTGATCTTCTCGACCAGCGCACTTGAAAACATCCGATACGGCCGGCCCGATGCAAGCACCGAAGAGGTCCATGCGGCTGCTCGCGCCGCCTTCGCGGACGTCTTTTTAAAGGCGCTGCCGGAGGGTTACGACACCTTTCTCGGCGAGCGCGGCGTGCGCCTGTCGGGCGGACAGCGCCAGCGCATCGCGATCGCGCGCGCCATCTTGAAGAACCCGCCGCTGCTGCTGCTCGACGAAGCCACCAGCGCGCTCGACGCCGAAAGCGAACGCATGGTGCAGGCGGCGCTCGAATCGGCGATGGCCGGGCGCACGACACTCGTCATCGCGCACCGGCTCGCGACCGTGCAGAAGGCTGATCGCATCCTGGTGCTCGACCATGGCGGCATCGTGGAACAGGGAACGCATGCGACGCTGGTCGCACAGAACGGGGTCTACGCGCGGCTGGCGGCGCTGCAGTTCACATCCTGAACCCGTTGCGGTGTGCTGCCGCTACTGCAACGTTTCCTTGAGCGCGTCGGGCACGGGCAGCGCGTACACCGCGATGCCTTCGTCTTCCAGGATGCGCGCTTCCTCGCGCGTCGCACGCCCGCGGATGCTGCGCTCATCGGCCTCGCCGTAGTGCATCTTGCGGGCCTCTTCGGCAAAACGCTCGCCGACATCCTCGGTCTTGGCCATGACCTGGCGCAGGGCATGCATCCATCGCGCTTCGGGTGAGATTTCTGCAGGCGCTGCCGTCCGGGGTGCATCGCTCGGCGGCTTCGGACTGCCGAGGTTCAGGCGCGGCGCAGTCAGCAGCTTGTCAATGCCGGTGTCGCCGCAGATCGGGCAGGCGACCAGTCCGGAGGCGAGCTGCGTCTCGAACGCGTCATTGGACGCGAACCAGCCTTCAAAGCCGTGCCCGTGGGCGCATTGCAGGTTGAGAACCTTCATGCGCGGATTATCGGGCGGCCGGAGATGGTTGCGCGGCGTTCCAGTCGAGCGTCCATGCGCCAGACAGAACGTTCGAAAGCCAGAGCGCGCAGGTCAGCGTCTTGGCATCGGACACAGCGCCGTCGCGGCACCAGGCCATCAGCTCGGCCGGCGTGGCGGTGATCACGTCGAGGAATTCCCCGTGGTCGAGCTGACGGGCGCCAAGTGTCAGGCCGCGTGCGAAGTAGACATGGATGACCTCGTCCGAATAGGCGACGGCCAGGTGCATGGCGCCGGCACGCGCCCATTCGCGCGCGGTGTAGCCGGTTTCTTCAAGCAGTTCACGCTGGCCGCACACCAGCGGGTCTTCGCCTGCGTCGAGCTTGCCGGCCGGGAATTCGGTCATCACATGCCCGACCGGATAGCGGTACTGCCGCTCGAGCACGATGCGGCCGTCGTCGAGCAGCGGCACCACAACGACGGCGCCGGGATGAACGATGTACTCGCGCGTGGCCGTGTGCCCGTCGGGCAGGCGCACCGTGTCGCGCCTGGCCTGCAGGAAGCTGCCCTGGAAGAGCAGCTCGCTCGCGGTGCCAACTTCCTTCAGGTGCGCGTCATCCATGTCATTTCCGATGCTTCATGAGATAGCGCCAGGTGAACCCCGGGAAGGCCAGCACGATGAAGAGCGCGCCGGTGACGACATAAAACTCCCAGCCCTGCGGAGCGACCTGCCCAACGCGGCGCTCGAACACCAGGCCGATGCCTCCGGCCGTGAAATACAGCACCACCAGCTCGGCCAACCGTATGGCGAGGGACTTGGTGCGCGCCGACAGCGGCACCAGCCCAAGCAGGCGTTCGTTGAGAAAAGGCAAGTTGGCGGCCAGCAGCGCGACCAGCAGAACGAGCCAGACCGACGCCCCCTGAGACACCCTAGTTGGCCAAAGTTGCAACGATCGCCTGCGCGCAAAGCGTCATCAGGCCGCCCGGAACAATGCCGAGGATCAGGATCAAGGCGCCGTTGACGGTGAGCACGGCACGCACATCGCGCGGCGCGGACACCGTGCTCGCGGTAACGGGTGCGTCGAAATACATGACCTTCACCACGCGCAGGTAGTAGAACGCGCCGACCAGCGACGTCAGCACCGCGAACACGGCGAGGCCGATGTACATCGCCTGGCCGGAGGCTATGAGCGCCTGCAGCACCGCCAGCTTGGCATAGAAACCGACCAGCGGCGGCAGGCCGGCCAGAGAGAACATCGCGATCGCCATTACGCCCGCGTACAACGGGCTGCGCTGGTTGAGGCCGGCGAGGTCGGTGATCTCTTCGCTCTCGAAGCCTTCGCGGGCGAGCAGCAGGATGATGCCGAAGCTCGCGAGCGTTGTCAGTACGTAGGTCACGACATAGAACATCGCGGCGCTGTAGGCGAACTGGGCGTTGTAGGTGTTGCCGTTGACCACGCCGGCCACCAGGCCGAGCAGCATGAAGCCCATCTGCGCGATGGTCGAATAGGCCAGCATGCGCTTCAGGTTGGTCTGCGCGATGGCAGCAAGATTGCCCACCAGCAGCGAGGCGATGGCGAGCAAGGCCAGCATCTGCTGCCAGTCGATGGCGAGCGGAAGCAACCCCTCCACCAGCAGGCGAATGATGATCGCAAAGGCCGCGAGTTCGGGTGCGGCGCCGATCAGCAGCGTGACCGCCGTCGGAGCGCCGTGGTAGACGTCGGGCACCCACATGTGGAACGGAGCGGCGCCGACCTTGAACGCCAGCCCGGCGACGATGAACACCAGCCCGAACACC
>JBBJMS010000001.1:0-100851 GCA_037720315.1 Variovorax sp. | reverse complement strand
GCCGGTCATCGCCGAATTGTGGCACCGGCCGCGCGCGGAGTTGTCGCTCATCCGCCGGTAACGGGCGGAAAAAACGCGACTTCACTGCCCTCGCGCAGCGCAGCATCTTCGGCGCTCATGACCTGATCGAGCGCCATGCGCACTGCCTTGCCGCGAGCAAGTGCGCTGGCATGCGGGTCGCCGCGTGAGATCAATTCGTCGCGCAAGGCCCGCAGGTCGCGCGCCGCCGTGTCAAAGGTCTCGCTGCCGGTACCCAAGGCTTCGCGCACCGAGGCGAAGTAGCGCACTTTGACTTGCATGTTCAGTTCAATAGCGAAGCGAACGAAATGAACTGCACCGTGCCGCCGGCCTTGAACGACTGGCCCGGCGGGTTGTCGATCACGCCGTCGCCCCACACCATGGAGGTCAGCACACCGGAGCTTTGATTGGCGAACAGATCGAGTCCGCCGGCGGGATTGCAGCGTGCACGCAAAAACTCGCGGCGTCGATCGCCGCGCGGCCAGTCGAAGTCCGCGCGCATGGGCAGCGTCGGCGGTGCCACGCGCGATGCGCCTTGGAGCGTCAGAAGAAACGGCCGCACCAGCAGCAGGAACGTCAGGAAGCTGGACACCGGATTGCCCGGCAGGCCGGTGAGATGGGCGTCGCCGATGCGCCCATAGGCAAAAGGCTTGCCCGGCTTCATCGAAAGCGACCAGAGATCGAGTTGCCCAAGCGCCTGGACGGCGGCCTTGATGTGGTCTTCTTCGCCCACCGACACGCCGCCAGTGGTGATGATGAGATCGCTGCCGAGCGATGCGGTCCGCAGCGCTTCGATGGTTGCGTCGCGGCGGTCGGGCACGATTCCCATATCCGACACTTGGCAGCCGAGGCGAGCGAGCAGCGCGCGCATGAAGAAGCGATTGGAGTTGTAGATCGAGCCGGGCGTCATTGCGTCGGGCTTCACGTCGCCAGGCATCACGAGTTCGTCGCCAGTGGACAGCAGCGTGACGCGCGGCCGCTTGGTGACTTGCAGCCGGTCGAACCCAACGCTCGCCGCAAGCCCGAGCGCTGCGGGTGTGAGCCGTTCGCCGCGCGACAGCACTATGTCGCCGGCCGCAACGTCTTCGCCGGCACGGCGTATCCACTGCCCCGCCGACGGTGCGACCTGCACCTGAACGCGGCCCCAGCTTCCTTCTTCCGGCAGCGCGACAGTGTCTTCCTGCATCACCACGGCGTCGGCACCTTCGGGAATCTGCGCGCCGGTAAAGATGCGCGCCGCGGTACCGGTTGCGAGCGGCATGCCGACGCTGCCGGCCGGAATCCGCTGCGCGACCTGCAGCGCCGTACCGGACGCACCGCAGTCGGCGCTGCGCACCATAGCCGTCCATCGCGCTGTTGTCGCGCGGCGGCACGGTGAGCGCCGACACCACGTCTTGCGCCAGCACCCGGCCGTCGGCACCGAAGGTGGCGACGCGCTCCGTTGCGAGCTTGGGCGTGGCTGCCGCGAGCAGGCGTGCCAGCGCCTCGTCGAGCGACATCAGCGGCGTGCGGGCACCCGGGCTAGCCATAGTGCTCCACCTCATACTCAAAACGCTCGCCGTTCTGCAGCAGCCAGTTGCCGATGCCATCGACATCGTTCAGGTCGAAGATCGGCAATCCAGTGGGCGCCGGCAGTTGCCGCGGCGTGTCGGTGGCGATGGCGACGATGAAGTCGTCTTCGGTGTAGCGCGCTGGACGCGGCGGCTGGCCTTCGTCGGGCTCGCGCCAGATCTCGATCTTCTGCAGGTCGCTGTGCTTGAAGCCTTCGACCAGCACCCAGTCGACGCCGTCGTAAAGCTCGGCGATCAGATGGTGCACGCTCAACTGGGCCGGCTGCTCGAACTCACGGATCAACGCCAGCCGCTTGTCGGAAGCCACGACGACCTCGAAGGCGCCTGCCTCGCGATGGCGATGCGTATCCTTGCCGGGATGGTCGATGTCGAACTTGTGGTGCGCGTGCTTGACGACAGAAACGCGCTGGCCGTGCAGTTTGAGCACCGGAATGAGCCGCTCGACCAGCGTGGTCTTGCCGGCACCAGAGAAGCCGGCGAAGCCGATGACTTTCATGCTCAGCCCTTTGGATCAATCACAGTTTTGTGCAATATAGGCTTTGACCGCTTCGGCCTCGGCCGGGAGTTTGACGACACGCTTCGGCAGCAACTCGATGCCCTCGAAGCGTGCGGGACGGTCAGGTTCGCGACCCAGCGCTTCGACGATGGTTTGCGCGAACTTGATGGGAAGCGCGGTCTCCAGCACGATCATCGGAATGCCTGCGGCAAGGTGCTCGCGCGCGGCCTTGAGTCCGTCGGCCGTGTGGGTGTCGATCAGGGTTGCAAAACGCTTGTCGGTGTCGCGTATCGTGGCGAGCCGGTCGGCATGGGTGCTGCGGGCACTCGCAAAACCGAAGCGCGACGCGGCCTGTGCAAACCGTGGATCGGCGCTCAGGTCGAAGCGGCCGGTGCGGCCGATGTCGGCTTCGAACAATGCACGGGTTTTCGCGACGTCGCGTCCGATCAGGTCGAAGATGAAGCGCTCGAAGTTGCTGGCCTTCGAGATGTCCATCGACGGACTCGAGGTTTCATGCGTGTCTGCTGCCGAACGCACCCGGTACACGCCGGTGCGGAAGAACTCGTCGAGCACGTCGTTCTCATTGGTCGCAACCACCAGCCTGCGGATCGGCAGGCCCATCATGCGAGCCACATGGCCGGCGCAGACGTTGCCGAAATTGCCTGACGGCACGGCGAAATCGACCTGCCTGTCGTTGCTTTCGGTTGCCTGGAAGTACCCGGCGAAGTAATAGACGACCTGCGCCAGAAGACGCGCCCAGTTGATCGAGTTGACAGTGCCGATGCGGTACTTGCGCTTGAACGCAAGATCGTTCGAAACCGCCTTCACGATGTCCTGGCAGTCGTCGAACACGCCGGAGATCGAGATGTTGTGGATGTTGTCGTCTTGCAGGCTGAACATCTGCGCCTGCTGAAACGGGCTCATGCGCCCGTCGGGAGAGGTCATGAAAACGCGCAAGCCCTTCTTGCCGCGCATTGCGTATTCGGCAGCGCTGCCGGTGTCGCCGCTGGTCGCGCCGAGGATGTTGAGCTCCTGCCCGCGGCGCGCGAGTTCGTACTCGAAAAGATTGCCCAGCAACTGCATCGCAAGGTCTTTGAACGCGAGCGTGGGTCCGTTGGACAGGGCTTCGAGGTACACGCCGTCTTCGAGCTCACGCAGCGGAACGATCTCGTCCGTGCCGAACACGGCGGCCGCGTAGGTCCTGGCGCAGATCGCCCTCAGCTCGGGCGGCGGAATGTCGTCGATGTAGAGCGACAGCAGCTCGAACGCTAGTTCGGGATAAGCAAGCCCGCGCCACTTTTCGAGCGTCGCAGCATCGACCTGCGGATAGTGCTCGGGCAGGTACAAGCCGCCGTCCGGTGCCAAGCCTTCGAGCAGGATCTCGCAGAAGCGGCGGCGGTCCGGATGGCCGCGCGTGGAGAGGTAGCGCATCAGGACAGCTCTTCCTTGCGAATGCGAACGATCGGCGCGAGCACAGTAGGCAGCGCCTGCATCTGAGCTAGCACGCCGTCGAGGGTGCCCTCGCGCGTGTCGTGCGTGAGAATGATCAGGTCGGTCTGCGTCGAGCCTTCTCCACCCACCTCGTCCGCTTCGCGCTGCAGTACCGCGTCGATGCTGATTCCGGCGGTGGCCAGCAATCCGGTGACCGTGGCCAGCACGCCGGCCTGGTCCGCCACGCGCAAACGCAGGTAGTAGCTGGTGACCACATCTGCCATCGGCAGCACGCGCAGGTCGCTCATGGCGTCTGGATGAAAGGCAAGGTGCGGCACCCGGTGCGCTGCGTCGGCCGTGTGGAGGCGGGTGATGTCGACGAGGTCGGCGATTACCGCGCTGGCCGTGGGCTCGCTGCCCGCGCCCTTGCCGTAATAGAGCGTGGTGCCGACTGCATCGCCGTTGACGACGACGGCATTCATCGCGCCCTCGACGTTCGCGAGCAAGCGCTTCGACGGAATCAGGCTCGGATGCACGCGCAGCTCGATGCCCTGCGTCGTGCGTTTGGTCACGCCGAGCAGCTTGATGCGGTAGCCGAGCTGTTCGGCGTACTTGATGTCTTGCGCCGCGAGGCGGGTGATGCCCTCGACATGCGCCTTGTCGAACTGCACTGGAATGCCGAAGGCGATGGCGCTCATCAAGGTGACCTTGTGCGCGGCATCGACGCCTTCGATATCGAAGGTCGGGTCTGCTTCGGCATAGCCGAGGCGCTGCGCCTCTTTCAACGCCGTGTCGAAGTCGAGCCCCTTGTCCCGCATCTCCGACAGGATGAAATTGGTGGTGCCATTGATGATGCCGGCGATCCACTGGATGCTGTTGGCGGTGAGCCCTTCGCGCAGCGCCTTGATGATCGGAATGCCCCCGGCGACTGCCGCTTCGAACGCCACCATCACGCCTCGCGCGTGTGCGGCTGCGAAGATTTCCGTGCCATGCACCGCCAGCAGCGCCTTGTTGGCGGTGACCACATGCTTGCCGGCCGCAATCGCCTCGAGCACAAGTTGCTTGGCGATGCCGTACCCGCCGATGAGTTCGATGACGATGTCGATGTCAGGGTTGGCAATCACCGCGCGCGCATCGTCGACAACCTGGACGTTCTCGCCGACGGCGGTGCGGGCGCGGGCCAGGTCGAGGTCGGCAACCATCGTGATCTCGATGCCGCGTCCCGCGCGGCGCTTGATTTCCTGCTGGTTGCGCCGAAGCACGTTGAAGGTGCCGCTACCGACGGTGCCGATGCCGAGCAGGCCGACTTGGATGGGTTTCATTCGTTCGAATCGTTGATCAAAAGAAGCCGGGCAGGTTGCCGGGCAAGCACTCTAAGCGCGCCGGGTTCGATAGCGCTCCAGAAAACCCGCGATGCGCCCGACGGCCTCGCGCAGATCTTCTTCGTGCGGAAGGAACACGATGCGGAAATGGTCCGGCGTGGCCCAGTTGAAGCCGGTGCCCTGGACCAGCATGACCTTTGTTTCCTTGAGCAGTTCGAGGAAGAACTGCCGGTCGTCCTCGATCGGGTACATCTTCGGATCGAGCTTCGGAAACATATAGAGCGCCGCGCTCGGCTTGACGCAGCTCACGCCTGGAATGGCGGTGATGAGCTCGTAGGCGAGGTCGCGCTGATGGCGCAGCCTTCCCCCCTCCCCCACCAGGTCGTTGATGCTCTGGTAGCCACCGAGCGCCGTCTGGATGGCCCATTGCCCCGGCACATTTGCGCACAAGCGCATGTTCGAAAGCATGTTCAAACCCTCGATGTAGTCGCGCGCCATTTTCTTGTCGCCGGACACCACCAGCCAACCCGCGCGGTAGCCGCAGGAGCGGTAGCTCTTCGACAGCGAATTGAATGTGAGGGTCAGCACATCCTTCGACAAGCTGGCGATCGCCGTGTGCTTCACGCCGTCGTAGAGCACCTTGTCGTAGACCTCGTCGGCAAAGATCACGAGATCGCTTTCGCGCGCGATCGAGACGATGCCTTGGAGCAATTCGTCCGAGTAAAGCGCGCCGGTCGGATTGTTCGGATTGATCACCACGATGCCCCGGGTCCGCGGCGTGATTTTTGCGCGGATGTCCGCCAGGTCCGGCATCCAGCCATTGCCCTCGTCGCACAGGTAATGCACTGGCTTGCCGCCGGAGAGGCTCGCGACCGCGGTCCACAATGGATAGTCCGGCGCAGGCAAAAGCAGTTCGTCGCCGTCGTTGAGCAAGGCATTGGTGGCCATGGCGATCAGCTCGCTCGCGCCGTTGCCGAGAAAGATGTCCTCGAGCGTGACCCCTGCGATGCCTTGCTTCTGGGTTTCGTGCATGACGGCCTTGCGCGCCGCGAAGATGCCCTTGCTGTCCGAGTAGCCCGATGAAGCGGGCAGGTTGCGGATCATGTCCTGCTGGACTTCTTCGGGCGCATCGAATCCGAACACGGCAAGGTTGCCGATGTTGAGCTTGATGATCTTCTGTCCCTCTTCCTCCATCTGCTTCGCGGCGTCCATGATCGGGCCACGAATGTCATAGAGCACATTGGCGAGCTTGGCTGATTTCTTGAGCGTTTTCAAAGTCCCTCCAGGGGGCGTCTGCACAGGGGAAAACCTATAATTTGACCACAGTTCACAAGGTCTTCCGATGAAGCTCCAGCCCGACAAATCCGACGTTCAGACCCTCACCGCGCACGGCCCCGGATGGGTCGCGATCAACGGTGAACGAGTCGAAACCAGCGTGGTCGTCGGCTCCCGCGGCGAACGCTTCGTGTGGGATTGCTCGCGTTTCGAAGAGCTCGGTGCCGAGCACTTCGCGCAACTGGCGTCTTTGAGCGCGGAACTGATCGTCTTCGGCAGCGGTGCACGCATCCGGTTTCCGCAGCCAGCTTGGCTGCAGCCGCTGATGGCGCAGCGCACCGGTGTCGAGACGATGGACACCGCTGCGGCTTGCCGCACCTACAACATTCTTGCGAGCGAGGGCCGCCACGTTATCGCTGCCCTTCTGGTCGAGCAGCCGGAGGGCGGGCAATAGCGCACGTTTCAGGGTAAAATCGCGGGTTGCAAACCGGCGGCCTGCCTCGCTCAGTTAGTCAGTTAGCAACGACCAATCCTCCATGGCATCCTGACATGGAATCAAACGGAGAATACAAGTTTCATGGCGATCGTTGTCAACAAACCCATTCCTGAATTCGACGCCAATGCCACCGGTGGCCTGAAGGTTTCGAACACCTCGCACCTCGGCCATGTGCTGGTGATGTACTTCTACCCCAAGGACAACACACCGGGATGCACCACCGAGGCGATGCAGTTCCGTGACCGCTACAAGGATTTTGTAAAGGCAGGCGCAACCGTATTCGGCGTTTCGCGTGACAACATGAAGTCGCATGACGAGTTCAAAGCCAAGCTCGAACTGCCCTTCGAGCTGGTCGCCGATACCGAAGAAAAGATGTGCCACATGTTCGGCGTGGTCAAGAACAAGATCATGTACGGCAAGAAGGTCAAGGGCATCGAGCGCAGCACCTTCCTGATTGGCGCGGACGGAGTGCTCAAAGCCGAATGGCGCGGCCTCAAGGTTCCGGGGCACGTCGACGACGTGCTGAAGGCCGTTAAGACCCTCAAGAAAGAGGCCTGATCCGGCGTCGACACGTCGGCATCTGCACGATCGTGTCGACGACACGCAAAGATCACGGATTACGCCGCAGGCGGTGTGCATAATGGCTTCATGCCGTTGAGCTCCACGACCGCATCCACCGAACAAAGCCGCCCGGGTCTTCAGGCGGCTTTTTCGTTTTCTGGCCTCTTCTTTATTGCGAGCGAACAGCCCCATGCCTTTGCCTCCTGCCCCCACGAAGCGCGCCGCCCTGTTTTCACCCGACGCGCACGACGCGCCCGCCCGCTCATCGCACGGAAGGGGCGTACGTCGCTCGTCCGACCGTCAAGCCGAAAACGGCCGGTCCGGCGGGCCGGCGCCGCTCGAGTTGTTCGACAGCCCGGCTGAAGGCGGCGGCAGCGTCGAATCGCTGCAACCGCCTCGCGCCAGAGCCCCCGCGCCGGAAACGCCGCCGCCGCCGCACAGCACCGTGGAAATCCGCCCTGCCGCCATCGCCGCTGCGCAGCAAAACCTGCCGCGCGCCAAGCGCAGCAAGACTGGCGGCCCGACCAAGCTTTTCGTGCTGGACACCAATGTCCTCCTGCACGATCCCATGTGCCTATTCCGTTTCGAGGAGCACGATATTTTCCTGCCGATGATCGTGCTGGAAGAGCTCGACGGTCACAAGAAAGGCACGACCGAGGTCGCCCGCAACGGCCGCCAGACCAGTCGCACCCTGGACGCACTCGCCGGCGGTCAAGGCGCTGATATCGCAAAGGGCCTGAAGCTTGACAGCACCGGCCATCGGGAAGCCGGCGGCAAGCTGTTTTTCCAGACTGCTCCGCTCGACTACTCGCTGCCCACCAGCCTGCCGCAAGGCAAGGCCGACAACCAGATCCTCGGCGTGGTGCAGGCACTGCGCAATCTGCATGCGCATGACGTACCCGGCCGGGCAAAGCAGGAGGTGGTGTTGGTCTCCAAGGACATCAACATGCGCGTTAAGGCCCGCGCGCTCGGGTTGACAGCGGACGACTACCAGAACGACAAGACGCTCGACGACGGCGATCTGCTCTACGCCGGTTCGCTCGCGCTGCCGATCGATTTCTGGACACGTCAAAGCAAGACGATCGAGAGCTGGCAAAGTGGAAGCAGCACTTTCTACCGCATCAGCGGGCCCATCGTGCCCAACCTGTACATCAACCAGTTCGTTTACTTCGAGGCGCCCGGCGAACCGAGCATGTATGCGCGGGTAACCGAGATCCGGGACAAGACTGCGGTACTCAAGACGCTCAAGGACTACGGCTCGGTCAAGAACGCAGTGTGGGGCGTGAATACGCGCAACCGCGAGCAGAACTTTGCAATGAACCTGCTGATGGACCCGGACGTGGACTTCGTCACCTTGACCGGCACCGCCGGTACCGGCAAGACGCTGATGGCGCTGGCGTCCGGGCTGACCCAGGTGCTCGACGACCGCCGCTACACGGAAATCATCATGACTCGCGCGACGGTGAGCGTGGGCGAAGACATCGGCTTCCTGCCCGGCACCGAAGAAGAGAAGATGGGTCCGTGGATGGGCGCCCTGGACGACAACCTCGAGTTCCTTGCCAAGGGCGACAGCGGCGGGGCTGGGGAATGGGGTCGTGCTGCCACCAACGAGCTGATCCGAAGCCGCATCAAGATCAAGAGCATGAACTTCATGCGCGGACGAACCTTCTTGAACAAATACGTAATCATTGACGAGGCGCAGAACCTGACGCCCAAGCAGATGAAGACGCTGATCACGCGCGCGGGCCCTGGCACAAAGATCATCTGTATGGGCAACCTGGCCCAGATCGATACGCCCTACCTGAGCGAGGGCTCCTCGGGCCTCACTTTCGCGGTCGACAAGTTCAAGGGCTGGCCGCACGGCGGACACATCACGCTGGCACGCGGCGAACGGTCGCGCCTGGCGGACTTCGCGAGCGAAGTGTTGTAGCAGGACTGCCTCAGAGCGCGCTTTTTCAGCCGACCCGCGGAGGCTGCTGACAGCACGTTGTCAGTAGCCTCCGCGCAGCATGGCTGATCCGGTCACTGAAAGAAAAAACCATGCAACCGCTGCTCCAGCAACTCGACGCGTTCCGCGTCGCCGGCCTGACGGTCCGGACCACCAACCGAGAAGAAAGCGACCCGCAGGCTGCCCGCATCGGCAACCTCTGGGGGCGCTTTTTTGAGAACCGCATTTACGAGAAGGTGCCGCATCGAACGGCAGACGCGCGGCTCTATGGCGTTTATTCAGACTACGAATCGGATGCTCACGGTGCCTTCAATCACACTACGGGCGTTGCGGTATCAGAGGATGCATCGACTGTTCGCATCGAGGCCGGCAATTACCTTGTCTTCACCGGACAAGGCGAGATGCCGCAGATGGTGATCTCGGTCTGGGAATCGATCTGGCAGTACTTCGAACAGCACCCCGAAGTCAGGCGCAGCTACTGCAGCGACTTTGAAGCGTACGACGGACCGGATCAAGTCGCCATCCACATTGGAGTGACCGCGACCTAGAAACTCGTTCGAGGCCTTAACCCCCATATGCGCCGTGCCGACCGCCTGTTTCAGATCGTTCAGCTCATTCGCGGGCGGCGGCTCACGACCGCTGCCTTCGCGGCGCAGTGGCTGGAGGTGTCGGAGCGAACGATCTACCGCGATGTGGCAGATCTGCAGAGCCAAGGCGTGCCGATCGAGGGAGAAGCCGGCGTTGGGTATCGCTTGGGTCCGGGCTTCGACCTCCCGCCGCTGATGTTCACTCGCGACGAAGCGGCTGCGCTGGTCGCATCCGCACGGCTTGCCGAGAGTTGGTTGGACCCGGCCATGGCGCGCGACATCCAAAGCGCGCTCAGCAAGATCCTTTCGGTCCTGCCGCCGGCTGCGCGCGTCTCAGCCGAAGGCCTCGCGCTCTTTGCGCCCGCACCGGCATTCGACGACAGTACGCGTGCGCATCTGCAGACCCTGCGCGAAGCGGTGCAGTCACGACACAAGCTGCGCCTGGAATATAGCGACGCCGGGGGCGTGCCGAGTTTGCGCATCGTGCGACCGCTCGGCTGCTTCTATTGGGGCAGAGTCTGGACCTTCTCGGCCTGGTGCGAGTTGCGCGAGGACTTTCGGGGCTTCAGGATGGACCGCATCGCCAAGGTCGAAGTCCTGCCAGACCGCTTCAGCGACGAGGCTGGAAAAACGCTAGCGGAAATGCTGAGGCGCCTGCAGGCGGACCCGTCTCAGTAGTCGGCGCTACCGCCCGCAAGGCTCTCGAACTTGGTGATTGGCTTGAGGAAAGCCAGCTTGACGGTGCCCGTCGGCCCGTTTCGCTGCTTGCTGATAATCACTTCGGCAACGCCGGGCTCCTTACTGTCCTTGTTGTAGTAGTCGTCGCGATAGATGAACATGATCACGTCGGCGTCCTGTTCGATTGCACCCGATTCACGCAGGTCGCTCATCATCGGGCGCTTGTCGGTACGCGACTCAACGCCTCGGCTTAACTGCGAGAGTGCGATGACCGGGCACTTCAGTTCTTTCGCCAGCATCTTGAGGCCGCGCGAGATCTCCCCGACGGCGGTTGCCCGGTTCTCGTCGTTCATGCTGCTCGACACGCTCATGAGTTGCAGGTAGTCGACAACGATCAACCCGAGTTGCCCGCACTGCCGTGCGAGCCGACGTGCGTTGGCGCGCAGTTCGCTGGTTGTGAGGCCGGGTGTCTCGTCGATGTGGAGCGAGATGTTTCGCAGCTTCTCGATCGCCTCCGTAAGGCGCGGCCATTCTTCGTCCGTGAGCTTGCCGGTTCGCAAGTGCGTCTGATCGATGCGGCCGATCGAGCCGACGATACGCACCGCAAGCTGCGAAGCGCCCATCTCCATCGAGAACACCGCCACCGGTAGCCCTTCGTTCAGCGCAACATGCTCTGCAATGTTGATCGCAAGCGCCGTCTTGCCCATCGACGGTCGCGCAGCCAGCACGATCATGTCGCCGGCCTGGAAGCCCGAGGTCATTCGATCGAGATCGATGAAGCCAGTCGGCACGCCCGTGATGTCGTTCGGGTTGTCGGCCATCTCCGTCACTCGATCAAGCAACTCGACCACCAGCGAATCCATGCCCTGGAAGCCCTGCTTCATTCGCGAGCCTTCTTCGCCGATGTTGAAGATCTTCTGCTCAGCCTCGTCGAGGATCTTGTCGACCGCCTTGCCTTGCGTGTTGAACGCGTTGGTCGCGATCTCGTCGCTCGCGCTCACCAGCTTGCGAAGGATCGAGCGCTCCCGAACGATCTCGGCGTAACGCCGGATGTTGCTCGCACTCGGCACGTACTGCGCGAGCGAATTCAGGTAAACCAGCCCGCCAATCTCTTCCGCCTTGCCGAAGCCCTGCAACTGCTCGTAGACGGTGATTACGTCGGCCGGCTTGCTGGCGTTGACCAGTGCTGCGATCGCGGCATAAATCAGCTTGTGTTCATGGCGATAGAAGTCGCTGTCGGACACCACATCGCCCATGCGATCCCAGGCGCCGTTGTCGAGCAGAAGCCCACCGAGGACGCTCGATTCAGCTTCGATCGAATGCGGGGGGATGCGCAACTGCGCAATCTGGCGGTCGGCCGACGGGTCGTTGTCGGCATAAGAGAAAACGGCTGACATGAACTTCCTTGCAACCGCACATGCTAAGCCGCGCAGCGGGCGGCGTCACTTGATAAGGCTGTGGATAAACGGTGACTATTCGGTGCAGCCACCGGGACAAGCTGCAGGCCCAAAAGAAAGGCCGCCCGAAGGCGGCCTACAGGGACAAGATCGCATCAGCGGTCTTGCGTTTTCCTTGCCGAAGGCCTACGCACTTTCGCCGTAGACCGTGACTGTAATTTCTACCACCACGTCAGTGTGCAGCGCAACGCTGACGGTGCTGTCTCCGACGATCTTGATCGGACCATTGGGCATGCGCACTTGCGACTTCGCAACCTTGTAGCCTTGCTTGCTCAGCTCTTCGGCGATGTCTTGGTTGGTCACGGAGCCGAACAAGCGGCCATCCACGCCAGCCTTCTGCGTCAGCTTGACTGCGCTGCCGCCGAGCTTTTCGCCCTGCGCCTGCGACTCGGCCAGCTTTGCCGCAGCAGCCTTCTCGAGCTCGACCCGCTTGGCTTCGAATTCGGCCTTGTTGGTTTCGGTCGCGCGTCGCGCACGGCCAGACGGAATCAGAAAATTGCGGGCGTAGCCGTCTTTGACCTTGACGATCTCGCCAAGCACACCAAGGTTCACAACCTTGTCCAGAAGAATGACTTGCATGTGTCCAGCTCCTTAAACGCGGTGTTGATCGCTGTACGGCACCATCGCGAGGAAGCGTGCACGTTTGATCGCGGTGTTGAGCTGTCGCTGGTAGATCGCGCGCGTGCCGGTCAGGCGTGCGGGAGTGATCTTGCCGTTTTCGCCGATGAAATCACGCAGCGTGTCGATGTCCTTGTAGTCGATCTCTTCGACGCCAGCGACGGTAAAGCGGCAGAAGCGCTTGCGCTTGAACAGCAGTGACTGGGTGTTGCGCTTCGGGCGCTTGTCTTTGTTGAACTTCTTGAACGTGGCCATTGAGGCACCTCTCGAAAATTAATCTTGCTGAAAATCCTGGATGTGCAGCACCGGGTGCTTGGCCGTACCTGGAGTCGCAAGGAAGCCCCGAAAACACCAGAGACTTCCCAATGCCTGCTTTGCGAGGCGCTCGGCAACTGCGCCGAACGCGACGGCCTTGAGAGCCGCCTTGACCTGCCTGGAATGTGCCGCTTCGACAATGGTCGACTCGTGTTCGAGTCGAAGATCGATCGCTGGCAAACCTGCAGGCGTAAAACGCAAAACACCCAGTTCGGCAACGCAGGCAGTCAGCACGAGCTGATTGACTGCAGCAGCACTCACATCATCAATTGTTGTTGGCGGCGTACTCGGCCTGCTGGGCCTTGCGAGCCTCTTCGCGCTCCACCGTCTTCATCATCGACGACGGGCCGGTGTCCGCCTTCTTCTTGACGACGGTGAGATGGCGCAGGACGGCGTCGTTGAACTTGAACGCGTGCTCGATCTCGGCCATCACGGCCTGCTCGGCCTCGATGTTCACGCACAGGTAGTGCGCCTTGTTGAGCTTGTTGATCTGGTAGGCCAGTTGACGGCGGCCCCAGTCTTCAACGCGGTGGACTTTGCCGCCGCCGGCCGTGATCAGGCCCTTGTAGCGCTCCAGCATGGCCGGAACCTGCTCGCTTTGATCCGGATGGATCAACAGAATGATTTCATAGTGACGCATGGCACTCCTTGTGGGTCTTCCGTAGAAGGGATGAAGCCACCCGCAGCGTCGGTCGCAGTGTGGCAAGGCAAAGCCAGCCAGTATAGCACTTGCATCGCTGTCCGACGCGTTCAGGATTTACAGGGCGTCAATCCTTCAACGCGCGCTCAAGCGCTGCCGCTTTCTCCGGGCCGACCGCCTCCCGAATCTTCGGTGCCAGCGCAAGCAGCTCTTCGTACATCGACGTACCTTCGACAGACAGGTTCAATCTGAATCCCCGCAGACCGAGGCTGCCTGTGAGCTGGGTGGCGATCGGATAGGCATCTTTGTAGCGCTGCTGGTTCGAGCGAGCCGGCTTGGGCGCCGCCGAAGCTGTTGCCAAGTCGGAAGGAACATCTTGCAGCCCAACTTGGGCCACCAGATCAGTGCTCTCATGCGCCTGCGTAGGCGGCTCGCCGTTCTCGCCCGCTGTACCAATCTGCCCGAGCAATCCGATTTCGACCATCTGCTCGATGTCCTCGCGGGTGATTCCCATGCCCGCCTCCAGCACTTCGTTCACCGATCTACGGCCGTCACAAAGGATGAACGCCGAGCGCTGACGCGGTGTGAGCCGTATCGACCGGTCCTTGAGCACCTGCTGTCCCGCTTCTGTCTTGACAAGAATCATGCTTTCCTCAACGCGAAATACCGACCGCGATCAAGGCCTCTGTGAGCCTTTGTGCGTGCGTCCGGCGTTGCGCCTCCCCGTGGGCCGTTAGTTTGACACCAAAGATTCATCTGGTTGCAAATACAACCCAGCTGACGCGGAGATTACAAGCCGCGGCGTGACGAAGTTCCGTTGCTCCAGCGTGACATGCCGCGTTCCCATCAATCAGCGTTTGGCGAGTTGCTGCCAGGTGTCGATCACGCTATCGGGGTTAAGGGACATCGACTCGATTCCCTGCTCCGCCAACCAAAGTGCGAAGTCAGGGTGATCGCTGGGGCCTTGCCCACAGATACCGACGTACTTGCCCTGTGCCTTGCAGGCCTGGATGACGCGGGTGAGCAACGCCTTGATCGCAGGGTCGCGCTCATCGAAGTCGGCTGAGAGCAGCTCGAGTCCTGAATCGCGATCGAGCCCCAGCGTGAGCTGGGTGAGGTCGTTCGATCCGATCGAGAAGCCGTCGAAGTATTCGAGGAACGCCTCCGGAAGGATCGCGTTGCTGGGCACCTCGCACATCATGATGAGCTTGAGTTCGTTGTCGCCACGCTTCAGCCCATGCTCTGCCAGCAGTTCGGTAACGCGCGCGGCCTGCCCCAGCGTACGCACAAAAGGGACCATGATCTGCACGTTGACTAGACCCATTTCATTGCGCACGCGCTTGAGTGCTTCGCATTCCATTGCAAATGCCTCGCCGAAGTCCGCGCTCAGATAGCGCGCCGCGCCGCGGAAGCCGAGCATCGGGTTTTCTTCTTCGGGCTCGTACCGGCTGCCGCCGATAAGCTTGCGGTACTCGTTGGACTTGAAGTCGGACAAGCGCACGATCACCGGCTTCGGCCAGAACGCCGCGCCAATGGTGGCGATGCCGTCGGCGACCTTGTCCACGTAGAACGCGCGAGGCGACGCATGGCCGCGCGCAACCGACTCCACCGCCTTCTTGAGATCGGCATCCACGTTCGGATAGTCGAGGATCGCCTTCGGATGCACGCCGATGTTGTTGTTGATGATGAACTCGAGCCGTGCCAGCCCCACGCCGTGGTTGGGCAGCTGTGCAAAGTCGAACGCCAGCTGCGGATTGCCAACGTTCATCATGATCTTGATGTCGATCTCGGGCATCTCCCCGCGCTGGACCTCCGTCACCTCGGTTTCGAGAAGGCCGTCGTAGATATAGCCGGTGTCGCCTTCGGCGCAACTCACCGTCACCAGCGTGCCGTCCTTGAGCAGATCGGTCGCATCGCCGCATCCCACCACCGCCGGAATGCCGAGTTCGCGCGCGATGATTGCAGCGTGGCAGGTGCGGCCGCCCCGGTTTGTGACGATGGCGCTCGCCCGCTTCATCACCGGTTCCCAGTTCGGATCAGTCATGTCGGTAACGAGCACGTCGCCGGCCTGCACCTGGTCCATTTCGCTGATGTTATGAACCAGTCGAACCGGACCGGTGCCGATCTTCTGGCCGATCGCACGGCCCTCGGCCAGCACCGCACCCTTGCCCAGCAGCTTGTAGCGCAGCTCGGCCTTGCCCTGCTGCTGGCTCTTTACGGTTTCGGGGCGCGCTTGCAGGATGTAGAGCCGGCCATCGGTGCCGTCCTTGCCCCATTCGATGTCCATCGCACGGCCGTAGTGTTCCTCGATGACGAGCGCATACCTCGCCAACTGCTCGATGTCCGCATCGATCAGTGAGTAGCGGTTGCGCTGCTCGGTTGGCACGTCGGTGGTCTTTACAAGCTTGCCGGTGGAGGCCTTTTCCTGCGCGCTCGCAAATTCCATCTGGATCAGCTTCGAGCCCAGATTGCGCCGGATCACTGCGCGCTTTCCGGCCCTGAGCGTCGGCTTGTGGACGTAGAACTCATCCGGATTTACCGCGCCCTGAACGACTGTCTCGCCCAAGCCGTAGCTCGATGTGATGAAGACCACGTCCTCGAAACCCGACTCGGTATCGATGGTGAACATCACGCCGGCGGCACCCAGGTCGCTGCGCACCATGCGCTGCACGCCGGCGGAAAGCGCAACGACATCGTGCGCAAAGCCTTTGTGAACCCGATAGCTGATCGCGCGGTCGTTGTAGAGCGACGCGAACACTTCTTTCATCTTGGCAAGCACGTCTTCGATGCCGACCACGTTCAAGAAGGTTTCCTGCTGTCCGGCGAAAGAAGCATCCGGAAGGTCTTCGGCAGTGGCCGAGGAACGCACGGCGAAGGAAGCCTCGGGATTGTCAGCGCTGAGCGTGGCAAACGCTTCGCCGATCGCACGCTGCAGATCGTCCGGGAAGGGCTGGGCTTCGACCATGGCACGTATCTCGGCCCCGACCGTGGCAAGCGCGCGCACGTCTTCGGTGTTCAGGCTTTTCAGTTTCGCGCTGATCCGCGCGTCGAGCCCGTCATGCGCCAGGAACTGCCGGAACGCGTGCGCGGTGGTGGCAAAGCCGGTGGGAACAAGCACGCCCAGAGGAAGCTGCGAAATCATTTCGCCGAGACTGGCGTTCTTGCCGCCGACCGACTCGACGTCGGTCATCCTCAGGTTTTCGAATGGGACGACCAGGGCGGTCGCTTCAAAAAGTGCAGACATGGGAAAACTCCAGAAGTTGAATTCGAGGCAGCATGCAGACCGCGCGGCGCTATCGTTCTTCTTGCTCTGGACGCGGGGGCGGTGTGCATGGGAAATTTCAGGTGGGAGCGCTTCGTCGCTTTCCCGATAATGGCTGAGATTGTAGGCGTCGCCCTGCCCGGCGCGCAGCAGGACAAGGCCGCCAACCATGCATACACGCACCGTTTTTTTTGTTTCCGACGGCACCGGCATCACCGCCGAAACCTTCGGCAATGCCGTACTCGCGCAGTTCGAGATGAAGCCTCGCCATGTGCGGCTGCCGTTCACCGACACAGCCGACAAGGCGCACCAGGCCGTTCGGCGGATCAATCACACCGCCGAAATCGAAGGCGTGCGCCCTATCGTCTTCACCACGCTCGCCAACATGGAAGTGCTGGAGGTCATAGAAAACGGCTGCAAGGGGATGTTGCTCGACATGTTCGGCACCTTTGTTCGCCCGCTCGAAATCGAGCTGGGGACCAAGTCGAACCATCGCATCGGTCGCTTCAGCGACGTGAGCAAGAGCAAGGAATACAACGCCCGCATCCAGGCCATCGATTTCAGCCTCGCACACGACGACGGCCAGAGCAACCGCGACCTCGCCGGTGCCGATGTGATCCTGGTCGGCGTGAGTCGCAGTGGCAAGACGCCGACCTCGCTCTATCTGGCGATGCAGCACGGCCTGAAAGCAGCGAACTACCCGCTGATTCCGGAGGACTTCGATCGCCGCCAGTTGCCGCCGGCCCTGCTGCCGCATTGCAAGAAGATGTTCGGGCTCACGATCCAGCCCGAACGTCTGAGCGAAATCCGCAACGAGCGCCGTCCGAATTCGCGCTATGCCAGTCTAGAGAACTGCCGCCTTGAAGTAAGCGAAGCCGAGGCAATGATGCGTCGCGCCGGCGTTCGCTGGCTGTCGACGACAACCAAGTCGATCGAAGAGATCGCCACCACCATCCTGCAGGAACTGCGTCCGGAGCGGCTGACCTACTGAGGCTCCGTTCAGACCGCAACTGCTGCCTGTTCCGCCGGCGCCGACGTACGGATCAGATGATCGAAAGCGCTGAGCGCTGCCTTGGCGCCGTCACCTGCGGCAATGATGATCTGCTTGAAGGGCACGGTCGTCGCATCGCCCGCCGCGAACACGCCCGGCACCGAGGTTTGACCTCTTGCATCGACCACGATTTCGCCATGTCTGGAAAGCTCAACCGTGCCTTTGAGCCAGTCGGTATTGGGCACCAGGCCGATCTGCACGAACACGCCTTCGAGCGCAACCGTGTGGCTCTCGCCCGAAGCACGGTCCTTGTAGACCAAACCGTTGACCTTCTGGTCGTCGCCGGTGATCTCGGTCGTTTGCGCGTTGGTGAATACCAAGACGTTTGAAAGGCTGTGCAGCTTGCGCTGGAGCACCGCGTCGGCACGCAGTTGCGTGTCGAACTCGATGAGGGTGACGTGGCCCACGATGCCCGCCAGGTCGATCGCAGCCTCGACGCCTGAATTGCCGCCGCCGATCACCGCCACGCGCTTGCCCTTGAACAGCGGCCCGTCGCAGTGCGGGCAATAGGCAACGCCCTTGTTCTTGTATTCGTGCTCGCCCGGCACGTTGATATTGCGCCAACGTGCACCCGTCGAGATTACGACCGTGCGGCTGCGCAAGGAGGCGCCGCTTTCGAGCTTGATCTCGATGAACTCCTTACCCGGCACCAATGCAGCCGCGCGCTGCAGATTCATGATGTCGACCTCGTAGTTGCGCACATGCTCCTCGAGCGCCAGTGCGAACCTCGGACCCTCGGTCTCCTTGATGGAAATAAAGTTTTCGATGCCCAGCGTGTCGAGCACCTGGCCGCCGAAGCGCTCGGATGCCACGCCGGTGCGAATGCCCTTGCGTGCGGCATACACCGCGGCCGCCGCACCCGCCGGTCCGCCGCCGACGATAAGCAGGTCGAACGGTGCCTTGCCGGCGATCTTCTTTGCCTCGCGCTCGACGCCGCTGGTGTCGATCTTCGACAGGATTTCTTCCAGACTCATGCGTCCTTGACCGAACTCGGTTCCGTTCAGGAACACCGTCGGCACAGCCATCACTTGGCGCTCCTTCACCTCGTCCTGGAACAAAGAGCCATCGATCATCGTGGTCCTAATGCGGGGGTTCTGCACTGCCATCAGATTGAGCGCCTGTACGACGTCGGGGCAGTTGTGGCAAGTCAGCGAGATGTAGATCTCAAACTCGAAATCGCCGTCGAGCCCGCGAATCTGCTCGAGCACCGCGTCGTCGACCTTGGGCGGATAGCCGCCGACTTGCAGCAGCGCCAGCACGAGCGATGTGAATTCATGCCCCATCGGCAAGCCCGCGAAGCGCGGGCCATGGTTCTCGCTCGGCCGGTTGATGGAGAACGAAGGCTTGCGATGGTTGTCGTCCCGGCTCTCGGTGACCTTCACGAGCAAGGACGCTTCGGCCACATCCGTCAGCAGTGACTGCAGTTCACCAGACACCTTGCTGTCGTCGAGCGACGCGACGATCTCGATCGGCTGCGTGATGCGGTCGAGATAGCTTTTCAGTTGCGATTTGGTGCCGGTGTCGAGCATGGTGAACTCACTTTGGGATGCGTAAAGGAACAAAAAAGCCCGGGAGCTAACGCGCCCGGGCTATGGCGCCGAAGGGCTGCTTAGATTTTTCCGACGAGGTCGAAGGAAGGCTTCAGGGTCTCGGCGCCTTCCGTCCACTTGGCGGGGCAAACTTCACCCGGGTGAGCGGCAACGTACTGCGCGGCCTTGACGCGGCGCAGTAGTTCGGCGGCGTCGCGACCGATCCCGTTGTCGTGCACTTCGATCGTCTTGATCTTGCCGTCGGGGTCGATCACGAAGGTGCCGCGGTAGGCCAGGCCTGCGTCTTCGCCCTCTTCGATGAGCACCTGGAAGGCGCGCGCGAGTTGCTGGCTCGGGTCGCCGATCAGCGGGTACGTCACCTTGCCGATGGTGTCCGACGTGTCGTGCCAGGCCTTGTGCGTGAAATGGGTGTCGGTGGACACGCCATAAATCTCCACGCCGAGCTTTTTGAATTCCGCATAGTGGTCGGCAAGGTCGCCGAGCTCGGTCGGGCAAACGAAGGTGAAATCGGCCGGGTAGAACACCACGACAGACCACTTGCCCTTGAAGTTGTCATTGCTGACGGGGACAAACTTGCCGTTGTGATACGCGGTGGCCTTGAATGGGACGATTTCGGTGTTGAT
The DNA here is from genome assembly GCA_037720315.1 of Variovorax sp. Taxonomy (GTDB): domain Bacteria; phylum Pseudomonadota; class Gammaproteobacteria; order Burkholderiales; family Burkholderiaceae_C; genus Variovorax. The sequence continues at coordinate 80,952 of JBBJMS010000001.1, read as the reverse complement.
CAGGGACATGCTGAGGTTCCTTGGTGGCTGAAGAAGAGGTGAACGGAATAGAAAGAAGGCGAACGGCGAGTATAGCTAATGAGGGAATCAAATCAATAGTCAGAAACTATGAAAAGAATGGTGGCGGGCTTTGCATCCCTCGTCGAATGCGAACACCAATCACCATCAAACACATGCAGACCGTCTCAGCGTGGCTTTGCTTGCGCGACACCGCGCCGGACTCTCACAATCCACGCTTCAGAATAAGGAAGAACCATGAAGGGCGACCCCCAAGTCATCGAGCATTTGCAGGCACAACTCAAGAATGAGCTCACTGCGATCAATCAGTACTTCCTGCACTACCGCATGCTCAAGCATTGGGGTCTCGACAAGCTCGCAAAGAAGGAATACGACGAGTCGATCGGCGAGATGAAGCACGCCGACAAGCTGATGGACCGAATCTTCATGCTCGACGGCCTGCCGAACCTGCAGGACCTGGCCAAGCTGAACGTCGGCGAAGACGTGCCCGAGATTCTTCAGTGCGACCTGTTGGCCGAAACCGGCGCGCAGGCGACCATCAAGGCGGGCATCGCTCATTGCGAAACGGTTCGCGACTATGTTTCCCGCGATCTGCTCCAGGAAATCCTGGACGACACCGAGGAGCACATCGACTTTCTCGAGACGCAGATCGACCTTGTCGGCAAAGTCGGACTGCCGAACTATCTGCAGTCGCAGATGGGCGAACTCGAGTAGGCGCTCAGTCGATATCGCCGGGCGCCGCCGGGCGCTTTCGGCCGGTCAACATGGCCGCCACGAGATTTTCGCGATGGCACCAGCTTGCGTATGCGACACCGGCGACGTGCAGGCCGATCAAAGCGAGCAGCAGCCATGCAAAATTTCGGTGTAATGCTTCGAGCCAGGCAAAGCCCCAGAACATGTCCAGCGTGTAGAGCCATCCAGTCAGCCCGACGGCGCCAACGCTCAGCATCAGAAGCACCACCATCCATGCGCCAAGCGGGTTGTGGCCGACATGGCGCGCCTCGGCCCTCCGGGCCGCATCTTTCGCATAGCGCCAAACGACGCCCGGCGGCCGAACGAATCGAGCAAAGCATGCTGTTCGTCCGCCCACCCACCCCCAGGCGATTCGCATCGTGACGACGGCCAATCCGACATAGCCCGCAGCTTCATGCAAGCTCAATAAAGCTTCGCCAGTAAGCCAGGCCATGCCCACTGCAGCGGCGAGACTCCAGTGCAAGACGCGCACCGACAAGTCCCAGACTTTCATTCGTGGACCCCCATGACACCCATGCCGGGCTTACGAGGGCTGCCGCACCTTGCCCACCCTTTCAAAGGTCTTGGGATGGAAAAACGCTTCGACGCGCTGCCCGCTGGCGTCGAAGCCATAAACCTCATAGCAGCCGTTGAAGTTCTTCACCTGCCGGACCTTCCAGCCTTCGCTCGCGAGCTTGCGCTGCAGTTCCATCTGCGGCCGCATCTCTTCTTTGGCGACGGGCGAGCAGCTCACTGCGTCGTGGTCGACCCACTGCGCCGATGCGGCGCCGAGCTGGAATACGGCAGAGCCGGCCAGTGCATAAACCCATGACTTGCGCATGCAGAATCCTCAGCTGGAGTTTTTGAACTCATGCGAGCGGCTCAGACGTCGAGCCACATGCGCAAGAGGTTGTGGTAGGTGCTTGTAAGTCCGATCACGCCGGGATCGGTTTCACCGCAGGTGCTGCGCAGGTGGCGCAGATGGGTGTCCATGTCGAAGAGCAGTCGACGCTGCTCGTCGCTGCGAACCATGCTCTGGATCCAGAAGTAGCTCGCATTGCGATAACCGCGCGTGACCGGTTGAACCCGATGAACGCTGGTGCCCGGGTACAGCACCATATCGCCCGCAGCCAACTTGACCCGCTGCTCTCCGTAGGTGTCTTCGATGACGAGTTCGCCGCCGTCGTATTCGTCAGGATCGCTGAGGAACAGCGTGCATGAGATGTCGGTGCGCACGCGTCCCGAGCCATCGCGAAGAAAGCGCACCGCACTGTCGACATGGTTGCCGAAACTGTTGGCGCTGCCACCATAGCGGTTGAAGAGCGGCGGCGAAATCTGCTTGGGCAGCGCGGCAGAAAAAAAGATCTGGTGCCGCTCCAGGCCGCCGAGCAGCAACTGCTGCAATGCGCGGGTTTGGCCGCAGTCTTCGCGCAATTGCTCGTTGTTCTTGGCCTTGGCCGACTGTGCTCCGGCGGTCAGGCGGCCGTCCTGCCACGGTGCGGTGCGCAGGATCTCTCTCGCCTGACGAACTTCGTCTTGCAAAAGGACCTCGCGCACGTGAAGCAGCATGGCCGAAAGACGGTTTGATCAGAAGCGCGCGCCGACCGTGAAGAGCACGGTCCGCGGCGTTCCTGCAATGACGAACCCGGGATACAGCTGGTCGCCGTAAAGCTTGTTCGTCACGTTGGTGATGTTGACCTGGGTATACAGGTCGGGCGTGAACTTGTACTCGGCCATCAGGTCACCCACCACGTAGCCGGGCGTGCTGTTGCTCAAGCTCGCGGCGCCGCTCGCTCCCTGCAGCGGGCGGTTTTCCGATGCGCCGCGCAGGCCGCCTCCAAAGCGCAGCTTCGGCGTCGCCTGGTAGCTGATCCAGGCAGCGCCGCTGTGCTTCGGCGTGAGCCCCACGCGCGAACCGACGGTGCCGGGCGTCGCGGTGCTGCCAACCTGGTCGATGGTCGCCTTCGGAATGAAGGAGTAGGACAGGTAAATCTCCCACTGCGGTGTCAGGCGCCCGACGATGTCGACCTCCAGTCCTTGCGAATGGCGCTTGCCGGACAGCACGTAAGAGCTGCCGGCGAAATCCGAATCGGCGGTGCGCTCGTTGATTTTTTCGGTGCGAAAGAGCGCTGCACGGGTCGAGAGCTTGCCGTCGAGCCAATCGAGCTTGGCGCCAAGCTCGATGTTGCGACTCTTCTCCGGCGGCGTGTTCGCAATTTGCGGGCTCACATACTGGTAGGTGTCGGCAGACGAATTGAAAGACGTGCTGTAGGAAAGGTGGTACGACTGGCTCGCCGACGGCTGATAGAGGGCGCCCGTGCGGTAGCTCCATTCGCCCTGCGAGAGATGAGTCGTCGTGGCCACGGGGCTGGGGCTTCCCGGCGAGTAGCGCTCGCGAGGGTCGCTGCAGCCCGGCGTCTGCACGTATCCGGGCGTCGCTGCGTCGGGTCTTGCACAGGAGGGGTTCGCATAGCTGAACTGATCGAAGTCGCCGCTCAAGCGGTCGTAGCGGATGCCGCCCAGTACCTTCCAATGAGGAGTGACCTGAATCAGGTCTTGGAAATAGGCGCCGAAAGACTTAGCCGAGTACGCACTGGCATCGCGGTATACCGGTTCGACCAAAGTGCCGCTAAGCCCTGCCCCGTCGTTCGGCGTGCCGACCCGGGTGTTGGGGCGCGTGCCAAGTGCCCGTCCGCGAAAGCCGTTGTTGACGAACGCATCGTTCTGGTAGCGGTTCGCCCCTTCCTTCGAGGCGTCGACGCCAGCCAGAAGTTCGTGCCGGACGCCACCCCATGACACGCTCTTGCTGTAGTCGCTCTGCAGGTAGCTGCCCGTGTACTCGTCCTTCCGCGGCGTCAGACCGCTGCGTGTTAGCACGGTGGCGTCGCTCAGATTGGCGTAGGTCGTCGGCAAGCCGTTGGTGGTGCCGAAGCCGGCGGCAGTGGACCATTGATTGCGCTCGAAGGTACCGCTGCGCACCTGGGTACGCAGTTCACCACCGTCGTCGAAGCGGTGCGTCCATGCACCGGTGCCATAAGTGGCTTTGCCCAGCAGCTTGTCGGCCGTTGTCCCGTAGAAATTGCCTGCCTTGATCGGCGCGATGCTGCCGAAGCTGCCAAGCGTGGGACTGCCGCCGGTGGTGTAGCCGGTAATGCCCCGCGCACCGGTCGGAAGCCAGCGGATCGCGGCGAGCGGAACGTTGTCCACGTCGAGGTGAAAAAGCCCGACGGTGAACTCGTCGCGCGTGCCGATCCCCCAGCTGTAGGACGGCGCAACACCGTACTTGTCGACCTTTGCCCCGCCGTTGTCGGCCTTGTTCCACATCGCGTTCAGGCGAAACGCCGACTCCTCTCCGGTTCTGATGTTGAAGTCGCCGGTGCCGCGGTAGTAGCCGCGCGATCCGATCGTGCCCACGACGTCTGTTTGATCGGACAGCAGCGGTTTCTTGGAAACTTGATTGATCACGCCGCCGGTCGATCCGCGCCCGAAAATCATTGATGCGGAGCCGCGCAGCACTTCGATGCGGTCGAGGTTGAAGGTGTCGCGGTCGTATTGGGACGGATCGCGCATGCCGTCGATGAGGAGGTCACCCACCGTGGCGACCGGGAATCCGCGCAGGCGAATGTCCTGGTCGGTGCCGTTCTCGGTCGCAGCGAAGGTGATGCCTGCGGAGTAGTGAAGCGCATCCTTCAAAGTGTCGAGCTTGACGTCGTCAATCAGCTTTTCGGTGATGACGTTGATCGATTGCGGGATGTCGCGAATCTCTTGCGAGCCCTTGCCGATGTTGGTCTTTCGCGTCTGGACCTGATCCCTGCCCTGGTATTCGGCCTCCCCTGTCACGGTAACGGTTTCGAGCGTGCCGCCGGACGGGGGTGGCACCGGTTGCACTTGTGCCCAGCTCGACACCGAAGCAGCAAGCATCAATGCACCGAACGGGAGCCGAGCGTGCTCCCGGCCGCTTCGGCATGCAGAGTGAAGACCGCGTTCGGAAGACGACGGCGAGGAAACCGGAGCGCGCGGATTTGGCGCGATACGACGTGCGGGTTTTGACAAGGCGAGCCCTCCAAGGCCATGCAGGCTTAAAAGAAAGCTGGCTCTTTGCGCCGGAGGCGCAACACATGGCTGGCTGATGAGTGCGCGAGTATACATTGAATGCGGTTGAGATTCATTCGCATGTTCAACGACCTCGATCAAGATGGCGGCGCCCACATGGTTATTGCAAATGCGAGAGATTCGTATTTATAATCAACCTTCTTTCAACCAGCCAGCCACCGCCGCCCCTCGCCATGATCGTTTGCGTATGCCGCCGAATCTCCGACCGTGAAATCGCGCGCCACGCGCGGGCCGGCATGACATTCGACGAAGTGCAGTTCGAACTCGGCGTCGCAACACAGTGCGGCCGATGCGAAGGCTGTGCGCGCGATGTAGTCGCGCAGTGCAGCGCATCCCATCCGGTCGCCGCGATTCATCGCGAAGCGGAACCGAGGTCGATCCAGCTCGCCAATTCCATCACGGAAGGCAGAGCATGGAGCTCTTCTCGGCACTCGGCGGCAGCCTGATCTTCGTCACCGGCTCGGCCTGGTGGATCTTCCGCAGGTGATCGGCGGCGCTGCCGCATCCAGGGCACCTTTCACCGGAGTCCGCACTCAAACGTCCGATCGTGTCTGAACGCTTTTCCTCGCCCGAACCTTCCCTACTCGGCCTATCGCGCAATGCCGTCATTGCGGGTAGCGTGGTGCTCTTTCACGTCGCCGCACTCTGGGCACTGCAAAGCGGGCTGCTCAGGCGAGCGGCAGAGGTGGTCATACCGATAGAAATCCTCGGCGAATTCATCGATCCCCCCAAGCCGGTGCAGCCGCCACCTCCACCGCCAGCCCCGCCGCCTCCGCCTGCTGTTCCAGCGCCTATACCCAGGGTGGTCAAGGCGCCTCCGCCGCCACGCCCCATGGCCATCCGGGACCCAGCGCCTGCACCGAGCGCCCCGGTGGGCATCGTCGAGCCGCCGCCGCCAGCTCCGGTTGCCCCGGTGGCGCCGCCCACGCCTCCAGCACCGCCAACGCCGCCGCCCCCGGCGCCGGCAGCCCCGCCCTCCGTGCAGTTGCCGTCGAGTAATGCCGACTATCTTCGCAACCCGAAGCCGGGCTATCCCGCAATGAGCGAGCGGCTTGGAGAACAGGGCAAGACGGTGGTGCGTGCCGTCATCGGCATTGATGGGCGGGTCAAGCAGGCCAGCGTCGGCAGCTCCAGCGGGTACGACCGGCTGGACGAAGCGGCCGTCAGCGCAGTGACCAACTGGCGCTTCGTGCCGGGCAAGCGGAATGGCGTGGTCGAAGAGATGGAATTCAGCGTGCCGATCAGCTGGGTTCTCAACTAGATTTTTCTGGAGTGCACTTAATGAATTCTCAATTCGGCCTGATGAACGTGTGGAACCAGGGCGACTTCGTCACCAAGGCGGTCGCGCTGCTTCTGATCGGCATGTCGCTTGCGTCCTGGATCGTGATCCTGATCAAGGCGCTCGATGTCATCAAGTACAAGCGGCTCGCCAAACACTCACAGGACTTCTGGCACAGCGAGGATTTCGCGACCGCCCTCGACAAGCTCGGCAAGGACCACAGCAACCCGTTTCGCGTGCTTGCACTGGAGGGCCGCGAAGCCGCGGCACACCACCGCAACACCAAGGCACATCTGCACGATGCACTCGACGTGAGCGACTGGATCACACGCGCGCTGCGCAACGGCATCGACGAGTTCACCGCCCGCCTGCAGAACGGGCTGGCCGTTCTCGCATCGGTCGGCTCGACGGCCCCTTTCATCGGACTCTTCGGCACCGTTTGGGGCATCTATCACGCGCTGCTGAGCATCGGCACCGCCGGCCAGGCGACTATCGACAAGGTGGCGGGGCCGATCGGTGAGGCGCTGATCATGACGGCGCTTGGCTTGGCCGTCGCCATTCCGGCGGTGCTCGGCTACAACGCGCTGGTGCGCGGCAACAAGTTCGTGCTGACCAAGCTCAACAGCTTTGCGCACGATCTTCACGCGTACTTCGTGACCGGCGCGCGGGTTCAGAGCGGCGGCACCGAAGCCACCGTCGTGCCGCTCAAGAAAGGCTGAATACCATGGCTTTCGGAACTCAGGACGAACCGGACGAGGTCATGAACGAGATCAACATGACGCCGCTGGTCGACGTGATGTTGGTGCTCCTGATCATCTTCATCATCACCGTGCCGGTGATGAAACACGCAGTCAACATAGACCTGCCGCGCGCGAGCAGCGAACCCGAACAGACCGTGCCGCAGAACATCCTGTTCAGCGTGGCCGCGGATGGCAGCTATTACTGGAACGAGCAGAAGATCGCCGACGGCGAACTTAAGACCCGGCTTGCCGTTGAGGCCGCCAAGAGTCCGCAACCGGAACTTCACATTCGCGGCGACAAGGCGGTGCGCTACGAGCGCGTCGCACAAGCCATGTCGGCAGCGCGCGAAACCGGCATGCGAAAGATCGGTTTCATCACAGAGCCGGAGACCCAATAGCGCCAGCCTGCGACAAAAAAACCGGCTGCGACAATTGACTAATGATTGAGAATCGTTATCATTTACGGACCGCTTCGACAGGGACCTCCATGCCAGCCACAACCAACGTCTTCGCAGTTCACAGCCACTATTCGCTCGACCATTCCGCCCTCAGGCTCTCGAGTAACGAAATGCCGCGCGCCGTTGCTCCGCTCGAAAGCACAGAGCTTCTGCGGGGCAGCAAAACCGTCGGCATCTTGCACAACGGGTCGCTCTACCGGCTTCAAGCCACCAAGCTGGGCAAGCTGATCCTTACTAAATAGCGACTGGCTGTCCCGACAGTTCATCGTGGGGCGATTCGAGGAGACCTGTCTCCGAGGATCGTTTTTTGCTAGCCAGCGGTTCGCCGCCCAGCCAAGCTTTTTTTACCCACCCCGATCAAAGGCCAAGCGCCGCGATGCCGGCTTTGGCAATCTGTGCGTCTTCGTTCGACTTGACGCCGCTGACGCCAACGGCGCCGATGACTTGGCCGTCCTTCACGATCGGAACGCCGCCTTCGAGCAGTCCGTGCACTGCCGGCGCGCTCAAGAACGACGTGCGGCCGCCGTTGATCATGTCTTCGTAGGTCTTGCTTTCCCGCCGTCCCATGGCGGCCGTATGCGCCTTTGCAGGTGCGATGTGAGACGACAGTGCCGCAGCGCCGTCCAGCCGCTGCAGCCACAGCAGGTTGCCGGCATCGTCCGCAATGGCGATCGTCACCGTCCAGTTGTTTTTCAGGGCTTCGGCTTCGGCCGCCGCGGCAACGGCCTTGACATCGGCGAGTTCGAGAAACGACTTGGTCTTCATGGTGTTGCAAATGTGAAATGAGCCGGCAAGCATAGCCGTCCCGGCGGTATGACCTTTCGCCGCAGCCAGAAACCGTTTAAGACTCGCCGAATGTGGATCTTTGTCACGGGCGGCTCTTGCAGCGTCCTAGAATGCGCCCAACTGCAGCGTTGCAGCAAAACCAGGAGCTTCAGCAATGAACGATCGCGTCAACACCCTCGACACCTCCGTCGGCTACGGCCAGACGCTGCCGCAGGCAGAACGTCAGCGCGTCTTGCGCAATACCTACTGGCTGCTCGCGCTGAGCTTGCTGCCCACCGTGCTGGGCGCATGGTTCGGCGTCGCCACCGGAATCACCAGCTCGCTCTCCGGAGGCATTGGCCTCATCGTTTTCCTCGGCGGTGCCTTCGGCTTCATGTTCGCGATCGAAAAGACCAAGAACTCGGCGGCCGGCGTGCCGGTGCTGTTGGCATTTACCTTCTTCATGGGCCTGATGCTGTCGCGGCTCATCGCGATGGTGCTCGGCTTCAAGAACGGGTCCGAACTCATCATGACCGCGTTCGGCGGTACGGCCGGCGTGTTCTTCGTCATGGCGTCTGTTGCAACGGTGATCAAACGCGATCTGTCGGGCATGGGTAAATGGCTGTTCGTGGGCGCGATGGTGTTGATGGTCGGCGCCATCATCAATGTCTTCGTGGGCTCGACCGCCGGCATGATGGCCATTTCGGTCGCAGCCATCGGGATCTTTTCGGCGTTCATGCTGTACGACCTGAAGCGCATCATGGACGGCGGCGAAACCAACTACATCAGTGCCACCCTGGCCCTTTATCTCGACCTCTTCAATGTGTTTCAGAGCCTGCTGGCCTTGCTCGGTCTTGCGGGCGGCGAGCGCGACTGACAGGCGTCGATGCTTTACAAAAAGGGCCCATCCGGGCCCTTTTTCATTGGAGGTCGAACACCGCGATCGATTCGACATGCGCTGTATGCGGAAACATGTTCACCACGCCGGCAAAGCTGCAGCGATAGCCCGCCTGATGCACCAGAACGTCGGCATCTCGCGCCAGCGTCGAGGGATTGCAACTCACGTACACGATGCGCCTGGGCGGTACCCAGCCTCCTTCGTGCAGATCGGTCTGCTGGCGCACGCCGGCGAGCGCCTTGACCAGCGCAAACGCACCCTCGCGCGGCGGATCGACCAGCCACTTGTCCGCACTGCCATCGCCCACCAGCATGGCGAGCGTCATCTCGAACAAGTCGCGGGCGACAAAGCTCGTCGTCGACAGGGCGCGCCTGCCCGGCACTGCAGGTCGGTTACGCTCGAAGTTCTCAGTGGCCCGCGCCACCAGTGAATTGCTGCCCTCGATGCCCAGCACCTCGCGCGCGCGGCTCGCAAGCGGCAGCGTGAAGTTTCCCAGGCCGCAGAACCAGTCAATCACCCGCTCGTCCTGCCGAACGTCGAGAAGCCGCACGGCACGCCCGACCAGCGCCCGGTTGATATGCGCATTGACCTGCGTGAAGTCGGTGGGCTTGAACGGCATCGTCACGCCGAACTCGGGCAGTTCGTAGGCCAGCTCCGGTCCACCCTCCTCCAGGAGCTTGACAGTCTCCGGCCCCTTCGATTGAAGCCACCACTGCACGCCAGCGTGCCGATCGGCGAACGATGTGAGACGTTCCACATCCGCAGCGGAAAGCGCCTGCAGGTGACGCAGCACCAGCGCGATCACTCCAAGACCGGTTCGGCCTGGCGCATCGCCACACGCCAGCTCTATTTGCGGCAAGGTATCGCGCGCATCCATCGATCCGATCAGCTCGCGCAACGGCATCAGCATGTCGCTGATCTGCGCAGGCAACACCGGGCACACCTTCATGTCTGCGAGATAGCGACTCTTGCGTTCGTGAAAACCGATCAGGACGGTGCCTTTCTTTGCCACGTATCGAACCGAAAGACGCGCGCGATATCGGTAGTGCCAAGCAGGTCCTTCGAGCGGCCGCAGGATGTTGTCCGAGCGCAGCTTGCCGATGTGCCACAGGTTGTCTTCCAGTGCGCGCTGCTTCACCGCGACCTGTGCGGCCACGTCGAGGTGCTGCATCTTGCAACCCCCGCACGCGCCCGGATGCAGCCCGAAATGCGGGCAGCCGGGCCGCACGCGCTGGGACGACTCGCACCTTATGGCGCTGACAGTGCCTTGCTCCAAATTGCTTTTCTTGCGGTGGACCTGAACACGAACCTCTTCGAAGGGCAGCGCGCCTTCGATAAACACCACCATGCCATCGGCTTTGTGCGCGACGCCCTGCGCTTCGAGGTCCAGCGATTCCACTTGCAGCCAATCGCCCTCGGTGTGCCGACCCGCTTCTTGTTTCTCTGTCGAATCCGTCATGTACGGATTGTCTCAGGGCTGCCGTGCGCCCGACGCCGACACCCCTAGAGGAACGCGACTCGCGCAACGCCTGTACGCGTGAGCTGCTGGCGCATCTTGACCAGTGCTTCATTTTGAATCTGCCGTACGCGCTCTCGCGTGATGCCAAGGCGCACGCTCGGCACTTCGAGCGTTTCCGGGTCGCGGTCGTGCAGGCCGTATCGGCCCTCCAACACCTCGCGCTCGCGAACGCTAAGCCCCGATATCCAACGATCGAGCAGCTTCTCGATTTCATGCGTCTGCGTCACGCCGGTGGGATCGTCGGCCGGGTCCTGCGACGCGACGGTTTCGGCCAGACCGAAACTGCCCTCGGCACCGGCACCGGCGCTGCCGGCGTCGAGCGACAACGGCGCCTCAGCGAGCCCCAGCAGATCGACCACTGCCTGCACCTCGCAGCCCAGCAAAGCCGCGACATCCTCGACGCGCACGCCGTCCGGTCGTCCTGCGATGAAGTCGGCATCTCCTTCCAGAGCACGTTGCGCGCGCAACACCTGCTGCAACTCGCGAACGACATGCAGCGGCAGTCGGATCGCGCGCCTGCATCATTACTGCCCGCTCGATCGACTTGCGAATCCATCAGGTCGCGTAGGTCGAGAAGCGAAAGCCTCGTTCGGGTTCGAACTTGTCGATGGCGTGCATCAAGCCGAGGTTGCCCTCTTCGCTCAGATCGGCCAGCGACACGCCACGTCCGATATACGGCTTGGCAATGCTCACGACAAGCCGCAGGTTGTGCTCGATCATCGATTGCCGTGCGGCGAAATCGCCGCTTCGGGAAGCACAGGCAGCTTGGTATTCTTCTTCGGGAGTGAACAGCGGCGTGCGTCGGATCTCTTGCAGGTAGCGCGTCAACGAGTCGCCAGATTCATCGCCGGGATCGGCCGGCATCGCGTCGTGCGGCGCTCCGGCGGCCATGGGGCATTACCGGGCAGGCAGGTAGCGCGCCGGATCGACCGGCTTGCCCTGGCGACGGATTTCGAAGTGCAGCTTCACGCGGTCGGCGTCGCTGTTGCCCATCTCGGCGATCTTCTGCCCTTTTTGCACCGACTGGTCTTCCTTCACCAGCAGCATGCGGTTGTGCGCATAGGCGGTGAGGTACGTATTGTTGTGCTTCAGGATGATCAGGTTGCCGTAGCCTCGCAGCCCGGCGCCTGCGTAGACCACCCGCCCGTCTGCAGCAGCAAGCACCGAATCGCCGGCCTTGCCACTGATGTCCAGCCCCTTGTTCTTTGCTTCGTCGAAGCCAGCGATCAACGAACCCTGCGCCGGCCAGATCCAGCCGACATCGTCATCGCCCGAAGCTGCAGGGGCCTGCGGACTCGATGCGGCTGCGATGGGCGGCGTCGGTCTGGCAGCGGCGCTCGCGGCCGCTGACGGTGGCGATGCAGCGCCGGTCGATGGTGCGATGGCGGCCTGTGGCGTCACCGGCCGGGTGACGACGCCCGTTGCGTCGGATGTTCCGGATGCGGCCGGCGGCGCTGCTGCAGTCATGGGAGCGGTCGATGGCGGGATCACCCGGAGCACCTGCCCGACTTCGATCAAGTCGGCATTGTCCAGATTGTTCCAGCGCGCGATGTCACGCCAGTTGTGCCCGGTTTCGGTGCTGATGCGGCGGATGGTGTCTCCGGGACGCACCGCGTAATAACCCGGCTTGCCATAGTTCTCGATGCCAGGCAGCGGCTTTCCTGAAGCGTCCGTCGTGATGGGAGGAACGCCCACGGCGCCAGCCGCGGTTCCCGGCGCAGCAGTCATCGTGCCCCTGTCTTCCACCGGCACGGGACCGCGCCGCGCCGCGCACCCCGCAATCGAGAGCGCGACCAGAAGCGTCACGCCGGCAAGCCAGCTCCGATTGCCAATACCCAGCATGTGTTCTTCCTTCAAGCAATTCCCGATTTTAGGGGGACAAAGTGAACCGCCTCAAGAACGCGGCGCTCGATGCCTCGCGCTGTTTTGTCGATGACGACCAGTGCCTGTTTGCCAATCGCCGACTGCGTCGGCGCAACGATCCGGCCGCCGACGGCCAGCTGCTCGATCCATGCTTGCGGCACCGCCTCGCCGCCGGCCGCAGCGATGATTCCGGCATAGGGTGCGCCCTTCGCAAAGCCTGCCATGCCGTCGCCCAGCAGCAGATGCACCGTTGCCAAGCGAAACGGCCGCAGGTTGGTGCGAGCCCGTTCATGCAGTCCACGCAGGCGCTCGATGCTGTAGACCTCGGCGGCCACATGACTCAGCACCGCCGCCTGATAGCCGCAGCCCGTTCCGATGTCGAGCACGCGGCCCAGGCGCTCGCCCGGCTTGTTGGCCAATGCCGTCGCGCCGAGCAGCAATTCGATCATGCGTGCCACCACATTGGGCTTCGAGATCGTCTGGCCGAGTCCGATCGGAAGACTGGTGTCTTCGTAGGCCTGGTTGATCAGCGCGCTGTCGACGAACATGTGGCGTTCGACCGTTCCCATGGCGCTCAACACGCGAGCATCGGATATGCCTTGCGCGCCGAGCCGTTGGATCATGCGCGCCCGGACCGCGGCGGATGCCATCGACGGCGTGTGTGGACGAGCGGTTTCGTCGGCACCGCTGAGGTGCGTCCGCGCGTCGCAGCGGCCGCCGTGGGGTGAGCCTGACCGGAAAGCCGGGGCGCTGGGTCGCCATCTCAGGAGAGTTCACCAGGCGGGCCACCGTGTCGCGCCACTGTCCCAGGTTGTCGTGGTCCGTCAGGTCGATCTGCAACGGCGTCAGCGCGATGTGGCCGGCCGCCGTCGCGTGGAAGTCGGTGCCCTCGCCGCTGTCCTTGGCGCCACCTGCCCCGGCGATCCAGTACATGGTCTCGCCGCGCGGGCTGTCTTGCGTAATGACCTTCTCAGCCGCATGCCGCCGCCCCAGCCTGCAGACCTTGACCGCCTTCAGTTCGTCGAACGGCAGATTCGGAACATTCACGTTCAGCAAGAAGGCATTGCCCTCGAACATGCGGTCGCGCTCGATCTGCTCGACCAGCCGTCGCGCCGCGCGCGCCGCAGCATCGACATGGGCCCAGCCCTTTTCGATCTGCGAGAACGCGATGGCCGGAATGCCGAAAAGGTAGGCTTCCATCGCAGCGCCCACCGTCCCGGAATAGATCGTGTCGTCGCCCATGTTGGCGCCGTTGTTGATTCCGGAAACCACCAGATCGGGCCGGTAGCCGAGCAGGCCTTTAAGTGCAATGTGCACGCAATCTGCCGGCGTGCCGGTCACATAGCGAAATCCGTTGTGCGCAGTGCGCACATACAGCGGGGCCGCCAGCGTCAGCGCATTCGACTTCGCGCTGTTGTTGTGTTCGGGTGCAACCACCTCGACCTCGGCGATGTCTTTCAAGGCATCATGCAGTGCAACGAGGCCGGGCGCCTGGAAGCCATCGTCGTTCGAGATAAGTATCTTCATGGGGTCTGTCAATGGGCGCGATTGTAGGCGGCGACCCGGTCCCGGCAGAGACAACGCCGCGCTTTCGGCCGGCCTATCATGGCCCGCATTCACGGCCCCATACTCATTCGAAGGAGAGACGAGCATGCACGCATGGCTCTGCGAAAACCCCACCGGAATCGACGCTCTGACCTGGAAGGAACTACCGACCCCGGTGCCGGGCCCGGGGCAAGTGCTGATCGAGATCAAGGCAGCCAGCCTGAACTTTCCCGATCTGCTGATCGTGCAGAACAAGTACCAGATCAAGCCACCGCTGCCGTTCGTGCCCGGGTCGGAATATGCTGGCGTCGTGACTGCGGTGGGCGACGGCGTCGCGCACCTGCGCGCCGGCCAGAACGTGGCCTGCCTGTCGGGCACCGGTGGTTTCGCAACCCACACACTGGCGCCAGCGGCGCTCTGCATGCCCTTGCCGGATGGCTTCGCCTTTGTCGATGCAGCGGCATTCATCATGATCTACGCCACATCCTGGCATGCACTGAAGGACCGGGCGCAACTCAAGCCCGATGAAACCGTGTTGGTACTTGGCGCGGCGGGCGGAGTGGGAACAGCCGCGATTCAAATCGCCAAAGCCGCGGGAGCCAAAGTCATCGCAGCCGCATCGACGGACGAAAAATGCGAGTTGTGCAAATCAATCGGCGCCGACCTCACGATCAACTACACCACTCACGCCCTGCCTGGAGGTTTCCGTGAAGCGATCAAAGCGGCAACCGACGGCAAAGGCCCGGACGTCATTTACGATCCGGTAGGAGGCGAATTCGCCGAGCCCGCATTTCGTTCGATCGGCTGGCGCGGACGCTACCTGGTGGTGGGGTTTGCCGCAGGACCGATCCCTTCGCTGCCATTGAATTTGATGCTGCTCAAAGGGGCGTCGCTGGTCGGCGTGTTCTGGGGCGACTTCGCGAAACGCGAACCCAAGGCCAATGCTCAGATGATGACCGAGCTCGCAACGTGGTACGGCCAGGGCAAGATCAAGCCAGTGATCGACCGGACCATGCCAATGGCGAAACTCAAGGACGCTTACGCGCGCATGGGGTCGCGCGGCGTAAAAGGCAAGCTCGTGATGGTGAACTAGGCCTCTCAGCCAGCATTAAAAAAAGCCCGCATGCGGGCTTTTTTTAATGCTGGTTCTGAGAACTCGGTGCTAGATTTCGAAATCCGAGAGCGATTTACCTGCGGCCAACGCCTCTGTAATCCAGCGTGGCTTGCGCCCGCGCCCGCCGGACCACGTCTCGCCGGTGGGGCTGCGATACTTTGCAGCTGTTTTGGCAGCAACCGCGCCCGTCGTGCGCTTGCTTGCGCGGGCGCTCAGTTTCAGATCGGCCGCAGTCAATCCGAATTCGGCGATCTTCTTGCGGAGTTCTTCGATGACACCGGCCCGCTCTTGATTGCGCATGTCCTCGGCTTGCTTGCGCAACTGAGCGATCTGCTCGTCGTGTTTCTTGATCTGCGAATTGATGTCGGCAAGAGATGAGGCCATCGATGAAATTCTCCAAATGGAAAAACTGAAATTTTAATTCAGATTCAAATTGCAGCGTAAGAAGAATCCCTAGGGATGGTGTTCAAAACGCCGCCGGCGACGCGGCCTGACGGTCTGATTGCCGGCGTCTGAGGCAGCGACATCTTTTTGCTCGATTGCATGTCCATAACGGGGCCACTTCAGGTCATTTGCCCCGTGGCATTCGGCCACTTGGCCCATTGCAGGCGCACTCATCCTGGGCCTCGTTCAAGAGCCGCCGCCGCGCCATCCACAGATTGCTCAAGGCAAACAAGGTGTGGAGTTGCGCCGTGTTCTTCGCCAGTCCCTTGTAGCGCACCTTGACGTGACCGAACTGGCGCTTGATGACTCGAAACGGATGTTCCACCTTCGCCCGCACGCTGGCCTTGAGATGCTCGATTTTGTCGAGTACTGCGCCCATCGCGCTGGCCTTGTCCAACGCCCGTCGCTTGCCCGGGCGCATGGCTACATGCCAGCGGACGTTGGTGCCTCGGTTCTCTTTGCGCTTGGCCACGCCCTGGTAGCCCGCGTCGGCAAAAACATCGGCCTCTTTGCCATGCACGAGCTGACTGGCCTGGGTGACATCGCTGATGTTGGCCGCCGTGCCCACCACGGTATGCACCAGACCCGAGTCGGCATCCACGCCCACGTGGGCCTTCATCCCGAAGTACCACTGCTTTCCCTTGCGTGTCTGATGCATCTCGCGGTCGCGCTTGCCGTGCTGTTCTTGGTCGAACTGGGAGCGGCAATCAAGGTGGCATCGACCACGGTGCCACTCTTGAGCATCAGGCCCTTGGACGCCAGCGTAGCGTTGACGGTGCCCAGGATTTGCTGGGCCAGGTTGTGTTCTTCGAGCAGGTGGCGAAATCGAAGAAGGCTCACGCGGTCGGGGATGCGCTCGGTGCCGCCCAACCCGGCGAAGTCGCGGTACAGCAAGACTTCAAACAGCGCCTCTTCCATGGCCAAGTCGCTCAAGCCGAACCATTGCTGCAGAAAGTGAATTCGCAGCATCGTCTCCAGTGCGAACGGTGGGCGGCCGGTGGCCTTCCTCGGCGCGTGCGGGGCAATCAACGCCACCAATTCGCGCCACGGCACCACCAGTTCCATCTCTTCGAGAAACACCGCCTTGCGCGTGCGTCGCGTACTCAGATTGAGGCCGAGGTCTTGCTGCTTCATGTCGATATTGTCTTGCCTGCGCGTGACGTCTCCGCGCTCGCCGCGGTAGTGTTTTGAACACCATCCCTAGGCCTGCCTATGCCTGCTCCGTCTCTTTCTTCACTACGCGTTAACTACGCTGAAGTCCGCAATCCACAGCCGCGAAGCAAGGCCTAAAGCATAAACTTGCGGGCAAATGCTGAGCATGACCACCGGTCACGGTGCGGCAGCATGGCGGTGCCTCATATACCTTGAACCTTGCGGTCCGCACCTCAGCCCGAGAGGATTTCGGGCGAGCCACTCAGCCGGCCATTGGCTCACCACCCGTCATCCGGACCCGCTTGTCGCCTGCATTCCTCCCCGTGCGCTCAGTGAGCGCAGTTGGCACGACGCCGGGTCGTGATTGGGACTTCAGCAGGCCATGCGTGGACGCGGCTATTTATCGACAACCGAAATAACGGTATCGATGTCCACGATTTGCGGCGTCAAGCAATGCCTCGAAGAATGAAGGCTCAAGCGAACTATCCGGCGAAGCAACCGGCCGGAGACCTTTATGAGCCCTCGACAAAACCTTGTGCGCGGCAGCCTCGCCGCACTGTGCCTTGCGCTTGGGGCGAGCGTAGCCTCAACCCAGGTTTATACCAATGAGCCCTTCAAGAGGGTAGTTGGTTTTTTCGCGTGCCATGCGACTGACAACGCGGCGCGCATCGTTGTCTGTTAAACGGCAAAGGTGCTCGGCCAACCAACTTGCGTCGGCAACAAGCCTGGTCCGGCAGGGAATCTCGAGTAAAACGTCAGACCGTGAAGTTCGCTCATCGTCCCCCAGGTAACCGCCATGCCGCCATCTCCCCGGAAATCCAGTATCGCGATCGATCTGGCTGAATTAGAGACTTTTATCGCCGTTGCCGAGTTGGGAAGCTTCAGCGCCGCGGCCACGCGTTTGCACGTGGGTCAGCCCTCGGTCACCAGCCGCGTGAAGCGCCTCGAAGCGGCACTCGGTACGCCTCTTTTAATTCGAAACACGCGAAACGTCGTGCCAACGCCGGACGGCGCACGCCTGCTCCTCAACGCAAACGGCGCATTGGGAGGGCTACGCACTGTCGTTAAAAGCCTTCTGGACAACGCCAGCCAAGCGCGCCAACGTGTGGTCGTTGCCTCGACGCCCATTTTGGCCGCGACCGTGCTGCCGCCTTTGATACGCGACTACGCCGTACGCTTCACTGATGTGGAGCTACAGCTCTTGGACCTGCGATACGCAGACGTGCTGGAAGCCCTTGAGTCCGGCGCTGCAGACGTCGCCATCGTGTCGGACGACAGCAACGGTCGCTTTCGCACCGAACCATTGGGCAGTGACGAAGTGGTGCTCGTGATCCCGCCAACTCACGCCCTCAACGGAGCCGCATACGTCGGTCTTGAACAACTCGAAGGCGAGGATCTGATCATGATTGATCAGTACCACCCCATCTACGAGGCCATCATCGCGGCCATGCGTGAGAGGCACCTGCGGTTGCCTCACTTTGCTTCGGTGAGCAATATCAGCACATTGATCGGCATGCTCGATGCCGGCATGGGCATGGCCCTGATGGCGCGCGCGAGTGGCCTCCGCCGACAGCCAAAGGGTGACAGTATCGCCGTCATCGATACGCTGAATCTGCGGCGAAACTATGCCCTGCTTTTCCCACGCAAGGCAGAGCCGGGGACGGCGGTTCAAAGCTTTTGCCAGTTCTTGCGCGAGTCGCTGGTGGGTAAATGGCCGTTGCGACCAACAACCGGCTAGGGACGACCCGTTTGGCGCATGCAGCGCAGCTCACTCATCGACGTTGCCGATAGATCGATCAGTGTTCACAAATTGCAGGGCTGGGGTGTCACTCTAACAATAGGGCTCACATCTTCGATGCTCGCAAGACCACCATGCGCATTTTCGACAGCCATCACGATCTATGGGACCTTCCCAAGCACTACTACCCCTGGTTGACGGACAAAGTTGAACCGAAACCGGGGGACTATGCGGAGATTCGTTGCGACTACCTGCTCGACGACTTTACCCTCCATGTCCATAACTCGGCAGTGGTTCATTCTGTTCCTTGCGGCGCCGGCATGGATCCTTTGAGGGGGGCGACTTGGCTCGAGCTCCAGGCAGCCGTCTCTGACTGTTTGGAGGACGAGCGGGACCGGCTTTCCTATCGCAATGCAGCGCGACTTGCCGGACGGGTTAGTCCCGCCGTCGCCACCACACATAAGAATCTGTCATGAAGACGCCTATTGCCCCCTTGTTCATCCCCGGCCACATGCGCCGAATGCGCGAAAAAGCGATCACCCTTGGACTCGATGCGATCCTGATCGATTTGGAGGACGCAGTTCCCGGCTCAGAGAAGACAGCCGCACGCGAAGGCGCCCTCGAGCTGATCGGTCAGCTTCCAAAAGTTTGTTTCGTCCGCATCAACCCGCTTGTGGTTTCAAAGAGCTTTGGAACAGGTTGCGGCGCAGAGGACCTTGCGGCTGTTGTCGGCCCGGCACTTTCCGGCATCGTGGCGCCCAAGATCGAATCAGCAGCCGCGCTTCGGGACGTCGAATCCGCCCTGTCGAAGGCGGAGCGAGCGGCTGCTCTACGGCCCGACTCCATAGAGCTCAGCGCCACTATTGAGACAGCGCTCGGCGTAGTCAATCTGGTGGAGATTTCTCGAGTCGGCTTTAAGCGGCCAATGCGTCTCTCGTTCGGGATGGGTGACTTCACCACCGACATCGGCGTGGAATGGTCGCGCGGGGAAACCGAGAGCGCGCTGCCACGCGCCATGGTTCCAATCGTTTCGCGTGCTGCTGGACTGCGTCGACCGCGCGATTCAGTCTTTGTCAACGTGGCGGACATGGAAGGTCTTCGTGAGAGCGCCATCCGCGGCAAGCGTCTTGGCTACGGCGGAAAGTCGGCCATTCATCCAAGTCCGATTGAAGTGATTCGCGACGTCTATCGCCCGACGAAGAGGAGATCGCATGGGCGAAGCGGGTGGTCCAAGCGGCGGCAGAGAAGACCGCCGCCGGTGAAGGTGCCTTCCTTCTCGATGGCCGAATGATCGACGACCCGATTGTGGTTCGAGCGCGTGAAGTGATCGAGTTTCGTCTCGCCTTCGACTGAAACCCTTTTTTTAGTGAACTCGGAGAACCCGATGCCTTCAGCCCTGGACAACATCACCGTGCTGGATCTCACCAGTTACCTGGCCGGCCCCTATGGCTGCGCGCTGCTCGGCGACGTGGGCGCGACGATCATCAAGATCGAGGCGCCGGGCGGCGACATGATGCGGCAGTACCCATCGACGCTGCCCGGCGAGAATCGCGCCTTTCTCGGCGCCAACCGCAACAAGCGGTCGATCGTCATCGATCTAAAGACCCCCGCCGGGCTTCAATCGTTGTACCGCCTGGTCCAGCAGGCCGATGTGCTGGTCCACAATTTTCGCCCCGACGTGCCGGAGTCGCTCGGCATCAACTACGACACGCTCAAAGAACTGCGGCCCAACCTGATCTACTGCTCGTTGACCGGCTACGGTCAGCGCGGCCCGCTGCGCCGGCACCCTGGCTACGATCAGATGCTGCAGTGCTTTACGGGCTTGGCCAAATCGCAGGGAGAAGCTCTGGGCTCACCACAGGTGTTGCGCGGATCGATCGTTGATTTCTTCAGCTCATCCCTGCTGGCCTTCGGCGTCACCTCTGCCCTGGTCCATCGCCTTCGCACCGGTGAAGGCCAGCACGTCGAGGTTTCCCTGCTGCGATCTTCCCTGGCGCTGCAAGCGGGCCGCTTCATTGCGGCCGACGACGAGCCCCACGATACTCCCCGCGAGGTCACGGCCGGTCGCGTCACCGGCGCCTTCCCGACCCGTGAGGGCTATCTCTATTTCCAGGCCAGTACGCCGGCCTTCTGGCAGCAGTTGTGCACCATCCTCGGCCTGCCCGAGATGGCAGTCGATCCACGTTTCGATACCCTGAAGAAGCGCTACGCGCATGCCGACGAGATCATGCCGCGGCTCAAGCAGGCCTTGCTGGCGAAGCCGGCTCTGGAATGGGAGGCCCTGATGGTCGGCAAGGTGCCTTCGATCGCCATACGCGGGATCGAGGACATGTTCGACCATCCTCAGGTGCTGGCAGAAGAACTGGTGGTGGAGCACGAGCATCCGTTCGTTGGCAAATACCGCACCATGACGACTGCCGTGCATATGGGCGCCGGCTCGAACGCAACGACGCGAGCACCTACTCTGGGCGAACACACTGATGAGGTGCTTCATGACTTTGGTTTCGCCGCTGCCGAAGTAGAACAACTGCGCAAAGAGGGCGCAGTGTCGTGAACAGCACGACCGCAGGCTCCGCAGCGCCAGCGGATCTGGCGGCCGCAGAGATCGTCGACCACGCGATTCTCTCGAGACGCAGCGTGCGCGGCTTTCTGTCGCAAACAGTTCCTCGCGAAACGGTCGAACACCTGCTGCGTGTCGCCAGCCGCGCGCCGAGCGGCAGCAACATCCAGCCTTGGCGGGCATACGTTCTCTCGGGCGACGCGTTGACTGCACTCACGGACGCACTTACGGCCCAGCACGACGCAGGCGTGCCCACCACGCCCGAATACGACTACTACCCTCGCGAATGGCGCTCGCCGTACCTGGACCGCAGGCGCAAGGCCGGCTGGGGGCTCTATCAACTCGCGGGTGTCGCGCGCGGTGATCGTGAGGCCGCTCACCAGCAGCGGGCCCGCAACTTCAGTTTTTTCGGTGCACCGGTTGGCATGGTGTTTACCCTTGATCCCACGCTGGGCAAGGGCGGTTGGCTCGACACCGGCATGTTCCTTCAGAACCTCATGGTCGCCGCACGCGGCCGTGGACTCGACACTTGCCCGCAGGTTTCCATTGCGGGTTACCCCGCCGTCGTGCGTGAGCATCTGAAACTGCCGGCTACCGAACTCGTGCTTTGTGGCTTGGCCCTGGGATGGGCCGATCCCGACGAGCCCACCAACGCGCTCCTGACAGAACGCGAAGACCTCTCGACCTTCGTCACCTTCATGGCAGACCGAGACATTCATCCGACCCGTATCCCATAGGGAGAAACAGACCATGGCTGAAACGCTTACCCGAACACCCGCTCCCGGTGCCAACGGCTCCGACAGTCGAGCCAGCACGAACCCGATTTTTGGGCCGAACAAACTCAAGCTTGGCGTTTTCGGGCTCAACGGCAAAGGCACGGCCAACACGCTGGTACCTGAAGCGCACAAACCGGAGTGGCCGACAATCATTAAGGCATCGCAGATGGCAGACGCCGCCGGCCTCGAGGCGATCGTCGCGTACTCGCGCTGGAAGGGCCACGAACTTGGCAAGCTCGATCATCCTTCCGGGATCGTGCTTGACCCTTTCACTTGGGCGGCGGGCGTGGCCCAGGCAACCAAATATTCGGCCGTCTTCGCCACCTCGCATGCGCCGACCATCCATCCGATCACCGCGGCCAAGATGAGCGCCACCATCGACATCATTTCAGGAGGCCGTTTCGGGCTGAACGTGGTTGCTGGTTGGAACCGGCCCGAGTTGGAGATGTTCGGCGCACCACTCAAAGAACATGAGCAGCGATATGAGCATCTGGCCGAATGGCTCGAGGTCATCAAGAAACTCTGGACAGAAGACGAAGAGTTCGACTTTGACGGCGAGTACTTCAAGATCATTCGCGGAGGCTCGCGGCCCAAGCCGATCCAGCGTCCGAACCCGCCGATCATGAACGCCGGCAGCTCCGGCACCGGACGCGATTTCGCGTTGAAGACGGCCGACATGTGTTTCGTGCAGCTCGCCTCCACCGACCCCGTAGAGCGTCGCGCCCATGTTGATTCCTACAAGACCCTCGCACGCGAGAAGTTCGGACGCGACGTCAAGATCTGGATCATGGCCAACATCATCCAGCGTGACACCAATGCGGAAGCCGAGGCCTACATGAAACACTTCGCGGTCGAAAACGCAGATAACGCGTCCATCGATGCGTGGATCACCCAGCAGACCGCCAATAGCAAGGCACTCTCCCGCCCCGATATGGATGCACGGCGGCTGCGTGCCGGCGTCGGCGCCGGAGGCACGATCGTCATGGGCGACGGAGACAAAGTTGCCGACGAACTGACAGCGATCTCCGAGTGCGGTGTGGACGGGTTGTTGATCGGCTACGTCGACTTTGCGGACGGAATCGCGCGGCTTCAGAAAGAAGTGTTGCCGCAACTTGAAGAACGTGGCCTGCGCCAGCCTTTCAAATCCGTGGTCTAACTCAACAGCCCCAAAAAGAAGCCGCCCGCACATTCTGTGTGCCGGGCGGCTTTAACGTTGGCGAAGTTCAGTCTGTCTTTACGTTGGCTGACTTGATCAGTCGGCCCCAGGTAACGAATTCCTCGTTGTAGTACTTCGCGAACTGTACCTGATCAAGCCGAAAGGATTCCCTGCTCTGATCCTTGAACAGCTTCTGCATGGCGGGCTCATTGACGGTTTCGAACACAGCCTTCGCCAGTGCGGAGGCTATCAGTGGCGGAGTGTCGGGCGGCGCGACCAGGCCTGTCCATGAATCGGCAACCAGCGCCATACCCTGTTCTGTCAAGGTGGGAACGGCGGCCATGAATTCGTTTCGTTTGGTGCCGGTGGAGCCGTAAACCTTCAGTCTCGCTAGGTACGCTCCGGCGATGGAGCCCGGGACCATCATTAGGTCGACATCGCCGGCAAGTACCGCCTGGATGGCCGGGCCGCCGCCCTGGAACGGTACGTGGAGCATGTTGCCGATTTTTGCGACCGACGCGAAAGCTGCGGTCACCACATGGATCGCGGTTCCGCTGCCGGCACTCGCATAACTCAGCGATTTGGTCTTTGTTAGTTCGAGCAACTCGCGAAGATCTGCCGCCGCAAGATCCTTGCGACCCATGAGCACGAAGCTTGAAGACGTGATGCCTGCAAGCGGTACGAACTTCATCGTTTCGGACTTTGTCTTGTGCAGATGCGGATTGACGGCTTGCGCATCGCTTGTAGCCGCCAGCAGAACGGTGCCATCCGGTGTTGCGCCGTATACGAAGTCAGATCCTATTGCGCCGCTTGCGCCGGGTTTATTTTCGACAATGACAGGCTGCCCCAAGCGTTCGCTGAGCCCCTTCGATACCAGGCGTGCCGACGTGTCGGCTCCGCCGCCCGGGGCAAAGGGCACGACGATCTTGATGGGCTTGGTGGGTTTCCAGGGCTCCTGCGCCAAGGTGCCGGTCGTAAATAGGGCGAGGGCTACACCCGCCAATAGAAAACGTCGCATGTTTGTCTCCAGATCGATTTAAGGTTTCTCGATTCTTGAGGACCTTGCCACGCCGATCAATTTGCGTACGTCGATGGTGCTATTGCCATGAACGATCAATGCCCGCAAACGACGAGCGAACTCGGAAGCTATGCGATGCGGTAGGTGGTGGCCGCATTGCGGTAAAACAGAATGTCTTGTTCGTCCGGTGTGAAAGTGGCGACTGCAGCGGCGTACTTTTCCCACAGCGAAGGGAACGAACAGGACAGCCTGTCGACCGGGTAATTGCTGCCAAAGAAGCAACGCTCGACACCGAACACCTCAACCATTTCGTGCACGAAGGGCGTGATCGTCCGAGCCGTGAAAGCCAGGTCGTAGATCATGAATGCCGAGATCTTCATCCTCACGTTCGGGCACGGCGCCAGGGCACGTATGCCGCGGCGCCAGACTTCCAAAAGGGACGGATCCTTGTAGTTGATCATGCCGCAATGGTCGATGATCAGTTCGGTGTCTGGATTGGCCTTGAGTGCGGGCAGAAGCAGCTCGAGTTGCACCGGATGCACTTGCAGGTCGAGTGACAAGCCGAATTTCTTAAGCAGGGCGACGCCGTGTTGCCAATTCGGCGCGCTCATTATGTCCGGGTGGCCCGCGGTAACGGCTCCGCTGGGGATCTGGCGCACGCCGCGCATGTTGCGGTGCTGACACATGGTCTCCAAGTGACGCTCCAGCTCCGTGCTTAGAAAGTTCGACTTTGGAACGATGCCGTGAGGAAACCCTCTCGATCGGGCCGAGTCGTCGGCAATAGCCTGCAGCCAGGTTGCTTCCGCCAGGAAGTCGTTGCCTGCACCGAGATGCACGGATCGAATCACAGGCGATTGGTCCACGTCTCGCAGGTAGTCTTCAATCAGGTAGTTTTTGCGGATCGCGGTGTAGTCGCCGTAGGGCTTCGGTTCATTGCCTCGGGTCAACCACGGGTACGAGTTCTCCGAAAGATCCCAAAGATGGTGGTGCGTATCGAGGATTCGCATGGCCTTGTTCACTTATTCGGCCCTGATGTTGCAGGCTTGATCAGCGGGCGCCATCGAACGCACTTGTCCAAATAGTCCAATTCCGGTCGCAAGCGGCGCATGGCCATCCGGCCGTGTTATCGGAGCGACGAAACCGGTCTCACCGACCCACCGCAGGGCTCCCGGACCGTCCGGCTCGACCACATCGTTGGTCAGCCACCCCGGCCGTGTGAAACAGACCCCGCCAAATTCCCGGCGTTCCCTCGTATTCGGTGCAGGTAGGGCGCTGCCGGCCGCGCCGTGGCAGCCTCGTTGGTGAATCTTCACGTCGTCTCCTCGCGGCTTGGATTGCTGCAAAGAGTCCATTCTTCGAGACAAACCCTGCGCCGGCAATTTACGAAATTTGATAGAGTCATCGTTATGGTCGATCAATTCGCTCTTATGACGCCTACCACGCGCACGTCCCTTCATGGCATCGACTTGGCCGAACTCGAGACTTTTGCCGCGGTGGCTGAACTAGGGAGCTTTAGTGCGGCGGCGACCCGCCTTCATCTCGGACAACCATCCGTCACCAATCGCATTCAGCGGCTTGAGGAGGCGGTGCGCACAAAACTACTCGTGCGTACGACACGCCGCGTCAAGACCACGCCCGAAGGTGCGCGCCTTCTGGAGGAATCAGTCAAGGCGCTGGACGCTTTGCGCGGCTTGGTCGACAGTTTTCTCACCGACGTGGGCTGCGGCCAACGCCATGTTGTGGTGGCATCCACGCCTTTCATGGCCGCAGGCCTTTTGTCCCCAATCCTGCGCGACTACGCCAATCGAAACCAGGATATTGAGATCAAATTGCTCGACCTGCGACAAGCCGACATCGTGGTGGCGCTTGAATCGGGTTCTGCGGATGTCGCTGTCATGGGCTTCGATGGCGAGGATTCACGCTTTTTCGTCGAACCTTTTGGCAACGATGAAATAGTGCTGGTGATGCCGACCATTCACCGTCTGTTCGGCGTCGCGACGGCGGGCCTGGACCAACTCGCTTCGGCGGAACTGATCCTCATCGACCAATACCAGCCGATGCTGGAAACCATCGTGTCCAGCATGGCTGCGCGCGGCCTGGCGCCGCCGCGTTCACATATCGTGGGCAATCTCGGGACGCTGCTCGGCATGCTCGAGGCAGGCATGGGCATTGCACTCCTGCCGCGTTCGACGGCTTTGCGACAGCAGCATTGCGGAAGCATCGCCAGCATCGCCGGGCTTACACTGAGGCGAAACTACGCCTTGGTATCGCCGCGCAAAACACACCAAACCCCAGCTGTGAAAAGCTTCTGCGAATACCTGCGCTCCAGACTTGCAGGCAGCTGGCCGCTTTCGCCCGCGAATGGCTACAAGCCGTCCTGAGCTCATTGTCGCTGTGAATTTCTCAGGCTTCGACTGATTCGTTGAAGCCCAGTTGGGAGGACAGGCGCCTGGCCGCGGATCGCAGGGCTGTGGCAACAGAACCGTTCCAGTCCGGATCGAGCAGATCGGCCCGGTTCATAACCGTGAGTGCAAGCACCATGTCGCCCATTGCGTTAAAGATCGGCGCGCTCAACGCGTTCACCGTGGCTTGATGCCGCTCGGAAGGCGCAGCGCCGATGGTGCGCGCCATCCCTCGCAGACGCGCCTCCGCAAGCTGGCCGGTCAGGACCGCGCTCTCGGGACCACCGGTACGATCCCGGGCATCTAGTTCTCGATCAAGTTTCGGCTGTACTGCATCGGCATTGAAGAAAGCCGCAAAGGCCAGCCCGGTCGCGGTCTGCGTGAGACTCACCACGACCCCGGTCTGCAATTGGCGGCTGACTGGCCGACTCGAGGGTTCCCAACGCACGATGGTCGCGCCTTGATTGCCCCAGGCTGACAATCCTACTGTGTGCTGTCCGACCTGTTCGCAGACCTCCGGCAGCGCTGCACTGACCATGCGGACCGGTTCGACGGTTGCCGAAAACCCGCTATCGTCGTCCGAGGCGACGGCGCCGCCCAGTTCGTGCGCGAAGGTGACCATGTAGCGGCCCTCTCCGAACGCGAGCGCCTTGCGCGGCGCGCGATGAATCTTCTCCACGCGGCCTAGATACACGACGTGGTCGCCGCCGGGCCACGCCGCAACCTTGACGCATTCCAGATGAGCCGCGCTCCCCTCGATGATAGGCACGCCGCCAAGACCTTCGGAGGTCGCGATGTCGGCAAACTTGTCGTCGGTCGACTTCGCAAACTGGTTGGACACGTTCACCTGATCGTGCGCCATGATGTTCACCACAAAGCGCTCACCGTCGCGGAACGCCGGATAGCTTCTCGAGGTCAACGACTGACTCCAGAGGATCAGCGGCGGATCAAGCGAAACCGAACTGAAGGAATTAGCCGTCACGCCGTGGCGCTTGCCCGTGGCGTCGACAGTGGTCACGACAGTCACGCCGGTGGTGAATGCGCCGAGTGTTGTGCGGAGTTCGCGGCTGTCGAAACCGTTCATACTGCGCTCCCAAAGGGACAGTTTTCGAACCTTGGCGCTAAATGGTTTATGAGAAACGTGTGAGCCACGACATAGCTCCATTTGAGGGTGTCCATGCAGTCTATAAACGACCGCCTCCCCGAGCAAATCTCTTGCATCGATGAATTTATTGGCATCAACAATAAGCATCCAGTGTCGCTTTGATCGCTCCATCCATTGACAATCCGAATAGGTCCATCGAATTTGATGTCTTGCGCATCGAAGTCATGCTACTAACAATCGGCTAATCGAACTGCCGGCCTCTTCCATGCAAACTCCCGAAAATCCATTTAAACAGGCGCTTATTAACAAGCGCGCCCAGCTCGGCCTCTGGCTCGGCTTGGCCGACTCATACTGCGCAGAGATCTGCGCCGGCGCTGGTTTCGATTGGTTGCTGATCGACGGTGAGCATTCCCCCAACGCGCTGCGAAGCATCCTGCAGCAATCGCAGGCGATTGCTGCGTACCCTGGAACTCACGCTATCGCTCGAGTGCCAGTTGGGCACGGGGATGTCGGCACCGCACTCATCAAGCAATACCTGGACCTCGGCGTCCAGACCATCCTGGTGCCGATGGTGGACACGGCCGAGCAGGCGCACGCAGTCGTCCGTGCGATGCGCTATCCACCCCATGGCATTCGCGGCATGGGCGGTGCACGTGCATCAAGGTGGGGACGCTACCCGGCCTACGCGAATGAAGCGAACGATCAGGTATGTCTTCTGGTACAAATCGAGACGCGCGAAGCGCTCGACAATCTGGAGGCAATCGCGGCCATCGATGGCGTAGACGGCCTCTTCATAGGGCCCGCTGATCTGTCGGCATCGATGGGCCATGTAGGAAACCCGGGCCACGCCGAGGTCCAAGCGGCGATCGCCGATGCCATCGGGCGCGTGAACCGGGCGGGCAAGGCAGCTGGCATCCTGTCAGCGGACGAGACGCTGTCCAGGTCGTATCTCGAACTCGGTGCGCTGTTTGTTGCCATAGGCCTCGACACCAACCTGCTGATGCGCGCCACGACCGCGTTGGCTGACCGCTTCAGGAGTGAGTCGGTGCCCCCGGTACCGCTGTTGCCCGGCAGCACCTACTGAACGCGCGCGCGGCGCTGCGACGGTCCAAATGAAGGGCAGAGGTTGGCCTTGTGGTTGGCCACGTATAAATCGATGGCCAATTCCAGATCGGTCACGCTGGTGTGCTTGGGGATCGAGGCGTACTTCAGAGTGATTCCTTGGCAAAATATGCCGTCGCTTTTTTTGGATGTCGCGCCCCATGGTCACCCGCGCCATCTGCGCGCGCAGGCGCCAGCTCCATTTGCTCGGCGCTCACCGGCGCCCACACTTGAGTTGCCCTTCTCGTCCAGCCTGACCCAGTTGTCCAGCGCCTGCACCAGCACGCCAAGCACCATCATTGTCACGCCCGCAGAGCTCCCCGCTCACGACCAGGCCCACCGCCCAGCTTGAACTTCTGCGTGTATCTGCTAAGGATGGTCTGCAGAACACGATCTGCGGTCGGGGTTGAAGGAATGAATTGATGACGACGCATTCGGTCTGCACGTTCGAGCGGACACAGCATCGATTTGCCGATCAGAACGGCCGCCGCGGCGGTCTCGCATGCCCGATTCGGGCGTTACGGACGCACTCATGCCCTGGATTCCATCAGCTGGCGTCGCGCCATCCACAGATTCGACAACGCAAACAGCGTGACGATCTGCGCCGTGTTCTTCGCCAAGCCGCGATAGCGCACCTTGTTGAAGCCAAACTGTCGTTTGATCACCCGGAATGGGTGTTCGACCTTGGCTCTGATGCTGGCTTTCATTTTCTCCACGCGCTCGGCTACGAATTCAGGCTCGATGAACGGATTGAGCAGCCTGCGTTTGCCCGGGCGCATCGCCACGTGCCAGGTTGGCCCTTTGGCCTCGGCTCGCTTGTGCACGCCTTGATAGCCCGAATCGCCGAAGGCCGTGTGTTCCTCTCCGTGCAGCAGCGCTCCGGCGACGTTGATGTCGCTGATGTTCGCCGCCGTGCCCACCACCGTGTGCACCAAGCCCGAGGCGGCATCCACGCCAATATGGGCCTTCATTCCGAAGTACCACTGCTTGCCCTTGCGGGTCTGATGCATCTCCGGGTCGCGTTCGCCTCCGGCGTTCTTGGTCGAACTGGGCGCGGCGATCAGCGTGGCATCCACAGCAGTACCGGTGCGCAGCAACAGGCCTTTGGATTGAAGGATGTCGTTGACCACGCGCAGCATGTCAGCGGCCAAGTCATGGGCTTCCAGCAGATGGCGAAATCGCAGGATGGTGGTCTCGTCGGGCAAGCGGCTGACGCCGTCACCCAGGCCGGCGAACTCCCGGTAAAGCGGCACATCGTGAAGTGCCTCTTCCATGGACGGATCGCTCAGGCCGAACCATTGTTGAAGGTAATGGATACGCAACATCGTCTCGATCGAAAACGGTGGACGCCCGGTCTTGGCTCGCGGGCTGTGCGGCTCGACGATCTCCACCAGTGCGCTCCAGGGCACCACCCTATTCATCTCATCGAGGAACTCGCGCTTGCGCGTCTTCTTTATCGAGAGGTTCAGACCCAGGCCGAGTTGATTCGAGGGAGTTACGCGCTTGGAAATCATGGAATCAAATCATGCAAGGCTCGGGCCAGTTTTGCAGATCATCCCTAGCGCTTCAGCGAGGTCCCCGACAAGGCGCCCGTCCAATGTGAACTTCAAACCAGTATGGACATAGTGCTTCGCAAGAGCTTGCTGCGAGCGCCACAGGTCGATGACCGGCTGAGCCAGTGGAAACGCGATTCGTACTAGTGCAGTGCGCCACTCTGTTCTGCACTTATTTCGCTGCGGTTGCGAGAGCTGCTTTCGCCCGCGTGACCTTGGCCAGGATGTCCGACGCGCGAGTGGTCCAGATGAACGGCTTGGGCTCGATGTTGTGATGGGCGACGTATAGGTCGATGGCCAGTTCCAACTCAGCGTCTTTGAGTGCCTGCATGGCCACTCTTCTGGCCAGGCCTGAGCGAGCGGCCATCACGTGCAGCTCCGCCACGCCTTTCATGACACCTTGCTCGGTGACGTACTCGATGTCATCGAGCAGGCCGATCAGCCACCGCGCAGCTGCAGGTTCTCGCTCGGCGACCCTCCCGGTGGGCCCGACACCCGCGTTGCCTGGGAGGGTGCTCCTCAACCACAGCAGCTCGGAGAGCAGGTACTGGGGACCCATGCCTGCGTCGAGCAGCGCATCGACGTCGACGGGAGGGCGGACCTCTATGAGATCGCCCTCCTCGGGCACGAAGTACGAGTTGAATCCGACCCACGCGGTGAGGGCGTTGGGCGGGAAAGTCTCATTCTCCGGGTTGCGTTGGACGAACTTCATGACACCCCCTGAAAGTGACGAGTTTTGGATAGCAGGGGAGTGGATATTGGATAAGCTATATTATTGATAGCACCCAACCCGCATGTATGTGGTAGGCCGTGATGGGCTTGAACCATCGACCAACGGATTATGAGTCCGCTGCTCTAACCAGCTGAGCTAACGGCCCACACCGTTGCGATTCTAGTAGCGGCCCGCGAGGCCGCCTGCCTTGGCTCGCACTACTTGCGGTTGCTCAACGCATTGCTGACAAGGCGGGACGTAATGTCCACGATCTGGATCATGCGCTCATACGGCATCCGCGTCGGCCCTATGACGCCGAGGGTGCCAACCACTTGTCCGTCGACCTCGTAATTGGCGCTCACGATCGACAGGTCCTCGAAAGGCACCACTTGGCTCTCACCGCCGATGAAGATGCGCACCCCTTCCGCCTTGCTCGAAACGTCGAGCAGGCGCATCAGCTGCGCCT
This sequence comes from Variovorax sp., assembly GCA_037720315.1. Taxonomy (GTDB): domain Bacteria; phylum Pseudomonadota; class Gammaproteobacteria; order Burkholderiales; family Burkholderiaceae_C; genus Variovorax. The sequence goes on along the minus strand of JBBJMS010000001.1, from coordinate 49,725 downwards.
TCTGCTCGAACAGATCGAACGCGCGCCGCAGATGGCCCATGTCGCTGGAAAAATCGGTCACTGCGAGCAGGTTGCGTTCACCGGCGATCACTACCTCGTCCTGTGCTTCCGTCATGACTTCGGAACTCGCCTGCACCGCAGCCTGCATGAGCGCAGCGATTTCGCCGCGCAGTTGCTCGACCTCGGACCGGAGGCGATCGCGGACCTGCTCGATGGACAGCCCCGCGAAGTGCGCGTTGATGTAGTTCGATGCCTCGACCAGTTGCGACTGCGAATAGTCGGCCTCCGGAAAGATCACCCGGTTTTGCACGTCACCGTCCGGCGACACGATGATCACCAGCAGGCGGCGGTCGGAAAGCCGCAGGAACTCGATCTGCCGGAAAGCCGTTGCCCGGCGCGGCGCCATCACCACGCCCACGAACTGCGAAAGGTTCGACAACAGATTCGCTGCGTTCGCGATCACTTTCTGCGGCTGGTCCGGCGCGAGATGCGCGGCGGTGAACTGCTCGCGTTGCGCAGTGAGCATGGTGTCGACGAAAAGCCGATAGCCACGAGCGGTTGGAATGCGGCCTGCCGACGTATGCGGACTGGTGATGAGCCCCAGCCCTTCGAGGTCCGACATCACGTTGCGAATGGTCGCGGGCGAGAGCTCGAGCCCCGACGCCCGCGAGAGCGTGCGCGAGCCCACCGGCTGCCCTTCAGCGATGTAGCGCTCGACCAGAGTCTTGAGCAGCAACTTGGCGCGGTCGTCCAGCATCGGCTGATTTTAATGTTGTACTTTTTAAACGCGCGTCGAGTGCTTACCCGAGCAGCGCGCGGTACCGATAGACGGCGTTCTTGAGCGCACCGACGCCGACGCCGAAGACGTCCGCCAGCATCGGCAGTGTGTAGAGGCCGGTTTGGTAGAGCCGCACAACTTCGGCCGCATCATCATCGGATAGATCGCGGGGGCGTCCGAACACCTGCCCCCGCTCCCTGGCGGCGACACGGCCAGCCATGCACCGCTCTCTGATGATCGAGCGTTCGAACTGAGCGACAGCGCCAAGAATTTGCAAGACAAGTTCACCCATCGCCGACGAGGTATCGATAGGCTCGGTGAGCGACTTGAGCGCACACCCTGCGAGCCGCAGTCGTTCCAACAGCGAGAGCAAATCCTTGAGGCTTCGAGCGAGCCGATCGATCTTGTAGACGACGAGAGTCCCCCCAGGTCGAAGCTCGGCGAGTGCCTTGTGCAGCTCAGGCCGTGGGCCGATGCCGCTGGTCTTTTCTGCGAAAACGCGACGAACGCCAGCACGCTTGAGGGCGTCGAGTTGGAGCCGGGTTTCCTGATCGCTGGTCGATACCCGTGCATAGCCGATCAACACGCCGCAGGGCTAGCGGACGAGCCGAAATGCAATGAGCAAAAGGACCGCAATCGCGAGCCAGACCAACAGCTTGAGGGACCAGTGGAAATCAGCACCCCAAAGCTTAGGGGGGCCAACTCGACGAGACGCGGGCACCGAGCGAGGATGCCCGGCAACACCATTGCGCTTGCTCCACCACTCGCGGTAGTACTCTCGATCTTGGATGCCCATCGAACGATAGTAACAGTCTGTTTCATGGCGGGTGGAAAGACCGATGTGACGGACTGCCGGGAATCGTCTCAGATCGGAGGCCTTTCCCCCGCAAGCGGGTCCCCTGAATACCGCTTAGCAAAGAGATGCGCTAGATCGTCCGATACGTGCAGGAATGGGCGCACGAGGGCGCGTTCAGGTCTGCAAGGGAGAGAGGCCTACACGCCGCCCGGTATCCCCGCAAGCGGGGCCCCTCCGGTCTGCCCTGCGGCCTTCGGTTGCACACCGGGAACAGCGACTACGTGCGGCCGTTCATTGTCGCCAGCGGCGAGCCGTGGCGCGTCACATGTCACGGCTTTGCGGGTGTCCCTCCACTTAAGGACGCCCGTGCAATGTCCGGTCGGATGCCAGGTGTAGCCAGCCGCGATCAGATCGGGTTCGGTCAGATCGAGGATGCGGGTAGACCCTTTGGAGACAGTGAACGTAAAGATCACCTTTGGACCCATCCGCATCATTCCGGTGAGGTGAACCTCTTTCGCTTGGAAGGGTTCGGGGTCATCTTCGGGGTCAACGTTCTTGCCTACATTCACGGCGGTCTGCACCTTCGTCAATGCAGCCTGCTTCATGCCTTCGAGCCCATGCTCGACCGGGTTAGCTTTCGCGTCTGCTACGGCCAGGTCAATGCGTGACTGGATCGGATGCGGCTTCTTGGGCTTCTCTCTGGCGTTGACCCACACTGCCCACCCGATGCCGATCAAGATGATGACGAAAAACAGATTGCGAAAGCGGTTGAACTTCACGAGGAACGGCACTACGTCGGTAGCAAGCGCTTCCATCACGGAGTTGCCTTGCGTGTGACTCTTGTAGAGGTTGAAGAACGCTGGTTCGTACCTGCGTTGCTCGGTCGAGATGACCGCACCGCGATACCCCGCTTGGACCTTGCGGATGTAGTGATCCGCCCTGCCGAGGATGTCCGCTTTGCGGACCTTCACGAGGATTGCCAACAGCCCGGCGATCATGGGGTTCATGTCGCGAAAGCTCTGCGTCATCAGCAGGACGTCGGCGTTGAAATGTCGCGACAACTTGTACCACTCGATCACCTGCTTATCTGTGCCGACCTTCGGCATCGGCACGTGGCATTCGTCGATAACAAACAACGGCCCCTGCCCTGTTTTCGCGTGCTTCCAGACGCAGAAGTAATCCCACACGTGCCCGAACAGCGACACGTTGACGTCAGGCTTTTGGTTCTGCTCTGGCGTGTCGAATAGCTCGAACGCGTTGCCCTTGCCGGTGTCTACATCGACCCGACTGGCGTCCCACGTGCCGCGGATCGGCTGCGCCTGCTTGCGTATCTGGATCAGTGCCCGGTAACTGGGGTCGATGGCCGCGAACATCTCGACGTTGAGCGGAAGATTCGTGATGACGAGGCGGCCGTTCTTTAGCGCTTCAAGCACGTGGAACACCGTGGCCTCGTAGCTCTTGCCTGAGCCGGGGATGCCTTCTAGTCCGTTGATCATGAGCCGAGCCTTACGAAGGGGATGAGTTGCAGGCCGAAGCGGATTGCTATGGCCGCGCCGATGATCGAAATAGCGGTGCCGACGCCGAGCAGGCCGAGCAAGTTCATAACCTCAGCAGGGACAGAACCCCATCCTTGAAGGCTCCCGCTGATGCCGCTCACGTCGATTGCTGCAATCGCCGACGTCGCGACCTGCAACACCTGATCGAACGGCCAACACCATGCGTCTTTGACGACGTCCCACAGCGCGGTGAACACGGCGACGGCGAGCAAGCCGACCCAGTCGACGATCGCCGCCAGCTTGGCCAAAAGCATGGTGAATGCAGCCGCCATTTCAGCCCCCGAAGATGAGCGCGCGCGCCAGCAGCGCGGCACTCAAGATGACGATGACCTTTGCGAAATCCCATATCCAGCACGGCGGCGCGACGTTATAGGTTCCGAAATCCACCCACGCCACGTTCACCGGGAGTTGCCAAGCAGGACACGCGCCGGTCGAGCCCACGGCGGGGAACATTTGGTCCTTCAGCGACACCAGCGGCGACGCCATCAGTTCGGCTTTCCGCGTTGCCCACACGCCAGTCATGCCGTCAGGAAACTTGGGCGTGTATAGCTGCGGGATTGGCCCGAGCGGCGTATCTGTGGGCGGTGGCTCTGGCGCTGGCTCGGCTTCTGTACCAGGCGTCGTCGTCGTCGTGGTCGTACCTGTCGTGTTGCCCTGCGGGTCCTTAGTCGTCGTCGTCGTCGTTGTCGGCCCGGCGGTGATCGTTGGACCGCTATAGCTCAGCGGCGTATTGGTCTGCCGGGTTGAAGTACTGCCATCAGGGTTACTGGTCGTCTCTTTTGGACCGCTTACGGACGCGGGGCCACTGACGATACGCGTCGGGTCCCCGAGCGTCCAATTAATGTTGCCATGCCGCGCCAACTCATCCACGATTGGCGCCGGCGGGTCGTTGTTGTAAAGCGCGTCGCGGACGTCCTGAGGCGTCGCTGGATACCAGGTCACGGATGACGGCGACCGCGTGCCTTCCTCGGCGGTCGTGCCCGAAGCCAGTTCCTCGTTTGCGGTTGGCGCCGACTTGTAATACAGGCGGCATTGGGCGCCTTCATTTTCCGGCGCTACTTCCGCGCGCCAGGTGTAACTAGGCGGATTGAAGGCGGCGATGTACCCCATGAAATCGGTACACGCTGCTTGGCGGGTCCACCGAAACGCCAAGGACCCGTGATAGCGGTACTCGTAGCACGGCGCTGTGCTGCACACCCCGGGGTCTGAGCGCTCTGGCGCACCGCTTTGCGGGTTCTGGCGAAGCCCACTGTTTGCGACGTAGGCCAATGCGAGCGGCGTCGCGACGCCCAGGACGCAGCCAACAAGGCCGCCAGTCAGGCAGCCGGTCACGGCGCCGACAACGGCCTCTTTTGCGACCTCACCGGACATATTGACTCCGGGCACCTGCTTATCGGCCACAGGGACGGTGCCGCTGCCGCTGATGCGCGCACTCCCCGGCGTGCTGCCCGCGACCGATGGCGCAGCGGGTCCAATAATGCGCATCGAACCGTTGGACCCGCCAATGGTCGTGCTTCGCCCACTGACTGCCGCGTCCCAGATGGCTTGCCCGGTTGCACGATCTCGCCCTACGCCGGCGTTCGCAGGTTTGTTCGCTATTGCGCCGCCAAGGCCGAGGACTGCAAGGAGGAACCACGGGTTCATCATGGTGCCGCCTTGAAGCCCGCGACAAAGCAGGCAGCACCCATCGCCCCGACCAATAGCCAGATGCCCCAGAAAAGGACGATGAGTGCGCCTGTTGCCACGGTAGGCCCCTTAGACCTTCTTGACCACGCGCTTGGCGACGTCAGGCGATTTGAACGCCACGGCGATGCCGACGATGATCAGGCCGGCGGCGATCACTGAGGCGGCGATGCCGTCCAGCGCCACTGCGTCCATCATCTGCGTGAACGGATCGGTCGCCTGCGCGAATGCGCCGGTCGATGCCAGGAGGGTCGAGCCGAGAGCGGCCAGCTTGAGGGAAAGACGGTTCATGAAAAACTCCAAAGTTGACGGTAGCGAAATTGCCACCCGAAGAAGCCCGGCGCATCACTGCGATGAGGCCCAATCGGCTGAAAACTCAGACCTTGCGCACGAGCCCAACTGCCACAGCGACCACGAACCCGATAACGAACATCATGAAAGTTGCCCCGAATCCGAAGCCATACACCTTGACCATTAGCTCGGGTGTTATTCCGAGCGCGGCAGGATCGATGACCTCCGCGACCGTGCGCCACTGTTGCAGCTCCACCGGGCATGGCACTGCATCCGATGAGCAGGTGAGGAACTGCATCAGTCAAACGCCCAATCGTCGAGGTCTTCGACCATCTCACCGCACTCTGGGCACTGGCCCGCGTCTACGAGATCGGGTGCCAATTCGTCGTTGGCCTCGAACTCCTCACGCGGCCCAGGGAAGTTGCACGATTCGCAGATGTAACCGACAGGGTCAGACATGACTACTCCTTTCAATGAAGGGTTTGCGGAGCATCTGGTATCCATGAGAAGGGGCCGGCAGGATCGAGCGGGCGACCAAGGCCATCGACCGCGCGCTGCGTTCTCCCGATACGGATAAAGCTCGAAAAACCGCCGCCCGTTGGGGCAAACTCAGCTTTGAGAGACTCTCCGGTGTCAGCATTGATGTAGCCGCCTCCCGGCGCAGGTCGGAAGCGGTCGGCAACAGAAGCATTTCCCTGCACATACCCAGGCCAAAGGCACCAACGCTTAAAAGCAGAACCACCAGCATCGAGGCCTCCAACACCTGAAATTCGAGCGCCACGGGGGAACCCTCCTATGGTTTTGCTGTCCGGCTTGCTGGCGTACTTCATGAGGTACGCGACCGGTGCAGTTGACTTGAGCGTGTTGGTCATGCCGTGAGGCCACCAGCCGCGTTTATCGGCTCGGGGCATGCTGACCCCTGCCGGAAGGAAAAAGACCGCGTGGTAGTGCAGCACGCCCCGTTGCTGAAGCTCTGCGACCCATACGTAGCGCAGCCGATCGCCAGGACAGCGCTTTGCGAACCATGCCCGCACAGCTCGAACGTAGTCAGACACGTGGCGCGGCTTCCAGTAGTGGTGCCCGACAGCGCCGGTGAGCTTTGTGTCGTAGGTCAACGTGACCATCACGTTGTTTTGCGCAAGGTCGCCGCGTGCGTTGAGCAAGCACTTGGCTCCGACTCCCACGGCCTTACGGAGCCGCGTCACGCGCGCTTGTGCTCGGTCGATGGAAATACATTGCTCTGTCCAACGCAGAGCGGTTGGAAGAGCATCCAAACCACTTGTTGATACTGAGACAAGCCCGCGCGCTGCGCGCGCCGTCACCACGTCAACGGACTTCGCCAACGCGCGAGCCGAAAAACACTCCCCGGCGTCCGACAGGCCCGCGAACGACGCGCGCGCGACGGCCATGGCCGCGACGTACTGCGGGTTCACAGCAGCTTCCCCAGCGCCGCCACGGTCGCCACGGCCGCAAGAGCGCCGAGCTTCCAGCCGTAGCCGCGGACGATGATGGCGACGAAGCGCCTCACAGCAGCGCCCCACCAGCGACGACGATCTGCGCGAAGAAGCCGCGATGGAGTTGGAAGCGCGCGAAGCGCTCGGCGCCAATGCGGGTTGACACGACCTCGGTGCACTTGATGCCGCGCTCTGTCCATTCGACGCGGTAAGCATTCACAGTGAATGCCCCGATATCGGCGCACCGGCTTGGGTGTACGTGAGGTCGATGACCGTGATGCCGGCGTCCACCGAACACTCGACGCTGAGCCCATCGAAGCCGGACTCCTGCCCGTCGCGCATGAGGGCGAGCAGGGCTGCTTCGAGCAAGCCGAGCCGAGAGGCTTGCATTACTTCGGGAGATTGGTGCATGGTGCACCCCTCAAGCTTTAGCGGCGACCGGCTGGAGCTTCGGAGCCACCGAGATCGCCCCAAAGTCGCCGATGAAGAAGCTCGAAGGGTGCAGGGTGTACGTACCCGGTTGGTACGGGATGGGCTCGTTGGTATTGCGATCCATCGGCAAAGTGATCTCGCCCTTTTCAGGGTACGGATTCGGCTTGCCGTCGCGGTCCATCGTGAACGCATAGATGACCTGAGACGCCCTCTTGTAGGGCTTCGGCTTGCCCGACTTCATGGACACCCCTTCGTTGACACGGAAGGCAGCAGAATGGATTTCGATCTTGATCATTGGTGGCTCCAGTTGATGCACCCACCGTGGGTGCGGAGCGAACAATAGAATGAACACGTAACGAGTGCAACACTTGCACCCATTTTGTGTGCAGAAACAACAAAGGAGTTAGCCGATATGCAAACGACTATGAATCTGCTAGAGCAAGCGCTTTCAGTAGCACCAATGCCCGAGTGGGCCGAGCGTCTGAGCGTGCACCGCAACGCGCTGCGCAATGCCAGGGAGCGTGGTCACCTGACACCGGTTTTGGCAGGAAATCTGGCGCTTGAGTTGAACGAAGACCCTGCGAAATGGATAACCCTCGCCGTGCTCGAAGGCGAGAAGCCAAGCCCTGCGAAGGAGAAGCTTCTTAAGCGTCTCAAACGCGGCGCTATGTTGTAATTTGTAGATGACCTCCAGCTTTCGGCACGTCGCCCTGATAGGTAAATACCAGGCTTCGGGCGCGCGGGCGCAAGCCGGCGCGCTGGACGGCGTGATGGAAGGCATTGGCGCCTTTCTCGAAAGTCAGGGCTGCGAGGTGTTCGTCGAGCAGTCGCATTCTGGCGACGTCGAGCAAAGCCGCTATGAAGCACTGACGGTCGAAGAAATCGGCCAGCGCTGCGACCTGGGCTTGGTTGTTGGTGGCGACGGCACCATGCTCGGCATCGGACGCCAGCTGGCGCCCTACGGCGTTCCGCTGATCGGCATCAACCGCGGCCGCCTCGGTTTCATCACCGACATTTCTCTGGACAACTACCAGGCAACGCTGATCCCGATGTTGGACGGCGAATACGAAGAAGACCACCGCAGCGTGATGCACGGCCAGGTGATGCGCGACGGTGCATCGGTGTTCGATGCGCTCGCGATGAACGACGTGGTCGTCAACCGCGGCGCCACATCGGGCATGGTGGAACTGCGCGTCTCGGTCGGACGCCACTTCGTGGCCAACCAGCGCGCGGACGGGCTGATCATCGCCTCGCCCACCGGGTCGACGGCCTATGCCTTGTCGGCGGGCGGCCCGCTGCTGCATCCGGCAATTCCGGGATGGGTGCTGGTGCCGATCGCTCCGCACACCCTTTCGAACCGGCCGATCCTGTTGCCCGATGCGGACGAAGTCTCGATCGAGTTGGTGGGTGGCCGCGACGCAAGCGCCAATTTCGACATGCAATCGCTGGCGTCGCTGGCAATCGGCGACCGGGTGGTGGTGCGCCGCTCCGACTATCGCGTGCGCTTTCTGCATCCCCGGGGCTGGAGCTACTTCGACACCTTGCGCAAGAAACTGCACTGGAACGAGGGAGGCTCCTGACATGGCCTTGCGACACATCGCGCTGCGCGACTTCGTCATCGTGCGCGCGCTCGAACTCGATTTTTCAACCGGCTTTACGGTTCTGACCGGGGAAACCGGCGCAGGCAAATCGATATTGATCGACGCACTGCAGCTGGCGCTCGGCAGCCGCGCCGATGCGGGTGCGGTTCGTGAAGGCGCGCAGCGGCTGGACGTGAGCGCCGAGTTCGATGTCGCCGATCCGGAACTCGTGTCCTGGCTCGACAAAGGCGGCTTCGAAGCCGGCGACGCATTGCTGCTGCGCCGCACCGTCGACATTCAGGGCCGCAGCCGGGGATGGATCAACGGCAGCCCCGCCACCGCGACCCAGCTGCGCGAGATCGGTGACCGGCTGCTCGACATCCATGGTCAGCACGCCTGGCAAAGTCTTACTCGTCCCGATGCCGTTCGAGGGTTGCTGGACGCATACGCCGGATGCAGCCCGGCAGCGTTGGACGGTGCCTGGCAAACTTGGCGGCAGACCCTGCTGGCATTGGACAAGTCACGCTCGGCGCAGGATTCGTTGCAGCGCGAGCGCGAGCGCTTGCAGTGGCAGGTGGCCGAGGCCATGAAGCTGGCACCGGCGCCGGACGAGTGGGAAGAACTCTCCACCAGCCACACCCGCATCTCGAACGCGCAGGCGCTCATCGATGCTGCCGAAGGCGCATGCGCCGCGCTGGAGGACGACGACGCAGGAGCGCTCGCTGCGCTCAACCGTGCCGCTTCGCAGTTGCAGAACTGCGAGCACATCGAACCGGAATTCCGCGCCTTGGGCGAGGTTCTCGCGTCGAGCTTGGCGCAGGCTTCCGATGCCGCGCATTCGCTGCACATCTATCTTCGCCAAGCCGACGCCGATCCCGAGCGGCTCGCAGAACTCGACCAACGCATGGGCCTATGGATGTCGCTGGCCCGCCGCTACAAGCGAGTGCCCGCCGAACTGCCTTCGCTGCTTGCGGGCTGGCAGGCCGAGCTGCAGGCATTGGACGCGCATGGCGACCTCGAAGGACTCGAACGCGCCGAGCAGGCGGCGCAGCAGGCCTACATGAAGGAAGCCAAAGCATTGAGCAAGACGCGCAAGCAGGCGGCGCCGCGGCTGGCGCAGGCTGTCAGCCAGGCGATGCAAGGGCTCGGCATGCAGGGCGGACGGTTCGAAGTCGCGTTGGAGCCGCTGTCCGAACCCGGCCGGGCGGGCCTGGAAGACATCGGCTTTCTCGTCAGCGGCCATGCCGGCAGCACGCCACGCCCCATCGGCAAGGTCGCATCGGGCGGCGAGCTGTCGCGAATTGCCCTTGCCATCGCGGTGACGACGAGCGAACTCGGCACGGCTCAAACGCTGATATTCGACGAGGTCGATGCCGGCGTCGGCGGTGCTGTGGCCGAGACGGTCGGACGCTTGATGAAGCAGCTCGGCCGCGACCGGCAAGTGTTGGCCGTCACCCATCTGCCGCAGGTGGCCGCCTGCGCCGACCATCACTTGCTGGTTGCCAAGCGCCAGACGACCGCCGAGACGCGTGATGGCGTTCGCACCGAGAGCGGCGTTTCGGTGCTCGACGACGACACGCGTGCGCGTGAGATCGCCCGCATGCTGGGCGGCGAACGGATCTCGCAAACCACGTTGGCGCATGCGCGTGAAATGCTCGGCAAAGAGGCGCCGGAGACTTCGTCGTGAGCAGCCTCGAGCTGGTGCTGATTACCGGCATGTCCGGGTCTGGCAAGTCAGTCGCACTGCACGCGCTCGAAGATGCAGGCTACTACTGCGTCGACAACCTGCCGCCCGAACTGCTCGTGCCGTTCATCGACTTGCAGCGGCGGCTCCAGGCATCGCGGGTTGCGATCGCCATGGACGTGCGCAGCGCTGTCTCGCTGCCGCTGGTGCCGCAGCAACTCGACGGATTGCGCAACGATGGCGTGCACCTGCGCTCATTGTTTTTGGATGCGACCACCGACGCGCTGGTGCGCCGCTATTCCGAAACCCGGCGCCGCCACCCCCTGTCGCGGCAAGAGTGCCGCACGGATGCGCCCGAACAGCAGCGCGTCCTGATGCAGGCGATCGAACTCGAACGCGAGCTGTTGGCCGACCTGCGCGACGGTGCCGACGTGATTGACACGAGCATCATTCGACCGGCCCAGCTGCAGGGCTATGTGAAGGCGCTGATATCGGCGCCTGAGAGCGCGCTCACGCTGGTCTTCGAATCGTTTGCATTCAAGCGCGGCGTGCCGCTCGATGCCGACTACGTCTTCGACGTCCGCATGCTTCCGAACCCGCACTACGTGCCCACGCTAAGGCCTCTGACCGGCCGCGATGCGGCGGTGATCGACTGGCTGCGCGAGCATGACGATGTCGCCCGCATGTACGGCGATATCGAGCACTTCCTCGAGCGCTGGCTCGACGCGCTGGCACGCGATCACCGCAGCTACGTGACCGTGGCCATCGGCTGCACCGGCGGCCAGCATCGCTCCGTTTTCCTAGTCGAGCAGCTCGCGCGCGGTTTCGGCACGCGCTGGGCCGCCCTCAAGCGTCATCGCGAATTGGATGGTATCTAACCTGCGGCCAGCAGCAGCTTGCGCACCGGAGCCGGCAAGCCGAGCCCGACCCACTCGCCGTTTTCGAACCACCCCCCGGCATCGGTGAGCTGCCGCTCGGAAGCGCATTCGATCGACACCGGATGCAGGTGCAGGTCCTTGTGCGTGAGCACATGCACGAACGCGGCATCCTCGCGCACGCCGCCTCTGTCGCCGGGCGGCAGTTCGTTCAGCAGCGCGACCATGCTCTCGTACACCGGCAGGCAGTAAAGCCCGGCCCAGATGCCGCGCGCAGGCCGCTTCTGCAGCCACACACGGCCTTGCGCATCGCGCGCCCGCAGCATCCATAGAGACTCCGCGCTGCGCATGAGCTTGCGGGTCTTCACCGGGAATTTTTCAGGTGCGCCCTGTCGCCGCGCTTCGCAGACATCGTTGACCGGGCACAGCATGCAAGCCGGCTTGCGCGGCAGGCAGACGGTCGCGCCCAGGTCCATCAATCCCTGCGTGTAGCCGGAGATTGCGCGCGGCTGAGTCGCAGGCGGCAACAGCTCGTTGGCCGTCGTCCACAGCACACGCTCCTGGGTGGCGGATGACAGGTCGCCCTCGAAGCCGAGCACACGCGCGAGCACCCGCTTGACATTGCCATCGAGGATCGCAACCCTTTCGCCGAAGCAGAAGGCAGCAATGGCCGCGGCAGTCGAGCGGCCGATGCCCGGCAGGGTTTGAAGTTCGGATGCGGTCTCCGGGAAGGTGCCGCCGAAGCGCAGCACCACTTCCTGGGCGCAGCGATGCATGTTCCGCGCCCGGCTGTAATAGCCCAGGCCGCTCCAAAGGCCGAACACCTCGTCCTCGGTGCCGGCGGCAAGCGCCTGCACCGACGGAAATCGATCGAGAAAGCGCGCGAAGTAGCCCAGCACTATTGAAACCTGGGTCTGCTGCAGCATGACTTCGGAAATCCAAACCCGGTAGGGGTCCTGCGTGTTCTGCCAAGGCAGTTCGCTGCGGCCATGGTTGCTTTGCCAGCCGACGATGCGCGCAGAAAAAGTCGATGCCAGTTCCGGCGGCGCCGGGCACCGGTTCTCAGGCGGCACTGAGTTCGTCGTGCGCGGTAGACGCAGTGGGCGCCGCATTGCTCATGAGCAGCGCGGTGAATTCGCCCAGCCGGCCATGCAGTTCGGTGAGGCCGCCCTCCTGCGCCGCGAGTTCGGCCAGCCGCTCGTCGAGACTGCCTGCCGCGCCCTGGATGCGCTCCACCGCCTCGATGCGCTTGGCAAAGGTACGGCGGCGCTCCTTCAACTGCGCATCGAGCTGGGCACCGGCGCCTTTGCTCCAACGCTCCACCTCGGTCATGGCGGCTTCGTTGACCACGCGCAGCCTGCTTGCCAGCGCGCGTACCAGCTTGTCGCAAAAATCCGGCTGCGCCAGCTTGAGCACATTGCCGATGCCGAGGTAGTGCACATGGCTGCGCTCGATCTGGCCCAGTTGCTGCTCGAAGCCGAGCAGGTCCGGCTCGGCCGGCGCCTGCAGTGCGAAACCATGCTCGGCATTGAGCTGGCGGAAAGTCGCATGCAGCATCGACTGGATCTCGGCCGTGGTCGCCTGCACCTCGCGCAGGTTGTTGCGCAACGAATCGAAGGTTTCGGCGTAGACCTTCCGCACATTGAACTTGATGCCCGGACGCTTGAGCGCCGACCCCAGCTTGCCCATGTCCGCCTTGAGCGCCGTGCTGCCCAGCACGGCGTAAACCTCGCGCAACAGCTTGCCCTGCACCGAGCGCAGCGCCAGGATGCGCGCGTTGCTACCCTCGAACTCGGCCTGCTCCTGCTCGATGCGCGCGCGCATGTGGCGAATGACCGACGAATTCTTGCCACGCAGCCCCTGCAATTCGAGCGCCTGCTCGGAAAGATCGCGCTGGCGTACCTTGAGGATGCGCTCCGCTTCAGCCTGCAACGCCGCAATGCCCGCGTCGACGGCAAGTCGCAGCATCTTCTCGCGCTTGCCGAGCAGGCCTTCGCCCAGCACGGCTTCGAGGGCCGGCAGCCGGCTTGCCTGCAGCAGTGGAACGTCGCGGCGGATCTTCGCCTGCAAGCCTTTTGCGCCGACACCGGAAGCACCTGCGGCAGCGGCACGCCGAGCAGTTCGGCCGCGCCCTTGCGCTGGCGCTGGATCTGGGCGTCGATCTGTGCGGGCGTGCTGAGCGTGTCCCACATGGTGTCGATCTTGTTGAGCACCACGATGCGGGTGTCGCCGGCGTCGCTCTCGGTGATCAGGTGCTCGCGCCAGATGGAAAGATCGGACCGGGTGACGCCGGTGTCTGCGCCGAGGATGAACACCACCGCATGCGCCTGCGGTATCAAGCTCACCGTCAGCTCTGGTTCGGCGCCGATCGCGTTCAGGCCGGGCGTGTCGAGAATCACCAAGCCTTGCTCGAGCAGCGGATGCGGCATGTTCAGCACCGCATGCCGCCAGCGGGGGATCTCGACCCGCCCCTCCGTGTCCGGCACCGGGTTGTCGTCCGGCGCATCGTCGCTCCAGAAGCCCAGCGCACGCGCCTCGGCCAGCGGCACCCACCGGACCTCGGCCACCTTGTTCATCACCTGCGACAGCTGCTCGGCGTCGTCGACATCGATCGAAAGCTCGGTCCAATGATCCCGCTCGTCGCGCCAGTGGGCGAGCGAATGGGGTTTGAGGCGTGTCTCGATCGGCAGCAGCCGCAGGCTGGGCGGATGCGCTGCGTCGTAGCCAAGCTCGGTCGGACACATCGTCGTGCGTCCGGCGCTCGCCGGCATGATGCGGCGACCGTAGCCGGCAAAGAAGATCGCGTTGATCAGCTCGGATTTGCCGCGCGAGAACTCGGCGACGAAAGCGACCATGACCTTACTGGAACGCATCTGCGATTCCAGCTCCCGCAGCCGCTCCGCGACGCTCTGGTTCAGCAGGTCGTTTTCATGAAGCCAGCGCGAAAGCCACTTCAGGCGGTGCGCAAAGTTGCGCCGCCAAGCGCCATGCTGGTCGAATTGCTGATTGAAAGAGCGAGTCAAGGGATGTATGGAGTTGCTTACAAAATATAGCACCCCGTCCAGCGGATGGTTAAGCCATCCGTATTCAAGCCTTCAATACTTTTGACATTTTGGGCAGAAATACGTGGCGCGCTGCCCTTGCCGAATAGAGCGAACAGGGTTGGCGCACACCCTGCAGGGCTCGCCGGCCCGTCCGTAGACCGTGGCCTCCAGCTGGAAATAGCCGCTCTGCCCGTCGACATTGGAGAAGTCGCGCAGGGTGCTTCCTCCGCGCTCCACCGCTCGCGCCAGCACCTCGCGCACCGCTGCATGCAGCAGCACCGCGCGCGGGCGGCTGATGCGCGAAGCCGACAACGTCGGCCGGATACCGGCAAGAAAAAGCGCTTCGGAGGCATAGATGTTACCGACGCCCACCACCAGATCGCCGGCGAGCAGCACCTGCTTGATCGGTGCCCGGCGCCGTCGCAGCCCCGCATGAAAGCCATCGATGGCGAAGGTCTCGCCCAATGGCTCCACGCCCAGTCGGCCAAGCAGCTTGACTGCCAGCGGCGCGGCCTCGTCCTCGACGTAGACCACTGCACCGAAACGCCGCGGATCGTTGAGTCGGAGCGTGCCGCGGCTGGTAACAAGATCGAAGTGGTCGTGCGTACCGGGCAGGGGCAAGCCAGCGTCGAAGCGCAGGCTTCCGGACATTCCCAGATGCATCAGCAGCAGACCGGCATCCAAATCCACCAACAGATACTTGCCGCGCCTGCGCACGGCCCGAACGGTACGGCCAACCAATGCGGCCGGATCCACCGCCAATGCCCACCGCAGCGGCTTGCCCATGCGTACCGCATCGATGCGCGCGCCGGCGATGCGGTCGGCAAAACCCAGGCGGGTCACTTCAACTTCGGGTAGTTCGGGCATGGGCGAAGGCGGATGGAAAGTAAGCGATATCGAAGTCCCCTCGCGGCGATCGTTCAAAAGCCTTGGCTTATTATGGTTCGATGACCCCACCGCTCCGCCGATCCCGCCTCGCGGCGGCCGCGTTCTTCTTGTCCATGACCGTGCTTGCCGCGAATGCGCAGACCGATCTGCCGGCGCCCGCTCTCCCGACCAGCCCGGCTCCCATCATCGAACCTGCAGCGCCCGTGGCAACGCCTGCGGCAACGACGACCGAGCCCGCCAAGGGACGCGCTTCTGCCCTGACAGCCGAGCTCTTCTACGAAGTGCTCATGGGCGAGCTGACCTCACGCTCGGGCGACCCCGGCGCCGGCTACGCGTTGATGCTCGATGCTTCTCGGAGGGCACGCGACGGGACGCTGTTTCAGCGCACCGTCGAAATAGCGCTCCAGGCTCGCTCCGGCGATGCGGCGCTGGCAGCAGCCCGCGCCTGGAAAGAGACACTGCCCGAATCGCGCGAAGCACGGCGCTTCGAACTGCAGATCCTGATCGCGCTCAACCGCATCGGCGAAACGCTCGAACCGCTGCGGGCTGAACTCGCTGCCACGCCACAGATGGAAAAGCCATTCCTGATGGCGGTGATCGGGCGCAACTACGCCCGGGCGACCGACAAGAAGTTGGCCGCCTCCACTGCCGAGCAGGCGCTGGCCGCCGAACTCAACAGCCCCGGCACCGGTGGCCCGGCGTGGACGACCATCGGGCGCCTGCGGCTGGCGGCCGGCGACGCATCGGGCGCGCTCGATGCCGCCCGCAACGGCCAGGAGACGGACCCTTCTGCGACGGGCCGGCGCTGCTGGCCCTCGAGTTGGTGGGCCCCGGCCAGCCGCTGGCAGAGCCGCTCGTCAAGCGCTACCTGAGCGGGCCGAAAGCACTGCCCGAACTTCGCATCGCCTATTCGCGCGTGCTGGTCGAACAAGGCCGCTACGCAGAGGCGACCGCCGAACTCACCGGCCTCAGCACGTCTCGGCCGGAACTCGCCGATCCGTGGCTGCTGCTTGGCAGCCTGCAGGCGCAGGCACGCCAGGATGCGGCGGCCGAGACCTCGCTCAAGCGATACATCGGGCTCGCCGCGATCGAGCGCGATGCCGAGGCGCGCGGCCGCGGCCTGACGCAGGCCTACCTGCAGCTCGCGCAGCTTTCGGAGCGCCGCAAGGACTTCAAGGGCGCCGAGCAATGGCTCGCGCGCATCGACAACACCGACGATCTGGTCGCGGCGCAGACCCGACGGGCCGGACTGCTCGCGCGCCAGGGCAAGCTGCCCGAGGCGCGCGAATTGATCAGGTCGCTGCCCGAACGCACCGCCGACGACAAGAAAAAGAAGTTCATGACTGAAGTGCAAGTGCTGCGCGATGCCAAGCAGTACCAGGCAGCCTACGACATGCTGGTGCAGGCCAGCACGGCCGAGCCGGAGGACACCGACCTCATCTACGACCGGGCCATGGTGGCCGAGAAGCTGAACCGCCTGGACGAAATGGAGCGGCTGCTGCGCCGGTTGATCGAGATAAAGCCCGACAACCAGAACGCCTATAACGCGCTTGGCTACTCGCTCGCCGATCGCAAGGTTCGTCTGGAAGAAGCGCGCACGCTGATCCAGCAGGCAGTGAAGCTGGCGCCTGAAGACCCGTTCATCGCCGACAGCCTCGGATGGGTCGAGTTCCGGCTTGGCAATACAGAGGAGGCGATCCGCATCCTGGAAGCGGCTTACAAGCGTCGGCCCGACCCCGAAATCGCCGCACATCTGGGCGAGGTGCTGTGGGTCAAGGGTGAGCGCGAACGCGCGCTGTCGATCTGGAAGGAAGCTTCCTTCGTCGACGCCGAGAACGAGACGCTGCAGGAAACGCTCAAGCGTCTGCGCGTGAATCTTTGAACCGTCGCCTGGCATTGAGTGCCGGCTGCGGCGCGCTGCTGCTGGCGACCGGCTGTGCAACCCCAGGAGTCGGCATGCCGCCGGAAAGTGCCGGCGTACAGGCTTGGAGCGGGCGGCTTTCGCTTCGCATCGACAGCGAGCCGGTCCAGACCTTCTCGGCCCTGTTCGAATTGCGCGGCGCTGCGCAGGCCGGCGATCTCATCCTCACAAGTCCCATCGGCAGCACGCTGGCCCAGCTCCAATGGGCTCCCGGCGAAGCTTTGCTGAAGAACGGCAGCGAAACGCGGCGCTTCGACTCGGTCGATGCGCTGATCGAAGCGGCCACAGGCGCGGCCATCCCCGTCGGTGCACTCTTTGCCTGGCTCGCAGGGCGAGACGAGCGCGTTGCGGGCTGGCGGCCGGACTTGAGGCAGATCGGCACCGGGCGCATGCAGGCGGTGCGCGAATCGCCGCAGCCGAGGGCCGACCTGCGAATCGTCTTCGAACGCGCATGAAGGCGCTCTACGACCTTCCGGCCCCCGCCAAGCTCAATCTCTTTCTGCACGTCACAGGCAGGCGTGCGGACGGCTTCCACCTGCTGCAGTCGATCTTCATGCTGATTGACTGGTGCGACGTGATGCATGTGGAGCGCCGCACCGATGGCGAGATCACGCGCGAAGACCTCACGACCCGGTTGCCGGCGGACGATCTCGTGCTGCGTGCGGCAAAGGCGCTGCAGGCGTTCACGCAAACTTCGTACGGTACCCACATCGGGATCGCCAAGCATGTGCCCGCGCAGGCCGGGATGGGCGGCGGCTCCTCCGACGCCGCAACCTGCCTGCTGGCGCTGAATCGCCTCTGGGATCTTCACCTACCGCTCCCGGCGCTCGAGCGGATCGGACTGTCGCTCGGCGCGGACGTGCCATTCTTCCTGCGCGGAAGGAACGCACTCGTGGAGGGTGTCGGCGAGCAGATCACGCCGGGCAGCTTGCCGCCGGGGCAATTCGTCGTGGTCAAGCCGCAGCCGGGGCTCGACACCCGTCTCATTTTTGCAGCGCCTGATCTTGAGCGCTCGACTCCCACTGCTATAATCTCAGGCTTTGCTGCGCACGGCGAGACACAAGACGAGATCGAAGTCAAAGGCTTCGATTTCGACTTTGGTCACAACGACTTGCAGCCGGTTGCCGAACGGCTTTGCCCCGCAGTCTCCGATGCCATCGATTGGCTCGGTCGCCAAGGGCTGAAGGCCCGGATGACTGGTTCGGGAAGTTCGGTGTTCGCGGCGATGCCGCACGAAGCGCAATTGGCCGCCGCACCCTCGGGCTGGCAGGTTCGCAAGTGCAGCAACTTGGCCGCACATCCCCTTTTGGGTTGGGCGGTCTAGCGCATCGGAACGTGCTGCGGTCCGATGCCACATATGTCGGTTGGCGACGCAAGTCGTCGACCAGTGTAGGGGAGTCGCCAAGCTGGTTAAGGCACTGGATTTTGATTCCAGCATGCAAAGGTTCGAATCCTTTCTCCCCTGCCAAATCTTTGTCCACGAGACTATTGGCGGCTCCGAAATGAGCCATTTCGCATTTGCCGGATGCATCTTGCCGGGACGCTCATGCAGGCTCACCATCCTGATTTCTTGGTTTTCACCGGAAATGCCAACCCGGGCCTGGCCGCGGAGATCGCGCAGCACCTGGGCACATCGGTAGGCGCTGCGCGCGTCGGCCGCTTTTCGGATGGCGAAGTCACGGTCGAAATCAACCAGAACGTGCGCGCCCGCGACGTGTTCGTCGTGCAGTCGACCTGTGCGCCGACCAACGAGAACCTGATGGAGTTGCTGATCATGGTCGACGCGCTCAAGCGTGCTTCGGCAGAGCGCATCAGCGCCGTGATCCCGTACTTCGGCTATGCCCGCCAGGACCGCCGGCCGCGCTCGAGCCGGGTGCCGATCTCGGCCAAGGTGGTGGCCAACCTGCTCGAAACCGTGGGCGTGGCCCGCGTGCTGACCATGGACCTGCACGCAGACCAGATCCAGGGCTTCTTCGACATACCGGTCGACAACATCTATGCGTCGCCGGTGCTTCTTGGTGATCTGCGCCTGAAAAACTACGAAGACCTGATCGTCGTGTCGCCGGACGTCGGCGGCGTGGTTCGCGCACGAGCACTTGCCAAGCAGCTCAATTGCGACCTCGCCATCATCGACAAGCGCCGCCCGCGCGCCAACGTGAGCGAGGTGATGCACGTCATCGGCGAGATCGACGGCCGCAACTGTGTGATCATGGACGACATGATCGACACGGCCGGCACGCTGGTCAAAGCGGCCGAGGTGCTGAAGGAACGCGGCGCCAAGAAGGTTTACGCCTATTGCACGCACCCGATTTTTTCGGGCCCCGCCATCGAGCGGATCGCGCAGGGTTCCGCGCTCGACGAAGTGGTCGTGACCAACACGATTCCGCTCACCGACGGTGCCAACCTCTGCAAGAAAATTCGCCAACTCTCCGTGGCACCGCTGATCGCCGAAACGATCCAGCGCATCGCCAAGGGTGAGTCGGTCATGAGTTTGTTCTCGGACCAGGAGAACCTCTTCTGAGGTTCGACCAAGACCTGTTCGAGCAAAAAGCCGGGCTCTTTTCGAAGAGCCTTTATCGAAACCGGAGTCGCACTGGTCGCGGTCGACTTCCACAGGAGCAGTTATGAAATTCGTCGCTTTTGAGCGCGCAAAGCAGGGCACGGGTGCGAGCCGCCGTCTCCGCATTTCGGGCAAGACGCCCGGCATCGTCTACGGTGGCGAAAGCCAGCCGCAACTGATCGAGATCGATCACAACGCGCTCTGGCATGCGCTGAAGAAGGAAGCCTTCCACTCGTCCATTCTCGAAATGGACCTGGCGGGCGCCACCTCGAAGGTTCTGTTGCGCGACGTGCAATACCACCCGTTTCGCCAGCTCGTGCAGCACATCGATTTCCAGCGCGTCGATGCCCGCACCCGCATGACGGTGAAGGTGCCCTTGCACTACAAGGGTGAAGAAGAATCGGACGCCGTCAAGCTCGACCACAACCTCGTGAACCATGTGATGACCGAGCTGCAGGTCAGCTGCCTCCCGGCCGATCTGCCGGAGTTCATCGAGGTCGATCTTTCCGGCCTGACGAAGAATGCGACAGTGCACGTCAACGACATCAAGCTCCCCAAGGGCGTGAAGTTCGTGAGCCACGGCAAGGTCAACCCGGTGCTGGTGTCTGCCGTGCCGCCATTGGTCGCCGAAGAACCGGATCCCGCCGCCGAAGGCGCGGTGGCAGTGGATGCTGCTGCCGCACCAGCGGCTGGCAAGGCTGCCGGCAAGGCGCCTGCTGCGAAGACCCCCGCTGCCAAGACGCCGGCCGCAAAAGCTCCGGCCGGAAAGAAGTAATTCTCTGCTTCAGCCGCAGCAGCAAACGGCCCGCCTTGTGCGGGCCGTTTCTTTTTCAAGGCACGGATAATCCCGCCCCATGATCAAGTTGTTCGTCGGCCTCGGCAACCCAGGCCCGGAGTACGAAGCCACGCGCCACAATGCCGGCTTCTGGTGGATCGATGCGTTGGCGCGCGACAAGAAGCTGACGCTCGCGCCCGAGCGCGCCTACAACGGCCTGGTCGCTCGGATGCAGGTCGGCGGACAGCCCGTGTGGCTACTTGAGCCGCAGACTTTCATGAACGTATCCGGCAGATCGGTCTCGGCACTGGCGCGTTTCTTCAAGATCGAGCCGAACGAAATCCTGGTGATTCACGACGAGCTCGATGTCGTGCCGGGCCAGGCCAAGCTGAAGCTGGGCGGCAGCCATGCGGGCCACAACGGCCTGCGCGACATCCATGCGCAGCTCGGCACCGCCGACTACTGGCGGCTGCGGCTCGGCATCGGCCACCCGGGAGTGAAGTCGGAGGTGGTCGGCTGGGTACTGAAGAAGCCGCTGAAGGAACAGCGCGAGGCCATCGACGATGCAATCACTCGAACGCTGCATGCCTTTCCGGCGCTGGTCGCCGGCGAGATGGACAAGGCCACGCTTCTGATTCACACCAGCAAGCCGCCACGGCCCAAACCGCCGCGGCGAGAGCCCGGTGAAGGAAGTGCGCCTGCCGCCGCATAGCGGCAAATCCGGAAACGAAAGGGAGAGAAAAAATGAATCAGTCACGTTCACGAACCGCCGCAAAGAGCACCATCCTGCTGGCAGCGGCTTGCATGTCATGGGCCGTATTTGCGGCAAGAGCTGGCACCGGCACATGGCGTTGCGGCAACACCTACACCGATCAACCCTGCAGCGGCGGCAAGGCGATCGATCTCGACGACCCGCGCAACCAAGCGCAAAGGCGCGAGGCAGACAACACGACGATCGACGCCCGCGAAGCCGCGGACCGGCTGGAACGCGAACGCATCCGCCAGGAATCCGTGGCATCGCGGCGGCAAGCGACCTTGATCGGCAGCCCCCCAGTGCATACGCAACCGAAGCGGACATCGGCCAGAGCCGAGCGCAAGGACCGAAGCCGGCAGCAAGCCGACTACTTCAGTGCCCACGACCCGGTGGCAACGGCGAAAAAAAAGGCGGCGAAGACGGCCGCCAAAAGCGCGGCCAAGAAGCCCTAGGAAGTCGTCTTGTCCGCAGTGAGCCGCTGGAACTTCTGCCACAAGCTCTCGTGCGTTTCCAGGTGCGCCGGATTCTTCGGGATGCAGGCCACCGGACAAACCTGTACGCACTGCGGCTCGTCGAAATGGCCGACGCACTCGGTGCACTTGTGCGGGTCGATCTCGTAGATCTCTACGCCCATGTAGATCGCGTCGTTCGGACACTCCGGTTCGCACACATCGCAGTTGATGCATTCGTCGGTGATCATGAGAGCCATCGCGCGATTATCCGCGCCGGGCACAGTCGTTGCGTTCGCCGGGTTATGCTGCGCCCCGCCCCATGAGCCTGTTTCTCTTCAAGCGCTTCGTGACGCTGATCGCCACATTGGTCGGCGCTTCGGTCATCGTCTTTCTCGTGCTCGAGATACTGCCCGGCAACGCCGCACAGATGCTCATGGGCCCAGACGCTTCGCTGGAGGCGGTGGCCGCGCTCGCAGCCAAGCTCGGCCTCGACCAGCCGGCCTGGACCCGCTACTGGAACTGGATTGCCGGCCTCCTGACCGGTGAACTGGGCGACAGCTACGCCTACAGCTCGCCGGTGCTCGACCTGATCCTCGAACGCCTGGCGCTCACCGTGCCGCTGGCACTGCTGGCCATGGCACTCACCACCGTGCTCGCACTCGTGGTCGGCGTGACTGCGGCTGCGCGCCACAACAAGCTGGGCGATGTCGGCTTGATGGGCCTCACGCAGGTCGGCGTCGCGATTCCGAACTTCTGGTTCGCGATCCTTCTGATCCTCGTGTTCTCGGTTCAGCTCCAATGGTTTTCGGCCGGCGGCTTCGAGGGCTGGGGCGAAGGCATTCTTCCGGGGCTCAAGGCGCTGCTGCTGCCGGCGCTGTCGCTGGCGGTGGTGCAGGCCGCGATCCTCGCGCGCATCACCCGTTCTGCAGTGCTCGAAGTGATGCGCGAGGATTTCGTGCGCACCGCGCGTGCCAAAGGCGTTTCGCAGCGCGCGGTGCTGTGGACGCACGTGCTGCGCAACGCCCTGATTCCGGTGATCACGGTCATGGGCATGCAGTTTTCCGAACTGCTGGCCGGCACCATCGTGGTGGAGAACGTGTTCTACCTGCCGGGGCTGGGCCGACTCGTCTTCCAGGCGATCAGCAATCGCGATCTGATCGTGGTGCGCAACTGCGTGATGCTGTTGGCCGCGATGGTCGTCGTGGTCAACTTCGTGGTCGACGTGCTCTATGCCGTGATCGACCCGCGCATCAAGGCCAGCGACATATGAAGCCGGCCGGCTTCTGGCGCCGCGCGCTGCACCATCGCAGCTTCGTGATCGGCGCGGCGCTGACGCTGCTGCTGCTGCTGGCGGCCGCCGTCTCGCTCGTCTGGACGCCCTGGTCGCCCTACGAGATCGACATGGCCAGCAAGCTCACCCCGCCGAGCGGCGCGCACTGGCTCGGCACCGACACCTATGGGCGCGACGTCGCATCGCTGCTGCTGGTCGGCGCGCGCGCGTCGATCCTGGTCGGCGTGATCGCGGTCGGCATCGGGCTGCTGGCAGGCACGGCGCTCGGCTTGCTCGCGGCCGCGCGGCGCGGCTGGGTCGAGGAAGCGATCATGCGGTTCACCGATTTTTCGATGGCATTTCCGGCCATCCTGTCGGCCATCATGTTGACGGCGGTGTTTGGCGCCGGCATCGTCAACGCGATCATTGCGATCGGCATCTACAACATACCGACGTTCGCACGCATCACGCGCGCATCGGCCAACGCGATCTGGTCGCGCGAGTACGTCGCTGCTGCGCGTGCCTGCGGCAAGGGTCCATTCGCAATCACCCTGCAGCATGTGCTGCCCAACATCTCGTCGGTGCTGATCGTGCAGATCACGATCCGCTTCGCGATCGCCATCCTGGCGGAAGCCGCCCTCTCCTACCTCGGGCTCGGCACGCAGCCGCCGCAGCCCTCGTGGGGCCGCATGCTCAGCGAAGCCCAGACCATGATGTTCCAGGCGCCGCTGCTGGCGGTGTTTCCCGGCATGGCGATCGCGTTGGCGGTGCTCGGGCTCAACCTGCTCGGTGACGGCCTGCGCGACCTGCTGGACCCGCGGCTTGCACGCGCGCGCTGAAGCCCGCAATCACCAACCACCACGATCAATGCCCCTCCTCGAAGTCGACGACCTCCATGTGCAACTGCAAACGCAGCGCGGGCCGGCAGAGGCGGTGCGCGGTATCGGCTTCACGCTGGAGCGGGGAGAGACGCTGGGCATCGTCGGCGAGTCGGGTTGCGGCAAGTCGATCACGGTCCAGTCGCTGGTGGGGCTCCTGCCAGCCAATGCCACGGTGACCGGCAGCATCCGCTTCGACGGCACCGAACTGGTCGGCCTGCCCGAGCGCGAACTGTGCCGGACACGAGGCAACCGCATCGGCATGATCTTCCAGGAGCCGATGACCGCGCTCAATCCGGTCCACACCATTGCACGGCAGGTCGGCGAGCCGCTCAGGCTGCACCGCGGGCTCGGCGGCGCGGCAGCACGCCAGGAGGCACGGGTCCTGCTCGAACGCGTCGGCATTCCCGATGCCGCATCGCGCCTCGACGCCTACCCGCACCAGTTCTCGGGCGGGCAGCGCCAGCGCATCGGCATCGCGATGGCGCTGGCCTGCGGGCCCGAGCTGTTGATTGCGGACGAGCCGACCACCGCACTGGATGTGACGGTGCAAAAGCAGATCCTCGAACT
Organism: Variovorax sp.; assembly: GCA_037720315.1. Taxonomy (GTDB): domain Bacteria; phylum Pseudomonadota; class Gammaproteobacteria; order Burkholderiales; family Burkholderiaceae_C; genus Variovorax. The sequence goes on along the minus strand of JBBJMS010000001.1, from coordinate 25,484 downwards.
CATCCAGGGCCTGGTGGCCGAGCGCGGCATGGCACTGATCCTGATCTCGCACGATCTCGGCGTGATCGCGCAGAGCGTGTCGAAAATGCTCGTGATGTACGGCGGCAGCGTGGTGGAGAGCGGGCCTACCGCAACCGTCTTCGCCGCGCGCGCGCATCCGTACACGCAGGGTCTTTTTGCGGCCCGGCCTGTACTCGGTGCGCCGCGCGGTACGAGACTTGCCACCATCCAGGGCAGCGTGCCCGAACTTGTCGATCTTCCCCGCGGATGTCCGTTTGCGGGACGGTGCGCGTTCACGATCGACGAATGCCATGCGGTTCGGCCGCCGCCGACGCCGCTGCCGAACGATCATCAGGTGCGCTGCATCAGGCTGCACAAGATCGCCGCGCAAGGGGCAACCGCATGAAAGCGGATTTCGATTCCGATCCACAATCCGCCGCGCTGCTCGAGGTCGACCAGCTCGTGCGCCACTACACCCTGCCGCGCGAAAGCCTCTTCGGGCGGGCGTCGGTGGTCGAGGCATTGAACGGCGTGAGCTTCGGTATCCGCGCGGGCCAGAGCCTCGGCATCGTGGGTGAATCCGGCTCCGGCAAGTCGACCATCGCAAGGCTCGTGATGGCGCTCGACCGTCCGACCTCGGGCACGGTGAAGCTGCTCGGGCAGGACCTGCATGCACTGCCCAAGAAAGCACTGCGCGCGGCACGGCGGGATGTGCAGATGGTTTTCCAGGACCCGTACGGCTCGCTCGATCCGCGCCAGACGGTCGCCCGCATCGTCGCCGAACCGCTGGAGGCGCTGGCCGAAAGCGGCCGCGCCGCGCAACGCGAGCGCGCCGGCGAATCACTCGCGGCCGTGGGCCTGCGCACCAGCGATCTTGACAAATACCCGCATGAGTTTTCGGGCGGCCAGCGGCAGCGCATCGCGATCGCGCGGGCGCTCATTACCCGGCCCAAACTGATCGTCGCTGACGAGCCGGTGAGCGCACTCGACGTGTCCGTCCAGGCGCAGGTGCTCAACCTGATGCAGGACCTGCAGCAGCAGTTCGGCGTGAGCTACCTGCTGATCAGCCACGACCTGGCGGTGGTGAACCACCTGTGCGATGAAGTGTGCGTGCTGCACCGCGGCGTGGTGGTGGAGCGCGGCACGCCGCAGAAACTGTTTGCGCACGCAGAGCACCCCTACACGCAGGCGCTGCTTGCCGCCGTACCCCGCGCCGAACCCCCGCCGGTATCCCGGCAGGCGCTTGCCGCCGATGCGCCGGCTCGCGCATGATGCAGCGTCGCCTTCGTCATCTTCCTCTCAGCCCTTTGCCTGGAGCCTCGACCATGTTGAAACGCCGCACCCTTTTGACCACCGCCGCCCTGGCCGCCGTGCCGCTCGCGCTGCCGCAGGCCGCACTTGCGCAGGGCCGCAAGGATTCGATCGTGCTGGGCATGACGCTCGAGCCGCCGGGCCTCGACCCGACCGCAGGCGCTGCGGCCGCGATCGCAGAGATCGTCCACTACAACGTGCTGGAAACGCTGACCAAGATCAACTTCGACGGCACCGTCACGCCCCTGCTGGCGGAGAGCTGGGAGGTTTCGCCCGACCTCAAGACCTACACCTTCAAGCTGCGGCGCGGCGTCAAGTTCCAGAACGGCGAGCCGTTCAACGCGCAAACGGTCAAGTTCTCCTTCGATCGCGCAGGCGGCGACAAGAGCACCAACAAGGACAAGCGCACCTTCGCCAACATGAGCACGCAGGCCGTCGACGAGCACACCGTCGTGGTCATCAACAAGGAGATCGATCCCGACCTGCTGTTCGTGCTGGGCCAGGCGACGTCGGTGATCGTCGAGCCGAAGAGCGCCGACACCAACGCGACCAAGCCAGTCGGCACTGGCCCGTACAAGCTGGACAGCTGGAGCAAGGGCTCGTCGCTGGTGCTGAGCAAGTGGGACGGTTTCCGAAACCCGGGCGCGGCGAAGATCGGCAAGGTCACGTTCCGCTTCATTTCCGATCCGGCGGCGCAGGCTGCATCGCTGCTCGCAGGCGACGTCGATGCGTTCCCGAGGGCCGCCACCCGCATCGTTCCGCAGTTCAGGAACAACCCGCAGTTCCAGGTGATCCTGGGCGGCTCGCGCGCCAAGACCATCCTCGCGTTCAACAACCGCAAAAAACCGCTCGACGACGTTCGGGTGCGGCGCGCCATCTCGGCCGCGATCGACCGCAAGGCGGTGATCGAGGGTGCGGCAGACGGCTTCGGCGTGTCGATCGGCAGCCACTACGTCCCCGGTGCAGCCGGCTATGTCGACACCACGAACGTCAACGCATTCAACATCGAGAAGGCCAAGCAGCTGCTGGCCGAAGCGGGCGTCAAGACGCCGCTCGAACTCACGATGACGCTGCCGCCGCCGCCTTATGCACGCCAGGGCGGCGAGGTGATCGTCGCGCAGCTCGCGAAGATCGGCATCACCGTGAAGGTACAGAACGTCGAATGGGCCCAGTGGCTCAGCGGCACCTACGGCAACAAGGACTACGACCTCAGCATCGTGTCGCACGTCGAGCCCTTCGACCTGGGCAACTATGCCAAGTCGGACTACTACTGGGGCTATCAGTCGAAGGAGTTCAACACCCTGTTCGACAAGATCAAGACCACCACCAATCCTGCCGATCGCGCCAAGCTCCTGGGCGATGCGCAGCGCATGCTTGCCGCAGACGCCGCCAACGGCTTCCTGTACCAGCCGCAGTTTCCGACCATCGCGAAAAAGGGCGTCAAGGGCCTCTGGAAGGAGATGCCGATCTTCGCCAACGACCTCTCCGCGTTGTCCTGGTCGTGAGGCGCGGCCTGCACGAGCTGTCTGCGCAGGAACTCGGCGCCGCCTACCGCGATAAAAACCTGTCGCCGGTCGAGGTCACGCAAGCCGTGCTCGACCGCATGGCAAGCTGGGAGCCACATCTCCAGGCCACCTGGCTGCTGCGCCCCGAGGCCGCGCTCGAACAGGCTCGTGCGTCCGAAGCGCGCTGGCAGCGCGGTGAGCCGCTGGGGCCGCTCGACGGCATTCCGACGACGATCAAGGAGAACATCGCGACGCGCGGCGACCCGATGCCCGCCGGCACCGCGGCCGTCGACCTGCAGCCCGCCGCAGCCGATGCGCCGCCAGCCGCGCGCCTGAAGGAAGCGGGCGCGGTGATCGTCAGCAAGACCACCATGCCCGACTACGGCATGCTGTCATCCGGGTTGTCGAGTTTTCACACGCTGGCACGCAACCCGTGGGACCTGAGCAGGACCCCGGGCGGCTCCAGCGCCGGCGCGCGCGCCGCCGCCGCAGCCGGCTACGGCCCGCTGCACATCGGCACCGACATCGGGGGGTCGCTGCGGCTGCCTGCCGCGTGGTGCGGGATCTTCACGCTCAAGCCGAGCCTCGGCCGCATCCCGATCGACCCGCCTTACACAGGCCGCGCCGCCGGGCCGATGACACGCACCGTCGGCGATGCCGCCTCGATGATGCAGGCGCTGGCCCGCCCCGATGCGCGCGACAGCATGAGCCTGCCGGCGCAGAACATCGCCTGGACAGCGTTCGAGGTGGATGCCGCGCACCTGCGCGGACTGCGCATCGGCCTGCTGCTCGATGCCGGCTGCGGCCTGCCTGTCGAGCCGCAGATCGCTGCGGCGGTCGCGCATGCGGCACGCCTGTTCGAGCAGGCCGGCGCCATCGTGGAGCCGATGCAACCCTTCATGTCGCAGGCCATGCTCGACGGCATGGACCACGCGTGGCGCACGCGGTCGCTGGTGGACATGAACGCCCTGCCCGCTGCGCGCCGGGCGAAGGTTCTGCCCTATATCCGCGCCTGGGCCGATAGCGCTGCCGGCTTCAGCGGCGAGCAGGTGTTCCGCGCCTTCAGCCAGTTTCATGCGACGCGCATCGCCGCCGTGGCCGCCTGCGCCCCATTCGATTACGTGCTGTCGCCCACCGCGCCCAACTCGCCGGCCGCGGCAGAGTCGCCCTCGCCCACCAACGATCCGCTGCGACCGCTCGAACACATCGGCTTTACCGTGCCGTTCAACATGTCGGAGCAGCCGGCCGCCTCGATCAACTGCGGCTACACCGCCGCCGGGCTGCCGATCGGCCTGCAGATTGCGGGACAGCGCTTCGACGACCTGGGCGTGCTGGCGGTGTCGCGCGCGTTCGAACTGATCCGCCAGGCGCAGCGGCCCTGGCCTGAACCCCCGGCCGCCTGAGGCTTGACCTGCCTCAGGTGAGGTGCGATACCAGCAACTCGCGGGCGCGGGCGACGAACTCCGTTTCGCCACGCCGCGCCGGCAGTACGTAAAAGGCCACGCGCGGCAGTGCGGGCAAGCCGTGCGGCGGGGGCAGCCGAGCTATCCCGTCGCATAGCGCGGACTCGTTGAGGCAGGCCACGCCCAGCCCGGCAGCCAGCGCCGACTGCAGGCCCGCCACGCCCGAGGCCGCATGGGCGACGGTGTGTGCCACGCGACGCTGCCGCAGCAGCTTGATGGCGAGCTGGTGCAGCGAACAGGTCTCGGGCAGCACCACCAGCGGCAGCGGCGCGGCGCGGTTCAGGCGCAGGCCGGCCGCGCCAATCCAGGCCAGCGATTCGCGCAGCAGCACATCGGCACGCGCCGGAGCAGGCGCAATCCGCATCGACAAGGCAACGTCGAATTCGCCTTGCGCATAGCCCGTCTCGATCGCACCACTTTTCAAGATGCTCACATGCAGACGCATCAGCGGATAGCCTTGCGCAAGCCGGCCCAGCAAGCGCGTGAGGTCACCCGGCTTGAAATAGTCGGTGACGGCGAGCCGCAGCTCGCCCTGCAGCGATTCGCCACGCACGTCGCGCAATGCGTCGGCGGAAAGTGCCAGCAGCCGATGCGCGTGCGCCAGCAGCCTGGCACCTGCCGGCGTCGGCACCACGCCTGCCTTGCTGCGAACCAGCAGCAGCTGGCCGGCCCGCTCCTCGAGCTTGCGCATCTGCTCGCTGACGGCGGACTGCGAAAGAAAGACCTGCGGTGCGGCGGCGGTAAAGCTGCCGGCCTGCGTGACCGCGAGGAAGGTTTTCAATTGCTCGAGGTCGAGGACTTGCACGGTCATCCATTCGTGAAACAGGTTACAGCCATCATATCTTCCCGCTTTTCGGGTGTATGGATAATTCTCACAATGGCATTCCATCGATCACTAGAAGGAACTGTCATGCCCCACATCGCAATCACGCTCTCGGGCGAACCCGATGCGCAACTCACTCGCCGAACCGTCGACAGGGTGGCCGAGCTCACGCAGAGCGTGCTCGGCAAGAAGCTGCCGGTCATCGCCATCGCGGTGCAATACGTCGCGGCGGATGCCTGGTTCATCGGCGGGCGCTCGCTGGCCGATCTGGGCCGGTCGGCTTTTCACCTCGACATCAGCATCACCGACGAAACGAATACCAAGGCGGAGAAGGCGCGCTACCTGCGCGAAATCCACGCCGCGATGGCGGCGCTGCGGAAAGACCTGCACGAGGTGTCCTACGTCCACCTGATCGATGCGCGCGCCGCGGCCTACGGCTACGGCGGCTTGACGCAGGAATACCGGCATCAGCAAGCGGGCGTGTAAGCCGGCGCCGCTGCCGCTGCCGCGGCAGCAGAATGCAGGCATGCAAGACAGTCTCGGCAACCCCGTCAGCCTGAACGATCCAGCCAGTCTGCGAGCGGTCGATGCGTTCGCCGAAGGCTTCATCTCGTGCGAAGCGGGCGCCGCCGACGTGCTCGATGCCGCCGAGGACGAAAGTCCGATCGTGCAGGCCTACTGCGCGACGCTGCACCTGTTTGCCGAGTCGCGCGATGCGGCACCCAACGCGCGGCCGTTCCTCGAACGTGCGCAAGCCCACGCTGCGCGCGCCACCCCGCGCGAGCAACGGTTCATCGCGGCGATCGCGGCCTGGGCGCATGGCGACTCCGTACGCGCCATTGCCCTGCACCAGGAGCAGGCACGCGAACATCCGCGCGACCTCGCATCGCTCAAGCTCGGGCAGTACCACTGCTTCAACACCGGCGACTTTCCCGGCATGCTTCGGCTGGCGCTGGCTGCGCTGCCGGCGGCTGCCGACGTGCCCTATCTGCACGGAATGGTGGCGTTCGGCTACGAGCAGTGCCACCTGATGCGCGAGGCCGAGTCCAGCGCGCGCAGGGCGATCCGGATGCGGCGCAAGGAGCCCTGGGCGCACCACGCCCTCGGCCATGTGATGCTCACCGAAGGCCGGCTCACCGAAGGCCTCGCCTTCCTGCAGGACGTGAGCGACAGCTGGGTCGGCCTCAACTCGTTCATGGCCACGCACAACTGGTGGCATGTCGCGCTGTTCCTGATCGACCTGGGGCGCGAGTCGGAAGCGCTCGCGGTCTACGACGAGCATGTGTGGGGCGTCGCCAAGGACTATTCTCAGGACCAGATCGGCGCCGTGTCGCTGCTTGCGCGCTTCGAGCTTGCGGGCATCGACGTGGGCAGCCGGTGGCGGGACTTGAGCGCATTTCTAGAACAACGGCTGGACGACCATGTCCTGCCCTTTCTGGATCTGCAGTACCTCTATGGGCTTGCACGCGCCCAAAGCCCACAGGCCCGGACGCTGCTGCGCAACATCGAATCCTTTGCGCCGCAGGCGCCGCCCTCCACGCGCGCGGCCTGGCAGCTTGTGTGCGTGCCGGCGGCGCAAGGTCTGTACGCGCATGCAGGCGGCGACTTCGGCGCCGCGCTCGAAGGGCTCGGCCTCGCGTTGCCACGGCTGGCCGAAGTTGGCGGCAGCCATGCGCAACGCGATCTGTTCGAGCAGGTCTACATCGACGCGCTGGTTCGCAGCGGCAGCGAACCGACACTCGCGGCCGCGCAGGGCATCCTGCAGCAGCAGCAAAACGGTCAGCCGGAATCGCTGCGCCTGCGCCGGCAGGCCGGTGCCGTGTACGCCCGCCTCGGGCTGCCAGCACCGCCGTAGCGGCCGCTACTTCAGGTGCCGGCGCTGGTCGTAGGTGGGCTGCGCCGGCAGGTCCGCAAGATGGCGGATGTCGGCCCAATCGACGATCTCAATCTGCTCGGGCATCGCAGCGTCGGCGATGCAGATGCGGTTGAAGCCGGCATTCGGAATGTCGCTCTGGCGCGGCCCGTTCAGCCCCAGCCCGCGCGCCGTGCGCCAAACCATGTCGAGCACGCCGCCGTGCGTGACCACCAGCACCGCCTGATCCGTGTGCTTGAGCGCGATGCCGCCGAGCGCCTCGATGATCCGGGCGTGGAACTCGCGCGGCGATTCGCCATCGGGCATGGCATGGTCCTCGCGGAACTGGAGCCAGTCTTCCCAAGCGCGCGGATGCAGGCTCTGGATTTCGTCGGCGCGCATGCCTTCGACCAGCCCGAAGTTCTGCTCCCTCAGCGCAGCCGAAGTGACGACTTCCAGCATGAGCTGCCGCGCGGCCGGTGCTGCCGTCTGCTGCGCGCGCATCAGGTCGCTGCTGATCAGATGCGACACCTGCTCGCCAGCGAGCCGCAGTCCGAGCCGGCGCGCCTGCTCGTGGCCCATGTCGTTGAGGGGGACGTCGATGTGGCCCTGAAAGCGCAGTTCGCGGTTCCAGTCGGTTTCGCCGTGACGGATGAGGATGAGTTCGGTGGACATGCGTTGCCGTCGATTGTCCGCGCAGCGCATGTCGCGCGTGCGTCATCGCGCAGAATGACCCAATGCCCCGTCTTGTCCTGTTGCCAGGCCTCGCTTGCGACGAACGCCTTTGGCAAGCCCAACTGCCTGCCCTGCCCCGCAGCCTCGATGTGCACGTGAGCGACGTTCACATGCGCCACGCTCGCATCGAAACCATGGCGGCAGCCGTGCTGAGCGAGCATGACGGTTCGCTGATTCTCTGTGGCGCGTCGATGGGCGGCATGGTCGCGATGGAAGCGGCGCGGCAGGCGCCGCACCGCATTGCGGGGCTGGCGCTGCTCGGCACCAACGCGCGGCCCGAGACGCCGGACATGGTCAGGCTGCGCGAGTCGGCCATCGAATTGTTCGAACGGGGCGAAGCACGCGACGTCATCGAATTCAATGCCGGCTTTGCGTTCCATCCCAAGCAGGCCGCCGATGCCGCCCTGGTGCGCCGCTATATCGAGCTTGTGTTGGATGCCGGCGCGGCGCAGTTGGTTGCGCAGAACCGCGCCCTGATGCAGCGCCCCGATGCACGCCTCCATCTGGGCACACTGGGCTGCCCGGTGCTCGTGATTTGCGGCGATGGCGACCGCCTGACGCCACCGGAGTGCTCGCGCGAGATTGCCGCTGCCGTGCCGCAGGCGGAACTGGTGTGGGTCGAAGCGTGCGGCCACATGCTGACCATGGAAAAACCCGATGCCGTCAATGCCGCATTGAGTTCCTGGCTGAACCGCCTATCGCCTCAGGCTTGATCCGGATCAGTGCAGCTGGCCGCCGGTTTCGCGCACATCTTCGGTGACCGCGAGCGCAGTGGAAATGGCAATGCGCAGCGCCGCGACCACAGTCTCCAGCGGCATGCTCGGCAAACCACCAGGAAATCGCGCCGCTTGTTCCGGCAGGTATGGAATGTGGATGAAGCCGCCGCGCAGGCCCGCCACGCGTCGGGTGGCCAGGCGGTGCATCAGCCCGAAGAACAAGTGATTGCAGACGAAAGTGCCCGCGGTATTCGACACCGCGGCGTCGATGCCGGCGGCGCGCATGTCGCGCACCATCGCCTTGATCGGCAGGCTCGAAAAATATGCGGCCGGCGCGCCCGGCACCACCGGTGCATCGATCGGCTGGCAGCCGGCGTTGTCGCAGATGCGCCCGTCGTCGATGTTGATGGCGACACGCTCGGGCGTGATCTCGCTGCGCCCGCCCGCCTGACCGATGCACAGCACCAACTGCGGCTGTACTTCGTCGATGGCGGCATCGAGTTCGCGCAGCGCCGCCCCGAACACGCAGGAGATGCGCCGCGCATGCACTACCGCGCCATCGCGCCGCCAGCCGTCGAGGGCGCGCACGGCCTCCCACGACGGATTGAGCGACTCGTTGTCGAAAGGCTCGAAGCCGGTCAGCAGGACGTTCGCCACGGCGATCCTCAGGCGGTCGCGACCACCGCGATGCCGTCCGCAGCAAGCCGCTCGCGGATGCGGCGGGCGAAGGCCAGCGCGTGTGCGCCGTCGCCGTGCAGGCAGACCGTCTGCGCATTGACCGCGACGACGCTGCCGTCGATGGCGGTCACCCGGTGGTCGCGCACCAATGAAAGCGTTTGCGCGAGCGACTGCTCCTCGTCCTCGATCAGCGCGCCCGGCTGGCTGCGCGGCACCAGGCCACCGTCGGGCTGGTAGCCGCGATCGGCGAACACTTCTTCCACCGGCTTCAGGCCGGCACGCTGTGCGGCCGCGATCATGCCGCTGCCTGCCAACCCGAAGAACCGGAGTGTCGGGTCGAAGCGCCGCGCGGCTTCGCAGATGGCTTCGGCCAGCACCGGGTCCTTGACGGCCTGGTTGTAGAGCGCGCCGTGCGGCTTGACGTGCGCCAGCGTGCCGCCCTCGGCCTTGACGATTGCCGCCAGCGCGCCGACCTGATAGAGCACGCCGGCAACGATGTCTTCGGGTGGCAGGTTCATCTCGCTGCGGCCGAAATTCTCGCGGTCCGGAAAGCTGGGATGCGCGCCGATCGCGACGCCCTTGTCGATGGCCCAGCGCACGCACTGCCGCATCGTCTTGGCATCGCCCGCGTGCCAGCCGCAGGCGATGTTGGCCGAGCTCACCAGTCCCAGCAGCGCTTCGTCGTTGTCGCAGCCTTCGCCGAGGTCCGCGTTGAGGTCAATCTGCATGGCTTTCTCCTTCGCTGGGATTTTGCGCCGTAGTGGTCCAGCCTGCGGCCGCCAATGCCTGTGCGGCTTGCGCCAGCTCGCGCTGCTGCTGCGCCCAGGCGGCCAGCGCCGCCGCGGTATCGACCCGCGCCAGCCGCAGGCGGCCGTTGAGCGGCGCACGCGCTAGCTTCCACAAATCGGCCCGGATCACGACGCCGATGCGCGGATAGCCGCCGGTAGTCTGCGCGTCGCCCATCAGGATGATCGGCTGACCCGATGGCGGCACCTGGATGGTGCCGGGAATGACCGCCGACGACAGCATGTCCGTGCTTTGCCGGCGTTCGAGTTTCGGGCCTTCGAGGCGGCTGCCCATGCGGTTGCTTTGCGGCGTGATGCGCCAGGCTGCTTTCCACAACAGAACTTGCGATGCCGGCGTGAACCGGTCGTACTCGGGGCCGGCCATGACGCGCAGTACCAGCGCGCCGCTTTCGTCGTGCGGCCAACCAGATGCGCGAAGGCCGAAGCCGCGGCGTGCCATTTGCGATGGGTCCAGCGCAGGCTTACCCAGCGGCAGCACGTCGCCTTTCTTGAGGGCGCGCCCCTCGTGGCCGCCGAACCCGGCCTTCAAGTCGGTACTGCGCGAGCCGATCACCACCGGCACATCGATGCCGCCGCTGAAGGCGAGCCAGCTGCGCAGGCCCTCCTTGGCGCTCCACTCGTTGGCGCTTCCCAGCTTGAGCACCTGGCCCGCCGCGACCGGCACGCTCCAGCAGGGCCAGAGCGGCTTGCCGTCGAGCCGGGCGCCGAAGTCGTCGCCGGCGAATGCAATGCGGGTCGCGGTCTCGAAGCGAATTTCGCAGCCGCCCATCGTGATTTCGAGCCCGGCCGCACCGTCAACGTTGCCGGCGAGCCGGTTGGCCAGCGTGAGCCCCAGCGCATCGAGAGCGCCACCGGGACAGATGCCCTGCTGGCGGTGGCCGTAGCGCCCGAGGTCTTGCACCGAAGCGAGCATGCCTGGACGCAGGATGAGCAGGCTCACAGCTCCACGCTTTCCACGACGAAGCGCACCCGGTCGCCCGGCCGCAGCAATGTCGGCTCGGCCGCACGCGGATCGAACAGTTCGAGCGAGGTGCGCCCGATGAGGTGCCAGCCGCCCGGCGAGACGAGCGGATAGACGCCAGTCTGCTCACCGCCGATGCCGACGGAGCGCGCAGGCACGGCCACCCTCGGTTCGGCACGCCGCGGCGTCGCCAGTTCGGGCGGCAGCCCTCCGAGAAACGCGAAGCCCGGCAGGAAGCCGAGCAGGTACACCACGTACTCCACGCTGCTGTGGCGGCGAACCACCTCGGAAGCTGCTAGGCCGGTATGCGCGGCCACGTCATGCAGATCGGGCCCGGCCTCGCCGCCGTAGGCGACCGGGATGTCGATGCGGCGCCCGGCAATCGCGGCGGCGGCAAGCTGTGGCCAGGCGGAGAGCACCTGCATTTCAAGTTCGACCGCATCGATCTGCCCGGGGTCGAACAACAGGCTCAGGTTGTTCATGCCCGGCAAGGCCTCGTGCACGCCGCGCCACTGCAGGGCTTCGTCCGCCAGGGCCCAGATCCTCTGCTGCTGCGCCAGCGTGGCCGGCGCAGGCAGTTCGCACAGCAAGCCCGCGTCGCCGAGCGGGTAGAGCCGCAAAGGTATCGGCGAACTCATCCGACCCGAGGCCGGCGGCCGCCGCCGGGCCGCCCCAAGGCGCGCCGCGCCTCCCCCCCGGGGGGGCCGGCGAAGCACACGAAGTGGCAAGCCAAGGGGGCCTCATCATCCGCCGCCGGGCCGCCCCAAGGCGCGCCGCGCCTGCCCCCGGGGGCAGGCGAAGCACACGAAGTGGCAAGCCAAGGGGGCCTCATGGCTCCCTGCCGAGGCTGCGAACTTTTGCCATCAGGTTGTCCTGCACGTTCGGAGAGACGAACTTGTCGACCTCGCCGCCGAGCATGGCGATCTCGCGCACGAAGGTGCTGGAGATGAACTGATATTTGTCGCTGGGCGTCAGGAACACGGTTTCGACTTCGGGCATGAGCGAGCGGTTCATGCCGGCTAGCTGGAACTCGTAGTCGAAGTCGGTCACCGCGCGCAGGCCGCGCACCATGGCCTTGCCGCCGCGCGCCACGACGAAGTCGCGCAAGAGCCCCGAAAAACTTTCGACCGTGACCTGGTCACTGTACGGCTCGACAGCTTCGCGCGCCATTTCGATGCGCTCATGCAGCGAAAACAAGGCCTTCTTGTGATGACCTGCCGCCACCGCGACGATGACTTTCGAGAACAGCTGGGTCGCCCGCCGGACCACGTCTTCATGGCCGAGCGTGATCGGGTCGAAGGTGCCGGGATATACCGCGATCACGTTGCTGGACATGGTGCCTCTCCTCGTGCAGCCGATGCGGCCTGGTGCGGCGGATTATGCAGCGCCGGGCACGGTGCGCTGCAGCAGATGCGCGTGCACGGCGCCGGCCTTCAGGTGCCGGTACGCCACGAGGCCGAGCGGGGCCAGTTCGTCGTCCGTCCATCGGCGGGCAGCCTCGAGATAGACCACGCCATCGGCGCGAACGGCCCGTGCCGCAGCCCGCAGCGCCGGCTCGTACAACGCCGGGCTCTCGAACGGCGGATCGAGAAAGACCACGTCGACGGATTCGGCCGGCGCACGCTCCAGTGCGGTGACGCCATTGCCGCGCTCGATGCGAACCGCGTCGGCCGCAAGTTTGGTTTTCTGCGTCAGCAGTTGTGCCACCAGCGCTGCATCCTGCTCGCACAGCAGCACGGCGCTTGCACCGCGGGACGCGGCTTCGAGCCCCAGCGCGCCGGTGCCGGCGAACGCATCGATGCAGTGCCAGCCGGGCAATTCGCCACCGCCGGCGCCCGCCAGGCTCGCAAGCCAGTTGAATAACGTCTCTCGCACTCGGTCGGGTGTCGGCCGCAGGCCGGGCTTATCGGCAACGGCGAGGCGGGTGCGCCGCCATTGGCCGCCGATGATGCGGACGAAGTGCGGTGCCTTGGCGAGCTTGGCCGCGACGGGAGGGCTTGAGGTTCGAGGCGTTGGCTTCACGCGTGGAGCTTAACGGCACGGCGCCGCTCATTAAAAAGGAACACCGCGCAACCGGCTCAGCCGGGCCGCTGGCGTTGCCCCTCTACATCCTATGGCTTGCCACCGACCACCACCGTGACCATGCGCTCGGGCTGAAGCTTGCGCGCGAACGCGGCCTTGATGTCGGCCGCGGTGACCGCGTTCATGCGGGCGGTCCAGGTTTCGAGGTAGTCGAGCGGCAGATCGTTCCAGGCGATGTTGGACACGTTGCCCAGCAGCTTTCGGTTGCTGTCGAGCAGCAGCGGAAAACCGCCGATGAGGTTGTCCTTGGCGGCCTTCAGCTCGGCAGCAGTCGGTCCGTCGGCGACGAACTTCGCAAGCACCTCGCGGGATACGCGCACCGCGTCGGCGGCCTGGTCGGGCCGGGTCTGGAAGCCGATGCGGAAGGCGCCCGCATGCAGGCCGGGCGAAAAGCTGCTGTAGACGCTGTAGGCCAGGCCGCGCTTCTCGCGCACTTCTTCGGTCAGGCGCGAAACGAAGCCGCCGCCGCCCAGGATGTAGTTGCCGAGCGTGAGCGCGAAGTGGTCCGGGTCGTTGCGCCGGTAGCCCGGTTGGCCGATGACGACATGCGCCTGCGCGGAATCGAAAGATAGCCGCTGGTCCAGCGGCGCGGCGAGCGCCGCCACGTCGGGCACCGGCGGTAGCGGGGCGCAGCCATCGGCACCGGATGCGGACGGCAGCCGTGACAGCAGCGTGGTGGCGATCGCATCGGCCTGGCGTCGCGTGACCGCGCCGACGATGCTGAGCTTGGCGCGGCAGGGCACGATCAGCCGCTCGTAGCGCTGGCGCATCGCCGCAACGTCGATCTGCGCCAGCGTTGCTTCGGTCGTCTCCTGGCCATAAGGATGCACGCCGTAAGCCGCCTGCGAAAAGGCGCGCCCGGCAATGGTCGCCGGCTTGGTGTTGGCTTCCTTGATCGCGGCATTGAGGCGCTCGCGCTCGCGCTTCCAGACGTCTTCGGGGAACGATGGCTCTCCGATCTCGCGCGCTGCAAGCTGCACCGCCTTGCCTAGAAGCGCCGGATCGGACAAGGTGCGCAACGAAAAGCTGGTGCGGTCGGAGCCGCCGCTCGCATCGAAGCTCGCCCCCAGATCGGCCCAGGCCTCGCCGATGGCGTTCTGGTCCAGCGCAGGCTCGCCGTCGTTGGCGCGAATGCCCTTCTCGACCATGCTCGCGGTCACGCCCGCAAGCCCGGCCTGAGACGGCGGATCGCGCCGGCTGCCGGCGTCGAAATCGATCTGCACGTCGACGATGGGAAGTGCATTGGTGGAAGCAAGGTAGATCCTTGCGCCGTTCGCGAGCGTCCAGTGCTCGATCGGAATCGCGGCCTGGACCGTCGCACCGAGGAAAGTTGCGGCGCAAGCGACGAACGCACGTACTGCAAAGGGTTTGAGAGTCGGCATGAGGTGCGGGTCTTTCAGCGCAGATCGCCGGCAGGCGCTGCAAAGCCGCGCGGGCGGCGATTGGTGTCAGGTGGCAGCGGACGCAGGATGGCGGCGGTCAACTGGTCGTCGCCGAAGTACTTTGCGGCAACCGCCTGAACCTCCTCGGCGGTGACCGCCGAAAGCCGCGCGATGATGCGCGCGCTGGCGTCGAGGGGCAGGCCCTGTATCCAGTTGCTGCCGAGCTCACGCGCCTGCGCCATCACCGAGTCGAGCTTGTAGGTTTCGCTGGCCACCCACCGTCTTGACCCGCGCGAGTTCGGCCGCGCCGATGCCGTCGCGCGCCACGCGTGCGACCTGCGCGCGCAGTGCCGCTTCGACCTGCTCCGGCGTCTTGCCGGCAGCCGGCACGCCGTCCAGCACGAAGAGCTGCGGCCCGCGGCCGACGAAGCCGGCATAGGCGCCCGCCGAGTCGGCAACGCGATCGGGCCCTTGCGTGAGCGCACGGTCGAGGCGCGCCCCCGGGTAGCCGTCGAGCACCGCGGACAGCACCACCAGCGCGAAGGCATCGCCTTCACCGGCGAAAGGATTTGCCGACGAAATCTGCGGCGCACGGTATGCGAGCGACACATAGGCCTGCTCGGCCGGCGCCTTGAACTCGATGCGGCGGATGCCGCGCTGAGCCGGCTCGGTGCGAGGCTTGCGTGCGGGCACCGCGCGCGCCGGTATGCGGCCGTAGTACTTCTCGGCCATCGCACGCACCTGGGCCACGTCGACATCGCCTGCCACGACCAGCGCGGCGTTGGCGGGAACGTACCAGCGCTGGAAGAAGGCGCGGGCGTCTTCCGGCGTCATCGCGTCGAGATCGCTCATCCAGCCGACGATCGGACGGCCGTAGGGCGAGGCCATGAAGACTGCGGCGTTCTGCTGTTCGCCGAGCAGAGCGCGCGGCTGGTCTTCGGTGCGCAGCCGGCGCTCTTCCTTGACGACTTCGATCTCGCGCTTGAACTCGTCGTCCGGCCATAGGTTGTTGGCGAAGCGGTCGGATTCGAGCTTCATCACCTGCTCCAGGCTCTCGGCCGGAATCTGCTGGTAGTAACCAGTGGCATCGCGCGAGGTGAAGGCGTTCTCGCGTCCGCCAAGTGCAGCGACACGGCGCGAGAACTCGCCGACCTTCAGCTGCTTGGTGCCCTTGAAGAGCATGTGCTCGAGCACATGCGCCACGCCGGACGTTCCGTCAACCTCGTCTACCGAGCCGACACGCACCCAAAGCATCTGCACCGCGGTCGGTGCACGCCGGTCGGGCTTGACTATCAAGGTCATTCCGTTGGCCAGCGTGAACTGCTGGGCGTCTGCCGAGATGCCGGCGGGCTTGAGGGTCGCGATGTCTTGCGGTGGATTCTGTGCAAGCGCGGGCAAAGCCCAGGGCGCGATCAGCACCGAGGCCAGCACCGCACCAGACGCAGCGCGGCGTGGCGAGGGGTGTTTCATAGAATGGGTCGGATTGTAAAAAGCTCCCAATGTTCAGTTTCTTCAAGAAAAAACCGCCACCCGAAAGCCCTGTACCCACGCCACCGCCCGCACCGGAGCCGGTCGCTCCGGTCAAGCCGGCAGCGCCGGCCAAGTCGGTCTTTTCGCCTTCGAGCTGGTTTTCCGAGAAAGCAGCCGAGCTTCCTGCGCCAGCGCCGCCCGCCGTGGTGGCGCCGGTCCCGGCGATCGTCGAAGCACCCGCTTCCGAACGCAGCAATTGGCTCAATAAGCTCAAGACCGGCCTGCGCAAGACGGGCAACGGCATCACCGCCGTGTTCGTCAATGCGCAGATCGACGATGCGCTCTATGAAGAACTTGAAACAGCGCTGCTGATGGCAGACACCGGCGTCAAGGCCACGGAGCACCTGCTCGAAGACCTGCGCAGGCGCGTCAAGAGCAGCATGCCGTCCGACGCGGCGCAGGTGAAAGTGCTCCTGGCGGACGCGATCACCGACTTGCTGCGGCCGCTCGAAAAAGCGCTCGTGATCGGCGAACACGCGCCGACGGTGATCATGGTCGCGGGCGTCAACGGCGCCGGCAAGACTACGTCGATCGGTAAGCTGACCAAGCATCTGATCAACGAGGGCGCATCGGTGCTGCTCGCGGCAGCGGACACCTTCAGGGCGGCGGCCCGCGAACAACTGCTGGTCTGGGCCGATCGCAACACGGTCGAGATCGTGAGCCAGGAGGGGGGCGATCCGGCCGCGGTGAGCTTCGATGCGGTCAATGCGGGCAAGGCACGCGGTAAGGACGTGGTGTTGGTCGACACCGCCGGCCGGCTGCCGACGCAGTTGCATCTGATGGACGAGCTGAAGAAGATCAAGCGCGTCGTCGCCCGCGCCGATGCCACCGCACCGCATGAAATCCTGCTGGTGATCGACGGCAACACCGGGCAGAACGCACTGGCGCAGGTCAAGGCATTCGACGAAACGCTCGGCCTCACCGGCTTGGTGATCACCAAGCTCGACGGCACCGCCAAGGGCGGCGTGCTGTGCGCCATTGCGCGCGAGCGGCCGGTTCCGGTCTATTTCATCGGTGTCGGCGAACAGTTGGGCGATCTGGAAACCTTCAAGGCCCGGGAGTTCGCGCAAGCACTGATGGGTTAGCGGCTGCCAACTGATGGAACGCGAAACCTTTCGGTCCGCAGGCAATCACATGCTTTCCGCCGCGGCTCAGGGACCGACAGAATAGCCAAACGCTATGGGTTGCATTGCGCAACGGCGGGAACCCCGGCCTTAGCACTCCCTCTAACCGAGTGCTAATATGCCTCGAACCAAGGAGTTTCCCTCGATGACAACACTGTCCGGAGCCTCTGTTAACCAGCTCGCCGTCGCCAATCCGTGGTCGATGGTCCCTCCGCTGGGCAACCTGGATGCTTACATCTCGACAGCCAACCGGCTGCCGCTGCTGACGCTCGACGAAGAACAGGGCTTTGCACGCCGTCTGCGCGAGCACAACGACCTCGATGCAGCCGGTGCTCTGATCCTTTCCCACCTGCGCCTGGTGGTATCGATCTCCCGCCAATACCTCGGCTATGGCCTGCCGCACGGCGACCTGATTCAGGAAGGCAACGTCGGCCTGATGAAGGCTGTGAAGCGCTTCGACCCCGATCAAGGCGTGCGCCTCGTCAGCTATGCCATGCACTGGATCAAGGCCGAGATCCACGAATACATCCTGAAGAACTGGCGCATGGTCAAGGTCGCGACGACCAAGGCGCAGCGCAAGCTGTTCTTCAACCTGCGCTCGATGAAGCAGAGCTTCAAGGCCGAATCGGCGGCCGAGCACACCGGCACGCACCGCGACACGTTGAGTCCGGACGAGGTTTCGCAGATGGCGACCCGGCTGAACGTCAAGCCGGAAGAAGTGCTGGAGATGGAAACGCGTCTTTCGGGCGGCGACGTGCTGCTGGACCCGAGCCCGTCGGACGACGGCGACGACGGCTTCGGGCCGATCGCCTATCTGGCCGACGCGACGCAGGAACCGACCGCGCAACTCGAATCGCGGCAGCGCGACCGCCTGTCGACCGACGGCATCTCGACCGCGCTGCGGGCGCTGGACGATCGCAGCCGCCGCATCGTCGAAGAGCGTTGGCTCAAGGTCAATGACGACGGCTCCGGTGGCATGACGCTGCACGACCTGGCTGCGGTTTACGGCGTGAGCGCCGAACGCATCCGCCAGATCGAGGTGGCTGCGATGAAGAAGATGAAGAAGGCGCTGGTCGACTTCGCCTGAAGTCGCTGGCGCTTCACGATCCAGCCCGGCTTCGGCCGGGCTTTTCTTTGCCCGCGAAGCTTGTGGTCAGGAACGCAGCAGCGCCTTCACGTCGTCGGTGATGGCCGGCACGCCCGCGCCGTAGCGGGCGTAGAGCCGCAGCCGACCCTGCGTGTCGTAGACGAAGCTGGCAGCCGAGTGGTCCATCGAATAGCTGGTCGGCGTCTTGCCCTCGACCTTCTTGAAGTAGACCTTGTAGTCCTTCGCCATTGCGCTCAGCTGTTCGGGTGTGGGGATGAGCGCAACGAAGCTGGGGTCGAAGGCGCCCATGTACGCCTTCATCACCGCTGGCGTGTCGCGTGCGGGGTCGACGGTGACGAACAGCACCTGCAGCTTGTCGCCGTCGGCGCCCAGCTTCTGCTTGACCTGCGCCATCTCGGTCATCGTGGTCGGGCAGACGTCGGGGCATTGCGCGAAGCCGAAGAACAGCACCACGACCTTGCCCTTGAAGTCGGCCATCGTGCGCAGCTTGCCGTCGGCGTCGTTGAGGGAAAAATCCTTCGCGTAGTCGGCACCCGTGACGTCGACCGCATTGAAGCTCGGCTTTGCCTCGGTGCAGGCGGCGAGGTTCAGGCCCACGGCAGCGGCGCCGGCCCAGGCAGTTGTCTTTGCGATCAGCACGAGCGCTCGTCGCTTGTTCATGAAAGGAGTCATCGAAGGTAGTGGTCGATGAGCAACGCTGCGAACAGCACGCTCAGGTGGATCAGAGAAAAGCGGAAAGTCTTGCGCGCGAGCGCGTCGGAATAGTTGCGCCACAGGGCCAATGCATAGCCTGTGAAGCCGATGCTGACGCCGACGGCGACCGCGAGGTACAGCCAACCGCTCATTCCATAGATGAAAGGCATCAGGCAGGCCGCGAACAGGATGAAGGTGTAGAGCAGCACCTGCAGCCGGGTGAACTCGTTGCCGTGCGTCACCGGCAGCATCGGGAGACCCGCCTTGCGATAGTCCTCCACGCGGTACAGCGCGAGCGCCCAGAAGTGCGGCGGTGTCCACAGGAAGATGATGAGAAAAAGAATCAGCGCTTCAGGACCGACATCGCCCGTCATGGCGGCCCATCCCAGCACCGGCGGCATCGCGCCCGAGGCCCCGCCGATCACGATGTTCTGCGGCGTGCGCGGCTTCAGGATGACGGTGTAGATCACCGCATAGCCGACGAAGGTGGCGAAGGTGAGCCACATCGTGAGCGGGTTCACGGTGAACCACAACAGTGCCGAACCGAGCGCGCAGAGAGTCGCAGAGAACACCAGGGCTTGGCGGTCGCTGAGCTGGCCACGGGCGGTCGGCCGCCATGCGGTGCGTTTCATCTTCGCATCGATGCCTTTTTCGACCAGGCAGTTGAACGCTGCTGCTGCACCCGCCACCAGCCAGATGCCTATGCAGGCCAACGCACCGCGCTGAAGTTCGGCAAGACTGGGCACGCCGGGTACGGCGAGCACCATGCCGATCAATGCACAGAACACGATCAGCTGCACCACGCGCGGCTTGGTCAGGACATAGAACTGGCGCATCACGCTGGCGACCGGCGCGTCGTGAATAGAAGCCGGTGCGCTCACGCCATCTCCATCGTTGTGCGGCGTCGCTCGTCGGTGGCGGCCATGGCAACGGACGCCCTTCGGCTCTCGCACAGCGCCCAGGTCAAAACGACCGCCAATGCCGCGGCACCGCCGGTGTGGAGCATGGCGGCCGCCAACGGCCATCCGAGCAGCACGTTGCCCAGGCCTGTCGCCAACTGCAGCAGAGCCAGACCCGCCAACCATCGAGCCTGCGCCTGAAGCGCCGCGACGCGATACAAGCGCCATGCGAGCACGCCGATCGCGGCGAACACCAGGTAGGCCATGAGTCGATGGACATAGTGGATGGCTGTCAGGGCGGCAAAGTCGATTGGCGAGCCGCCGGCGGTTTCGCCGAGCGATCGCCAGACCTGGAAACCCTGTGTGAAGTTCATGGGCGGCCACCAGCTGTTCTGACAGGTCGGGAACTGCGTGCAGGCGAGCACCGCATAGTTGGTGCTGACCCAGCCACCCAGTGCGATCTGCAAGGCCAGCAGCGCGCTCACCGCTATGAGCAGGTTCCGCAAGGCGGAAGACACGGCGGTGGGCATGCGCGCGGCCCCGGCTTGGCGGTATCGCACCGCCTGGATGCAGAGCAATGCGAGCAGCACGATCGCGCCCATCAGGTGCAGCGTGACGATGGCAGGGTAGAGCTTCAAGGTCACCGTCAATGCACCGAATGCCCCTTGAAGACACACCCAGATCAGCGTGATCCCGGGCCACCAAGCACTCAGAAGCCGGTCGCCGGGGTGTACGGCGTGCTGTTGCCGGCGGCGTGCCACCCAGGTGGCAATCGCGAGTGCGAGGATCAGCACGCCGACGCCGGTTGCCAGATAGCGGTGGACCATCTCGACCCACGCCTTGCCGTGGGTCACCGGACCGGTCGGTTGTGCTGCCTGCGCCATGGCGATGTCGTGGCGGGCGCCAAATGGGCTCGCGTTGCCATAGCAGCCAGGCCAATCCGGACAGCCCAAGCCGGAATCCGTGAGACGGGTGAAGGCGCCGAACAGGGTGAGGTCGAAAGTCAAGAACAGGGTCAGCAAAGTCAGCGCGTAGAGCCGACGCGCCGATCCGCCGCCGGCATTGCGCCGCCACACCCAGACGAGCGGCCCGAGGGCAATCAAGACTCCCACGGCCATGAGCCAGGCGATGGGCGTGAGGTCGTAGAGCAAACGCGTTTCCATGGCTATCGGCCGGGCTCGTCCCAGGATGCGGATGCGCGCAGCAGCCGGTCGAGATCGCGCTTTGCCCGGCTGGCGCCGGCGGCATCCATCAGGGCCGGAAATCGCATCATCCAGTTGCCCATCGGGTCGACCACGTACAGGTGCTCCGCGAGGGCATGGCCGGCGGATGGCGCGAGCCACTGCGCAAGCTGCGCCGGGGGCACGCGCAGGACCGTCGCGCCGCGCAAGCCGTTGTCGAGCCGTGCGGGCACCGGCGCCGCGTCGCTCACCAGCCAGACCCGGTCGAGTCGATCTTTTTCCCGGCCCAGGCTTTCGCGCAATTGACGCTGAAGATACAGCTGCCGTTCGCACGTCACGTCGCATGCCGCATCGGACACCGCCACCAGCAGCCACTGCCCCTTGAGCGTCGACAGTTGCACGGGGGCGCCGTCGCCCGCAGCCACGGCCATGTCAGGCAAGGTGCGCTGAGGATCGATCAGTTCGCCGTAGACGCTGCGGCCTTCGGGGCGGATCACGTAGTACGTGAAATAGGACGCGATCACAGGCGCCGCACAGCACAACAGCACGGCGATCATCTTCCATCGGCCGCTCAGGGTCCGCCTTCTCTCGGAGCCGTCGAGGGCCTGGCGCGGCGAAGGCATCGAGTGCACGGTCAGGCCGAGCGGCTCGTCAGCTGCGGCGCTCAAGGCGCGCGCGGCGGAAGGGGGCGATGAATTGGAACCAGACATAGAGGAATACGACAAGGGCCGCGAGCCCGAACCACTGGAATGCATAGCCATAGTGCTTTTCGACGCCCAGTGCGGGGGCCGGCCAGTCGCGCTGCAGGCCCTCGGAAGCCATGCCGGTCTGCTGCAGCGAGACATCGGTCCGCAAGGGCAAACCGGTTTCGGCGCGGAACGCTTCAAGGTCGAGATTCTGCCGGATGAGCGAAGACCCCGTGGCAGCCTGTGCTGACGACGCAGGCGCGGCCTTCTTGCCGAGGTCGAGCAGCCGTGAAGGCGGCGGCGCGATCCGGGCGGTGAGTTCGACCAACCCGGCCGGCGTGTCGACCGGCGCGAGTTGCGTTCGGTCGGTGAAGTTGCGCTGCAGCCATCCACGTTGCACCAGCACCGTCTGCTCGCTGCCTTCTATCGCGAAGGGCGTCACCACATGGAAGCCGGGCACACCGTGCATCTGGCGGTTGTCGAGGTAGATCGTGTGCGGCGCCAGCCAGAGACCACGCAAACGCACCTGGCGATGCAAGGCGGACGTTGCCTTGCCGCTTTCCAGGAAAGTTTGCTGATCCAGCGCTGCAAGACTCTTCTGCGCGTCGATCTCCGCCTGCAGGGCTTCTTTCTGCCCGGCTCGGGAGAGCTGCCAATTGCCCAGCGCAACGGCGGCGCCAAGCGTGAGCATCGCGGCCAGCGTGATCAGCCAGAACGCGCTGCCGCGAGCGCCGCGCGCACTGCGTGCGGGCGGCCGAAAGTCATCGTTCACGCTGGGGGACGGGGTTGGCCGCCGATAATGCGGGTCATGAAATACGTCGTCGCCCTCGCCTTCATCGGCATCCTGACGAGCCTCGGATTTGCGCTGTTCTTCATGCTGCGGGACGGGCGCGAGGGGCGCCCCAAGAGCGGCGGCATGGCCCGGGCGCTCACCGTTCGGATCGGCTTGTCGGTGGTTTTGTTCCTCTGCCTGCTGGCGGCCTGGAAATTGGGCTACATCCAGCCCGGGGGCCTGCCGATCGGCAAGTAGGTTGTGCTCGTTCCACAGGAGCCATGAAAAAAGCGCCTTTCGGCGCTTTTTCGTTGTGCCGTCGCGAATGCTCAAAGCCAGTAGACCAAGAAGTACAAGCCGAGCCACACCACGTCGACGAAGTGCCAATACCATGCGGCGCCTTCGAACCCGAAATGACGCTCCGGCGTGAAGTGCCCGCTGCGCAGCCGCAAGGTTATGAACAACAGCATCAGCATGCCGATGAAAACATGCAGGCCGTGAAAGCCGGTCAGCATGAAGAAAGTGGAGCCGTAGGCGCCGGAGCTGAGCTTGAGGTTCAGCTCCGTGTACAGGTGGTAGTACTCATAGCCCTGCACGCCCAAAAATACGGCGCCGAGCAGCACGGTCAACCACATGAACCGCACTGCCTGTGCACGGTGGCTGGCCCGCAAAGCATGGTGGGCGATCGTGAGTGTGACGCCCGAACTCAGCAGCAACGCGGTGTTAATCGTGGGCAGCCAGAAAGGTCCAACGGTCTGGAACGGCTCGACGGTGTCCGCCGGGGACCCGGTTGCACCGGCAGCAAGAGTGGGCCAGACAGCCTTGAAATCAGGCCACAGGAGGGCGTTGTCGAGACTGCCCAGCGCGGGCAGCGCGTGCGAGCGCGCCCACCAAAGCGCGGTGAAAAAAGCGCCGAAAAACATCACCTCCGAGAAGATGAACCAGCTCATGCTCCAGCGGAAGGACAGGTCGACCTTGTGGCCGTACTGGCCGCTTTCGCTCTCGACGATGGATTGCCGGAACCAGACGAACAGCGTGCCGAGCCACCACAGCATGCCCAATGCCAGCAGCCAAGACCCCCATTGATGGCCATTGATCCACTGGGCCGCGCCGAAAATAACGAAGAGCAGGCCGATCGCCGACATCACCGGATAGGCGGACGGGCCGGGCACGAAGTAGTAGGGCGTAGTGCCGTGGGTGGTTGAACTCATATCAGGTCCTGGCTTTCTCTCTCGATTCGAATCTGGGGCGGCGTGTTCTTCAGACCGCGACGACGTACTTCACCAGCAATATCAGGCCGCCCACGAACAGTGCCGCCGCAACTAGGCCCACCGCAATGATGTGCAGCGGCGTGAGCTTCGCGATGTCTTCCTGGTAGGCGCTCTCCTTGCGAACCCCGAAGAAGCCCGAGGCCACCGCTTTAACGGTACGCCAAAGCGAGCCTCGGCGCGGTGCATGGGCGGCGCTCATGAGCGCGGCTCCGTCGCAGGAGGAGGCACGGCGGTATTGGCCGCAACGGGCGCCGCAGGAGTCCGGCCGCCTACCTCGAAGAAGGTGTACGACAGCGTGATCGTCTTGACGTCCTTGGAGATCTTCGGATCGATCACGAAGGCAACCGGCCACTGCTTCTTCTCGCCCGCGTCGAGCGTGTATTCGTTGAAGCAGAAGCACTCGAGCTTGTTGAAGTAAGGCGCCGCCTGCTGAGGTGCGTAGCTCGGGATCGCCTGCGCGGCGACCCGGCGGTTCTGCACGTTCTGGAACTCGTACATCACCGTGTTGAGCTGGCCCGGGTGCACTTGCATGGAGCTTTGCGCGGGCTTGAAATCCCAGAGGCCGCGAACGTTGGCGTCGAACTCGACCGTGATCGTGCGGCTGGTGTCGACTTGCGTGTTGTCTGGCAGCCGCACCTTCTTGCCGCCACTGGCGCCGCCGGGCACTTCGAGTTCGGCCAATGCCAGGACGTTGATGCCGGTCAGCTCGCAAATCGCGCGGTACATCGGCACGAGCGCATAGCCGAACGCGAACATGCCCGCCGCGACCACGGCCAGCTTGCCGACCATGCGGACGTTTTCGCGACGGATGCGTTGACCGATTCCCATGTTGTCTCTTGCTTCGGTTCGACTCAACGGCCAAGCCAGACCATGCGAGCCACGAAACCGATGAAGAACAGCACTGCGATCGAGGCCAGGATAAGGCCCATGCGACGGTTGTTCTTCTTTTGCTCGGGTGTCATTTGCAGATCTTCCTCAACCGATCACCTTGGTGGCGGTCGGGTCGAGCCGGGGCGGGTTTTCGAAGGTATGGAACGGCGCGGGCGAAGGCACTTCCCATTCGAGGCCTTCTGCACCGTCCCACGGCTTGGCCGCGGCTTTCTCGCCCTTGCCCATCATGGTGGGCAGCACGACGGCGACGAAGAAGTACACCTGTGCAAGGCCGAAGAACAGGCCACCCACCGAAGCCACTGCATTGAAGTCGGCGAACTGCATCGGATAGTCGGCATAGCGACGCGGCATGCCCGCCAGCCCCAGGAAGTGCATCGGGAAGAAGGTGATGTTGAAGGAAATCAGAGACCACCAGAAATGGATCTTGCCGCGCGTCTCGTTGTACATGACGCCGGTCCACTTGGGCACCCAGTAGTAGAACCCGGAGAACATGCCGAACAGCGAGCCAGCCACCAGTACGTAGTGGAAGTGCGCCACCACGTAATAGGTGTCTTGCAGCTGCGTATCGATCGGCGCAACGGCGAGAATCAAGCCGGTAAAGCCGCCCATGGTGAACACGAAGATGAAGCCGACGGCAAACAGCATGGGCGTCTCGAAGCTCATCGAGCCCTCCCACATGGTTGCGATCCAATTGAAGATCTTCACCGCTGTCGGCACCGCGATCAGCATCGTCGCGTACATGAAGAACAGCTGGCCGGTGAGCGGCATGCCGGTGGTAAACATGTGGTGAGCCCACACGATGAACGAAAGGATTGCGATCGACGAGGTGGCATAGACCATCGACGCATAGCCGAACAGCCGTTTGCGCGAGAACGCCGGGACCACCTGGCTGATGATGCCGAAGGCCGGCAAGATCATGATGTAGACCTCGGGGTGGCCGAAGAACCAGAAGATGTGCTGGTACATCACCGGGTCGCCGCCGCCGGCCGGGTTGAAGAAGCTGGTGCCGAAGTGG